>JASJDA010000223.1 GCA_030065755.1 Prochloraceae cyanobacterium | reverse complement strand
AAAGTAACTAGAGAGATAAGAAATAGTTTTTATTAATAAAAAAAGCTCAAATCCCTCTGTTCCCTATTCCCTATTCCCTATTCCCTATTCCCTGTTCCCTAAGTCTCTCGTTATTTTCGAGAATTGGTATAATTAACCTTTTCTCTAATGCGTTGGATTTGTACTTGAAACTGAGCAGCTTTTTGAGGATTTACCATAGCGACGAAGTTAGCATAACCTTGAATTGCAGCTAT
This sequence comes from Prochloraceae cyanobacterium, assembly GCA_030065755.1. Classification (GTDB taxonomy): domain Bacteria; phylum Cyanobacteriota; class Cyanobacteriia; order Cyanobacteriales; family JASJDA01; genus JASJDA01. The sequence continues at coordinate 10,383 of JASJDA010000223.1, read as the reverse complement.
AACGTCATGAGAGTTTCCCCAGCGTTTTCCTTCTATACCGTCTCTCTCGATCTGAAATAGAGTAGCGCGGAATCGTTTTAATGTTTTCTTGTCTATGTTTGGATACTCGTTGACAACTATACCAGTAACTTCTAATTGAGATGACTTGCTGCGGAGTATTCTAGTTTTGTCTTGATTGACAGTAAATCCTTCGTGAGTGACGATCGAGTCCGTGCGTCGGAGAATATTACAAATGTGGCGCAGACTCTCCCCAGAAGCAGAGAAGGTTAGGTCGTCAGCATAACGAGTGTAAGTAAAACCTAATTCTCCTGCCATTTTAGTTAATCTTCGATCGAGTCGGCGACAAAGAATGTTAGTTATGGCTGGAGAAGCAGGAGATCCTTGAGGGAGGTGCCGATCGCTTGTTGCTACATAATAGGTCTTTCGGTCTAATTCTACTTGTTCTGTTTCTGGTTCGGTGCATAGTAAACCAAAGATAGTAGCAGCAGCTTCGGAGTAACCGAAGGAACGAAATAGTCCTTTGACTCGCTTGTAGGATATAGATGGGAAAAAGTCTTTGAGGTCGCAATTAATAATTACTTCTGCACCGACGTGAGGTCGTGCGTTACTAATTATGGAGCGATCGCGCTTAAATCCGTGTGCTGCGTTATTAATTTCTAGTTTTTCGAGAATATTATTGAGGATCCAATGCTGTACTTGCTTTAATCTCGGCATCGGTGCAGAAATTAACCTTTCTCCCCCTGTCTTTTTGGGTATTTTGAAGCGGATGTAGTGGGAAATGGTTGAGGTTTTGCGACTGAAGGCGAGAAAGCGCAGTTGTCCCACTGTAATTCCTATGGCGATCGCTATTTGTTCTGCTGTAGCTAGTACGGGTAGGGAGTGCGATCGCAATCTTTCTTCATTACACTCAGTATAGTTAAGTCCTCCCGAAACCCCCTCACCTAAATAGATAATTTCTCGTTTTTTTCTTTCTCGCCAAGCTTCTGCTTTTTCTCTTCTTTCCCTTTCTCTCCTTTCTTTGGTTTCTTCACGCTTGCGCCGCGATTCTGCTAATCTTTCTTTGAGTAATTGTTTGCGCAGTGCTTTTTCGTTGCGAAGGTGGGCACTTTCTCGCCGCAGTTGGTTTAATTCTTGTCTTATTTCCCCGATCCGCCTGATTTCGTCTGCTGGATCTTCTGGTAATTCCCCTTCTTGTGGCCAAAACCCCAAACGGATCATTTCTTCAAGGATGAATTTTTCTTTGCCCTTTTGTCGGATAAGATCGTAGAGTTCCTGACGAGTGCGCGGTTGCTCTGACATCGGTTTGCGAGAATATCTGAATTACCCTACTTATTATAGTATTTTTGTACTTTATTGTCTAAAAAATGCAATAATAATTTATCAAACATAAGGTAGATTTATATAACAAAAATCCCCGCCAAAGACGGGGGTAGGTTAAAAGTTGACAATTGCTACGAAATCTATTTATCGATCGAGACTATCATACAGGCTTGCGAGCAATCCAATATTTACTAACCAAGTGATTTTCGGTTCGTACATTCTCAAAACCTGCTTTTTCTAAACGTCGGACTAAATCGTCTGTAGTATAGTTTCTGTAATATGGTTCGTGGAAAATGATTGGGAAATTATCCATCATTACCTTGAAATCTGGATTGTCAATTGCTTGCATCGAATCGCAGATGATAAATATTCCACCTGGTTTAACAACTCTAAAAGATTCTTCAATTACTCTCTGACGTGCTTGAGGGGGCAATTCGTGGAATAAAAAGACAGAAGTTAAAGCGTGGAAATAATTATCCAAGTAAGGTAACTCTTCTCCATTTGCTTGCATTAATTGAGGTAATTCCCCAGGGATTTTTGATAGCAGTTGATTCGCCTTACGCAAATAAGCAGGAGACAAATCGACACCAAACAAAGAAGCTTTAGGCAAAGTAGCGCGAATAAATCTTAGGGTGCGACCTGTCCCACAAGCAAGATCTAGTAATTTAATCTGCTCGGGTGATGTTGGAGCAAAATCACTCAGCCATTGCTTTAAAGGAGCGAGAATCCGTCGCCTCATGGCATCTGCTGCGCCATTGAAAAGAAGTTCTACCTGTAGATCGTACAGATTGGCGGACATATCGCTCAAATAACCGTTCGTCTGCTGATGGAAGTTTTGTAGGTAGTAGGCAGGATAACCTTCTCTATCTATATCAGAAGAAAATTTTTGATATTCTTTTTTTTGTAATTTCTCCCAAATTTCGGGCAGATCTAGCAAAATTTCTGGATAGTAACGGAAAAAATCTTCCCAAGGATTATCAAACAAAATATTAGCAGGATAAACGCCCTTGACAGCATCTTGCAAGTCAGCTTCAAATAATTTCTCTCGTCTTTTTTGTAATTTATTCAAAACTTCAGCAGAAACGGGGGTAGTTCTTCCCTTTCTACCCTCTACAACAAGATTAGTTAGGCGAGAACTAATATTATTATGAGCAACAGCAAAAACCGTTTTACTTTGTTGAAAAGCTTGATAAGCAAACTTGGTTAGCTCTTCAGAGATCGGAATAAATTGCTCGATTTTGGGAGTAGATTGCATGGTTCAAAACGTTCGTCAGCGGAATAGTTAGGTTATTAATTTGCCGTTGCTACTTTAGTAAAGTAAGGCAAAGGCAAAGTTTTGTATACTTTTGTAAATCCAATTTCTATAAGTATAAACATTTTTCAAGATTTGTTATCAGTAGAAAGAAAAAAAACATCTTAGTAAGTATAATTTCTTATGATTTTTTCTTATTTATTTAATAAGTTAAAAATTTAATAATTTAAACTTTAAAAAGTTTCTTATAAATGCAATTTTCTCTCCCGTTAAATTCAAAATTTTAACGGGAGTCTCCCGATCGAGCTCTTAAATTGGAAAATTAGATATTTTCCTCAGCGAGTTCGCCTAACAATCGTAGTACAGTGAAAATTCATAAGGATGGGGACGAAGACGAAGAGGGTTAACCTCATTATCTAGCTTGTACTCAATCCAATTTTCCACGAAGTCTTTAGTGAATACTCCTGTATCAGTCAGGAAATTATGGTCATTTTCTAGAGCTTCTAGTGCAGCCTCTAAAGAACCTGGGGTAGAAGGAATCTTGCTCAATTCCTCTGGGGATAAATCGTAAATATCCACATCTAGAGAATCCCCTGGATCGATTTGGTTTTTAATCCCGTCAAGACCAGCACAAAGCATAGCAGCAAAAGCCAGATAGGGATTGCAAGTAGCGTCAGGACAACGAAATTCTAATCTTTTCGCTTTGGGATTTGTACCAGAAAGAGGTATGCGAATCGATGCCGATCGATTACCTTGAGAATAAGCTAGGTTCACTGGAGCTTCAAAACCAGGCACCAAACGCTTGTAAGAATTGGTAGTGGGGTTGGTGAATGCTAAAAGTGCGGGAGCGTGTTTGAGCAGACCGCCGATGTAGTAAAGCGCTGTCTGACTTAGATTAGCGTACTTATCGCCCCAGAATAATGGTTTTCCATCTTTCCAGATAGACTGGTGAGTATGCATTCCAGAACCGTTGTCATTAAACAATGGCTTGGGCATGAAAGTCACAGTTTTTCCGTGTTTTTTACCAACGTTTTTAATGACGTATTTATAAGTCATCAAATGATCGGCCGCCTCAATTAAAGGAGCAAAGCGGAAACCTAACTCGTTTTGTCCCCCTGTAGCAACTTCGTGGTGATGCTTTTCAATGGGTACGCCGCACTCTGCCATGGTCAATAGCATTTCAGTGCGCATATCTTGCAGCGTATCTGAAGGAGAGACAGGAAAATATCCTTCTTTGTAGCGTGGTTTGTATCCTAAGTTGCCGCTACTTTCAGTACGACCAGAATTCCAGCGACCTTCCACACTATCTACATAGTAAAAGCCTTGACTTTCAGTTTGATCGAAACGAACGTCGTCAAAGACAAAAAACTCAGCTTCTGGCCCGAAGTAAGCAACGTCAGCAATTCCAGTATTATTGAGAAAGTTAATTGCTTTTTGAGCAATACTGCGAGGATCTCTACTGTACCATTCTCCCGTGCGAGGTTCCTTGATGCTACAAATCATGCTCAAGGTTTTTTCTTTCATGAATGGGTCGATCCAAGCTGTATTTGGATCTGGTACCATTGCCATGTCAGATTCGTTGATCGCTTTCCAACCCCTAATACTAGAACCGTCGAAAGGAACCCCATCGGTAAAAGAACTCTCGTCAATTTGATCGTAATAGAACGAGCAATGTTGCCAGATACCTGGCATATCAATGAATTTGAGGTCTACAATCTTAATATTCTCGTCTTGAATCATTTTCAAGACCTCTTGTGGGGTCACAGGCATATATAACTCCCTAAAGTTTTTCAGCCTATTTTATAGTTAGCCTTTATTGTTGGGAGCGGTTTTAGCTTTTTTTGCAGGATTCTAGGATTTTTTCGTACCCTTATAAATCTCTCAATAAGTCAAAAAATCCACTTATGTGGCTGAAATAGTGCTACTTCAGGCAATTTAAATTAAGAAATGTATCAAAAGAATCGAGGCTATAAATATATATAGACTACCGTGGCTTCAGGCTATGGGATGATAGATAGATGTAGCTGAGAGGCTTTCGATCGGCCAAACAAAACAAAATTCTTTTGGGAGAAAAATTTAATGCGGGATGCAGTAACAAACTTGATTAGAAACTACGATATTTCCGGTCGCTATCTCGATCGACAAGCGATGGACAGTCTAAAATCTTATTTTGAATCTGGTACGGCAAGAATCACCGCAGCAGGAGTAATTAATGGGAATGCGGCTTCTATTGTCAAGCAAACCAGTGCCAAGCTATATGAAGAAGTTCCTGAGTTACTTCGTCCAGGAGGAAATTCCTATACAACTCGTCGTTATTCGGCTTGTTTGCGGGATTTAGATTATTATCTTCGCTATGCTAGCTACGCTCTAGTAGCAGCAGATACTAATGTCCTCGATGAAAGAGTACTGCAAGGGTTGCGAGAAACTTACAATTCTCTGGGAGTACCCATTGCTCCCACAGTCAGAGGCATTCAGATTATGAAGGATATTGTCAAAGCAATGGCAGCAGATGCAGGGGTAGACAATACTAATTTTATTGACCAACCTTTCGATCACATGACTCGCGAGTTAAGTGAAGTCTCTGTGTAGTATTTTTAACTTCAAAAAAGCGATCGTTTCTCAAACTCTTGAGGTTTTCGATCGCTTTTTTTGTACTTTGTTTTTAGAAAAACCTTTAACTTGTATCGAGTAGCAATAGACAATAGGCTTTTTGCAAAGAAAACTATGGAGTGGAGTAGTAGGTAATAAAGTAAAACTGGTGTTTCTCAAGTTAAATCTTATCCTGTTTTAACAACTGCATTTGAAATTCATGGGCTAGTTGGGGATTGGGGATTTCTCTAGCTAGAGCTTCTATAAGGTCTCTCTTATTCATTTCCCGATTGCCATCGAGGGTTTTTTTGACAACTAGTGAAGCGATCGGACCGATAAATTCAGCCATTTTTTTAGAACAATAGCTAATAAAATCTTCATCTAATTTATTTCGATTAGCTGCATTTTCCTGAAGTTCGGTGGATTGAGGAAAGTTTTGGTTGGGTTTGATACCTACTGAGTTGTCTAACGACCACAAACTCAAGCCTCGATCTTCTTTGACTATTATTGTTGCAACTGGCTCGTCAAGGTCTAAAAATTTGCGCGACAATCGAATTATATTCTCTAGCTGATCGATCGCAGTATGGGTGACTTTATAAAACAAATGCCCTCTATAAGTGAGGCTGGGTAAACTTTTAGAATTGTCTGTGTGGGAATAATCTACGTCTTTGGCGTTAAGAATCAACATGAGTTTAGCTTATTTGTGGTCCTCTTATCTCTTATTATTGATATTTTTTTGAAGTTTGTAAGTGGTAAAAAGTATGGAAAAGTATCGAAAAAAGTATGAAAATCATCAAGAGCTATGTCAATATGCACTGATGTTGTCGTTTCCTATACAAGTATGAATTGAAGTTCTTTCTAATCTCGACATCTAGCGATTTCGTTGTAGCCCGTGGATTTAATTTTTCTATTCCAATTTTAACAAAACTTTCTCACCAATAAATTCTACTAAAGGTTTAAAAATTGGTACCAATTCCTGGCGACTGGCAACTAAACAGGGGAAAGGTCGCTCACCATAGTTTTTACCCTTAGTCAAGGGAAACACTGGTTCTGGTTCCAAAGAGACGAAAACGCCGCCAGCAGCTTGTAGGATCGCCCACACTGCGGCAATATCCCAGATCTTAGGAGTTGCTTCCACTCCTCCTAAAGCAGCACCACAAGCAACTAAGAGGATATTATAAGAGGCAACACCTATCATTCTGATTTTGCAGGGGAAGGGTTTTTTAAGTATTGCAGTACTGCGAGCGCAAAGATTGAACAGGTGATTGTAGCTAGGTAGATCCCCACTACTGTGAATTGGCTTGTTATTTAAATATGCTCCTTGAGGACCAGTCAGTCCAGAGTCACCATACCAATAGCCGTGAAAAGATTGGTTGAGTTGGGGGAAATGAACGAAACCAAATACAGGAGTACCTCGATAAAGCAATCCCAGAGAAATACCCCAGATAGGAATTCCTCGCGTAAAATTAGTGGTACCGTCGATCGGATCGACGACCCAACACCAATCATTATCGGGCAAAACGTGTTCTGTTTCTTCAGTGAGAATGCCGTGAGTAGGAAAAGTAAAGGCGATCGCGCAGGATATTTGTTTGTCTGCCCACTTATCCGCTTTAGTTACTAGACTACCATCAGCTTTGCGAGTTGCTTGTAATTTACCAAAATCAGCAACTAACTCAATGCTAATTTTTTGGGTAGTTGTCTGAGAAAAATTTAATACCTCTGTCCAGAAATTGTTCATTGAGTTTGTGGTTAGTGGTTAATAGAGAATATACAGACCAGATCTGTATAGTAGCTAGAATGGGCGACGATCGATAAAGTACCGATCGGCGATCGCGTTTCTCGATCGGCGCAGCCTAGTAACCTTTTATTAAGAAATATTTTATTAAATTTTTAAATTACTGCACTTTACCAGCCTCCTAAGATTGTTTGAGACCGTAAAGAATAGAACCAATTAATCCTACTTGCTGGTTTAAAACTACCCTTACTGGCATCTTTTCAAGTAGATCGCTCATTCGTCCTTTTTGTTTAAATGCGGATATAAAGCGATCGCCTCGCATTAGGGATAAATTTTTAGCTGCAATTCCCCCAGCAATATATATACCCCCATAGGACAGTAATTTGAGCGCCAGATTTCCCGCTTCTGCGCCGTAAGCTTCAACAAACATCTCCATGGTTTGAGTACAGAGGGGATCGTTTTTTTCTAAAGCTGCTTGGGAAATAGTTGCTGCAGGATCGATTGTTTTTTCTTGTTGCTTTTCTACTTGTTGTTCCCACTGTCGGATCTTATCCCCTACGTCTTTTGATTCTGAGGTGGGGGAACGATCTCGCAAAAACTGATATATTGCCACAATACCTTGACCGGAAACCACTCTCTCAACAGAAACGCGATCGAGATTTTGCTTATCTTTCACATATTGCAGCAGTTGGCATTCTAATTCACTACGAGGGGCAAAATCACTATGTCCCCCTTCTGAAGCAAACACTTGATAATCTGAACCTTGGGGAACTAAAAAACCTTCTCCTAAACCAGTCCCCGCACCAATAACTCCAATTGGGGTATTTTTAACAGGATTTCCTGCTTGTAAAGTTTCCAGTTCGGATTCTTCCAATCCTAGAACGCCATAACTAACAGCAGCAAAATCATTAATTAAACTGACCTTTTCTATATCAAGTTCTTTTTGGAGTCGATCGCGATCGAGATACCAGCTAATGTTAGTCAACTTGCAGGTATTATTAATTACAGGCCCCGCGATCGCCAAACAGGCTACCTCTGGAGGTGGTTGGTTAATAGCAGTAAGAAACTGCTGCACCATAGGGACGAGATCGGGAAAATTTTTACTGGGGTAGGTTTCTTGTTCGATCGTCTCAAAAGACTTTTCTTCTCGTTTCACTTCCACCAGTCGCAAAATAGTTTTAGTCCCGCCAATATCTGCTGCTAGTAATTTCATTTTTTAAGTTGGGCATTTGGTTAGATTTCCCTCGAACCTTACACTAAACACGATATACCGATTCCGCCACTTACGATAACAAAAATTTTAATCAATCGCATTTTTTCTAAAAAATAAAGAATACAGAACAACACAATTTTTATGCGATCGAGATCGTTGCTAAAAAAATAACTTTATTTTTAGTTAAGTTCTCCTTAAAGTTGCTAAACGTGTATAGCTAAAAAAGGTGGAACATTTAAATAATAAATCAAGCTCAATATAAAGTTTGAATCAAGGGTTAGCCATAAGTGCTGCGTTATATAGAGCAATAGTATTCAAAGAAGTTGGTTTAAAAGAAGAGAACGAGTCGGTCGATCGATTCAATTTTTTTAAACACTTGTTTAGCATTTACTGACCTTCAAAACATAAAAGCAAAAACAAAAAACAACGAGAAAAAATGACTATATCTATACCTTTTGGAACCTCATCAGATGAAACTTTGCTTCAGCCACTCTATAAAATCCAAGTCGATCCTGCTGGCACCTTAGGAGCATCAGACGGTCTGGCATTTTCTAATGACGGAACTAAAATAGTTCTTACTGATAATTTTGCTAATGCTTATGTCCATCGCGCTTCAGACGGAAATTATCTTGGTGTGGGTGCGAGTCATAGAGTCATTCCTTTCACTGGAGCGCAAAACTCTGATGCAGAAATTAACCCCGTCAGTTTCTCTCCTGATGACTCTTTGTTTTTGACAGGTACTAACGACATAGGAACTAAAGTTTGGAATACTCAAACAGGAGAATTAGTCGCTCTTTATTAACTAAACGGTTTAGTTGGATTTGTAAAAAGAGGTTCCATTTCATCATCAAGGCGATCGATTAGATAATATTCTTAGCAAGCCGATTTTTATGAGGAATTATCTTGGATTTTTAGCTATGAATATAAAATCTCGTATAGATATTACCAAAGTTTTTTGCGACGTAGATGATTTTTATAAAGCTTTCCAGAAGTATTCTCAATCCGTGCCCAAATTAACATCGTTTGTTGGTGAAAAATTATGTCATTCTCGTCGAGCGCCTAAGCGAAGTAATGACGATCGAGGAACTTATTTTTTATAGAGGGAACCCTTATATAGCAGTTAAGTTATTGGTTAGCAGGATAGGTTATTGTCAAAGGGTTCCCTCTATAAAAAATGAACTTTTTGTATGACAATAGTAATTGCTTTTCACGCATCTGGTTATCGAACCTTTAAGGAATTTTATACCTTACAAGTATTACCTCACTGGAAATCGGCTTTTCCTCAGCTAGTTAGTTACAATCGGTTTGTTGAATTAAAGCCTTGGGCAATGATGTTACTATGCTGCTTTTTACATACTCGCTCCTGAGAAATTACGGGAATTAGCTTTATTGATTCAACTCCCATAGAAGTTTGTCATCCAAGTCGTAGTAAATCTCACCGAGTTTTTGAAGGATTAGTGGGATGGGGAAAAAATTCTGTTGGCTGGCATTATGGATTCAAACTACATTTAATTATAAACGATCGAGGTGAATTACTAGCTTTTAAGTTAACTTCTGGTAATACTGATGACCGTAAACCTGTACCCGATTTGACAAAAGATTTAATTGGAAAATTATTTGGCGTACTGCTTGCAGCAGCGCTTGCGCTCCCGAGGATATATTTCTCAAGAATTATTTGAAGAGCTTTACGATCGAGGTCTTCAACTGATTACTCGTTACAAGAAAAATATGAAACAAAAATTAGTTAAACTTATCGATAAAATTTTACTCCGTAAGCGTTCTTTAATTGAAACTATTAATGACCAACTTAAAAATATCTCCCAAATTGAACATTCAAGACATCGCAGTGTTTGGAACTTTTTAGTTAATCTTTTTGCCGGATTAATTGCTTACACTTATTTACCTAAAAAGCCACATTTAGACCTAGAACCAAAAGGTTTGCCAGCTTTACCTCCTGCACTTTTCTAACTTCATCTCACTAAATAACTAAACCGTTTAGTATGTTGAAGGGTCGGGTATGACGATGCGCAGAGCGTATCGTCATACCCGCAACTACCTTTAATTCCAGCCTTTTCTACTTCGTCGAACTCACGTTAATTTACGATGCCATTAACTATAACCTCATCACTTCGATCGCCAGTACCACTAGATCGGTAAATTCTCTTGACTGGAGTTCTGATTGTGACGTACTCCCACACTGAATTCTTCGATTACAGTGTGGGCTTCTCAACCTCTCGATTGAGCATTCCTGCGTTGCACTTATCTAGGCGATTT
>JASJDA010000222.1 GCA_030065755.1 Prochloraceae cyanobacterium | reverse complement strand
TAGAAAAAATTATTTTTAATAAGGAAGTCCTTTTCCAACAACTTATCTGCTTCGTTTTTAACTTGACTACTAATGAGGACTTCCTTATTAAAAATAAAAAAGTCCCAGAGCTGGTCCTAATAGTTGATAGATTTTATTTCTAAATTGTTCTAATTTTTTGTAGTACGAAATCAAGATTATCAATGAAAAATCAACTAATTTGATCTCATTATCTCGCCTTTTTTTTACTTCTGTTTGTCTGCATGAAGTCGCGGGAGCGAAGCGCTGCTGCAAGCAGTTCGCATTGGTCAGCTCGCGATCGCATTGGTCAACTCTCGATCGCATTGGTCAACTCTCGATCGCATTGGTCAACTCCCGATCGCATCGGTCAACTCTCGATCGCATCGGTCAACTCTCGATCGCATTGGTCAACTCTCGATCGCATCGGTCAGCTCGCGATCGCGATTTAGTCTAAAGTCCAGTCCTTAGAAAAAACAGAAAATCAAGTAGTTAGAGAATTAATAGCAAAACTTAAAAATAAGACTGCGCCTAAAGGCGCTGCCTAGTTTTCATCCCACCTTTTTTAAAGGTGGGCTTTCAACTACGCCGATGGCTATAAAAAGTTACTGCTCTCGATCGGCCGGAATAGATGCTGTAGCGAGGTCTTCATTAATCCACGCCCTCAGTAGTTCGTAGCCGAGACTCAGAATAACTGGTCCTACAAACAGACCGAGGATGCCGTGAGCAAGAGTTCCACCGAGTACGCCAGTTAAAATAACCACCATCGGGACAGGAAGCCCCCGCGCCATTAAGATGGGCTTCAGCACGTTATCGACGAGCATGGCGGGGAGCATCCAGATGGTAAAAAGTAACGCTCCTAGTGTATTCATTGTTGACCACGCAAAAATTAGTGTCGGTATAACCACAAGACCAGGTCCAATCTGGATAATTGCCAAGATCAAGCACAGAAGTGACAATAAGCCAGCTGCAGGAATACCAGCAACCGTAAAACCAATCCCAATTAGCAGGCTCTGTAAAAGGGAAACCCCAATAATGCCACGAGTGACGCTGCGGACAGTCGCAGCAGCAAGTTTAACAAAAGCTTGACCCTGTTTCGGTGTCAACTTTAAAAACAACCTAGTAACCCAAAGCGTTAGCCCCTCTTCCTTTAGCATCAGCACCCCAGCGATGATAATCGATAAGAGAAATTGAAGAAGGTTTAGACCCGTATTTCCAGCCAGTAACAGCAAGTTTTTAGCTAATTCCTCAAGGGGTTGCTTGAACTTACTTAAAACATCCCCAAGATTAACTGATGCTGATTGCCAAATTTCATACAAAGGTTTGCCAATCAAAGGCCATGCGGAGATCCCTTCGGGGGGAGGTGGTACAGCAAGTGTACCGGAGGCAAGACTATCGGCGAACGATTCAGCATTGCTGATGAAAACTTGGGCAATAATGCTAACTGGACCGACAACGATCGCAAAACCCAAGAGAATGACGATTGCCCCTGCTAATTTAGCACGCCCGCCCAGACGTGCTTTCAGCCAAACAAATAAGGGAAATGAGACAATAGCTAAAATTATTCCCCACATGAAAATCCCTATCAATGGGCGGAGTAGAATAAAGCACCAAGCTGATAACAAGCCGAGAAAGAAGAGCCGAATAACAAGATTGACAACTCTAAAGTTACTTTCCACACCAAAAATCTATCGTTTTCAATAAAATCAATATGTCACCATCGCACTAAACAATTAAGAAATTTTGTGAGAATAACTGCCGCAAATACGATCGAAAAGGTATGAGTTACCGCTAATTTTGTTGAACGGGCTCGCCCATTACAACAGTTCCCACTTCTGAAAAACTTTTCTATTTACTAATATTATGAAATGATTCTATCAATCCAGTTTTTTATTATTTAAATTCTTTATTATCTTGTAATTAATGAATACAAGTTTTAATCAACTCTTCAACCCCAGCAACTGGAAAAATCTCAATCTTTAACTTACTCTCAACTTCCTCAACCGTCATGTCGTCGAGAAACCTGGTGTCCCCATGTTTGAGCATGAGAGAAGGTAATAAAATGCGTGCCGCTCCGCGGATCCCTTTGCGATCGCTCTCTACTTTCCCCTCCAAACCTGCAAGTAAATCTCGTCCTGTTAATAAACCCGTTACCGTTATCTCTTGTCCCCAATAATCACTTCGCAGCGCTATTAAATTAACTTCTAATCCTTCCACCTCATTTAAACGTTTCACAAGGGGTTCAAAAGCTTTTTCCACCGCATTTCCAACTACCCAAGTAAATCTAGACTTTGTCTCTATTCGCAAGGGTAATAAGCGATCGGCAGTTGCTTGAAATTCTTTAATAAACTGACGAATAGAACCCACGCCGTTCCCAATTTGAGGGTAATCTTCATAGTGAGATTCTGGGGGTAACTCTTGTCGCGCAATTAAAAACCACTCGTCTGCTAACCAAGCAAAATTACTCCCCAACTGCTGGCAAAATTTTTCTTGAAGGGTTTGTACTTGAGATATTACCTCTGCTGCTTTTTCTTTTGTAACTGGGATTAATTCGTCTTCTTGAGGACGAAACCTCGTTAAACCTACTGGTACAACAGCAGCAGAAATTACAGCGGGAATATCGCCTTTATGAAATGAGGCTAAATCTAACAGAGTTTGTTCTAAATGAATGCCATCATTAATCCCAGGACAGACAACTACTTGAGCGTGAATTTGTAGATTCCTCTCCTCGAACCACTTAAACTGTTCCATAATTTGACCCGCACGGGTATTCTTTAGCAAGCGGATGCGTATTTCTGGTTCAGTAGCGTGTACGGAGACGTAGAGAGGGGACAGACGCATTTGTTCGATTCGTTCCCATTCCTTTTGGCTGAGATTAGTTAAAGTGAGATAACTACCGTAAAGGAAGCTGAGACGATAGTCGTCGTCCTTGAGATATAAACTTTCTCTTTTTCCTGGGGGTTGCTGGTCGATAAAGCAAAAAGGACATCGATTGTTACACTGAATTAAACCGTCAAAAAGGGCTGTTTCAAATTCTAGTCCTAGGTCGTCGTCGTAATCTTTTTCTATTTCTATGCGGTGGGTTTTTCCAGCAGCATCGAGAACTTCTATTTCTAGATATTCATCCGCACACAGATATTGATAGTCGATCAGGTCGCGAGGTCGAATACCATTAATAGATACGATCGCATCCCCAGACTCAAAACCAATTTCACCGCCAATGGAGTCTGGCAATACTTTAGTTATACGCGCAGGACGAATAGAAACTTCACTCATAAATTTAATTATAGTTTTTGCAAACCATTAAAGAGACAGATATCGGCGATCGAGAGTACAAAACTTCATCCTGATTAGTACCTCAGAACTATAATAGGCGATCGATAGAAAAACTTACCAAAGCCCGAAAAAAGGGGAGTCCCATATTAATTTCCTTGACAAAATGCTGTTGACGTGTAAAAAAAAAATCGCAGAGATCGGCAATCTAGAGCAGAACGATCGCAACTGCTATAATCTTCAAAAAAATTAAGTAATAGCTGTTAATATTGTCGTGGTTAAAAATATATTTATTCATGAAAATTGAAAAATTAAAATAAATATTCTTTCTTGAATAAAAAAATGGTCCATCTATAATTTCCTATGATGCCGCTAGAATATATCTCGATCGTTGCCGGCTTTCTATTACTTGCTAGTGCTATTGCCACTAAATTATCAAGTAAGTTCGGTGTTCCTGGACTGCTGTTATTTCTGCTGATTGGAATGCTGGCAGGATCTGAGGGTCTTGGCGGTATTTATTTTGAAGATTACTCCTTAGCCAAAACTGTCGGAGATGTTGCCTTAATCTTTATTTTGTTTTCTGGGGGAATCGATACTAAATGGGACAATATTCGTCCAGTTCTGGGACAAGGATTAATTCTCTCTACCGTCGGCGTTGCCCTAACTATGTTTTTTTTGGGGTCTTTTGCCTGGTTCATCTTAGGATCTTTCTCTTCTTTTAATGTTGGATTTGATGGCATTGATTGGGTAGAGGGATTGCTATTAGGGGCGATTGTTTCTTCAACGGATGCAGCCGCCGTGTTTTCTATCTTTAAATCGAGTAACTTAAGTCTCAAGGGTAACTTACAACCTTTACTAGAGTTAGAATCTGGTAGCAACGATCCCATGGCGGTATTATTAACGACGACCTTGGTTGGAATGCTGAAGACTGCTAATAGCTCCTTTGTTGAACTAGGAATTACCTTAATCTGCCAAATCGGTGTGGGAATACTTGTGGGTTATGGGGCTGGGCGCTTGATTATTTGGAGGATGAATCACTGGGCCTTAGATACAAAAGGCTTGTATCCCGTCATTAGTCTAGCGCAATTGTTGTTGACTTATGGCGTTGCCACTGTCTTTAAAGGCAATGGGTTTCTAGCGGTTTATTTAACCGGTATAGTTTTAGGTAATCATAAGTTCCCATACAAAGAAACAATTGTCGATTTTCATGAGGGAATCTCTTGGCTGATGCAAATTACAATGTTTTTAGTCTTGGGACTCTTGGTATTCCCTTCACAACTTCCGACCATTGCACCAGTGGCGGTGATTATTGCCCTGTTTCTCATGTTTGTTGCTCGTCCTCTGAGTGTCTTAGTCGGTCTAGCTTTGACTAAATATAATCCGCCTGAAAAACTCTTCATTTCTTGGGTGGGACTAAGGGGTGCTGTGCCCATCATTTTGGCGATCGCTCCCATAACCGCCGGTCTAACAGATGCTCAGACTATTTTTAATTTGGTCTTCTTTATTGTTTTAATTTCAGTCTCCATTCAAGGCTTTACTCTGGTTTCAACAGCCCGATGGTTGAAACTAGCTAAGGAAACTTAGACATTTTTAAGGTTTTTCTCAACTTTACTCGTAAAACTATGAATAAATTTTATTTCTCTTTTCTTCTATTGGTAAGTTTGGGACTTTTTAGTTGTCAAGCTAATAATACGTCCCCTAACCGATCGATAAATAACACACAGCAAGTAAACCCTAAAATTCCCGTCAATACAGAAAAATTTATAATTGATGAGAATTTTAGCCCCATTGTCGGACAAATAATTTATGTTCCAGTTTATTCTCACATTTACTTTATGAATAAGAGAAGACAATATGATTTAGCTGCCAATATTAGTATTCATAACACTGATTTAGAAACACCTATTATCATCAAATCTGTTAAATACTACAATAGTCAAGGAAAAGTTGTAGAAAATTATTTAGCCGCTCCAGTTAAGTTAAATTCTTTCGCTAGTACTGATTTTTTCATTGAAGTATTCGATCGGAGGGGAGGTTTAGGAGCTAATTTTCTCATTGAATGGGTAGCAGAAAAAAAAGTATCTGCTCCCATTGTGGAATCAGTTATGGTAGGGACAGGGGGAAATCAAGGAATTTCTTTCCTTACTAAAGGTAGAGTAATTAAAGAACATGAATCTAATAGACATCTTCAAAGGGAAAAAAATTAATATCGAATCAATATTCAATTATTTGTATCTGCATACCAGTATCTTCAAATCTTAGCTTTCTTTTAGCAGAAATTGTCAAATAAACTAAACTTTTTTAACAGAATTTCAAGTTAGATACTGCGATCTTAACTGTTTTTTATCATTAAGTTTCAGTTGAAAATTCTTCTGGATCTACTCCCCAATTTGCCCAACTAATTGCTTCTCTTGCCGATCGCATTGTTGGGGGTACTCTCAAAGCGTGAATATATCCAGTGCTAGGACAGGTCATTTTTAATAAATAAATTGGTTCTACATCCACGTCATTATCTATTATCAGTAAAGTATATTCTCGCCAAGAATCTAATTCGATCGCCTGCAATTCAGTACAAATTCGATCGTAGCCAATGCCTTGAATTAATACTCGTTTTAGTTCGGCATTTTGTTCTTCTAACAGCCATGTAGATTTCCATAAGTTGGGGTGAACTGCGCCATATTTTGCTGGTAATCTTACTCCTTGATAGACATATATGCCATAACCGTCGGCAAATTGAATTGCGGCTTCTCCTTCCCGATGAAATCTATTTTCACTGTCAAAGAATAATTTAGTGGGTCGATCGAAGACTAAACAAGTTTTTTCAAAAGGAGCAATCCAACTACAATTTTTTATTAAATATTTTAATGCCGACCATTTTCTTTCATCTACTTGGCAATTTAAGACATCAACGCAAAAATCAATTAGACTGGCAGAGTAAATTTGCATACTGAAACTGGCAAAGCGCGACATCAATTCAAGCCCTTTTCCTGCTTGAAGCACGGGAAGTAAAAACTCTCTCCATTGTTCTTCCCATTCTCGAATCAGTGGTTGTTTTTCAATTTCTTCTGCAATAGGTTTCCCTACGTTATCCCAGAAGGAATCTCCTACTTGCAATACGAGATCGCCTCCTGGTAATTTCAGTAACTCACCTCGCATCCAGTCTTGTTGTTGTTCCCAAAAACTCTCCCAAGAAGATAATTGCTGCCAAAATTGCTCTAAATATTCCAACTCTTGTTGTGATAATTCATTGTGCAATTGTTGTAAGATAATACCGATTAGTTGAAACTGTTGAAACTGCAGATTTTGTTCTAAACCTATTTGAAGTTTTTGGTGTAAATCTGCGATTAATTGGGAATCTAATTGTCGAGTTATTTCTTCATATAGACCTGAAGTAAAAGGAATATCTAGAAGAGAATAACCCAATTCAGTTGCTAGTTTCTTAGGCGATCGACTTAAAAGTTCCTGCTTTGCTGCTGTAGGACTGGTAAAAATCCAAACATATGGTTCTTTTTTGCCGATCGCCCCGTAGAAATTTTTAACTGCTATTTCGGCTTGTTGGCGATCGATCGGTTTAGTAGAAAGTTCAATTTTCCCCCATTTTTCTCGATAAACTGGAATCAGTGCTTCTTGTTCGGGTGTCAGTGTTTCAATCATCTTTTCTACTCCACGTTAAAGATTATGTGCGGTTCTGGTTGTCCTAAAATATCGTAGACTGCTTTTATTGCTTCTGTTGCCAAAGTGCGATCGAGCGGTTCGGTGGATGTAGCAATTTTCCACCACTTTTCTCGATAAACTGGAATTAGTGCTTCTTGTTCGGGTGTAAGTGTTTCAATCATCTTTTCTTGTGCTACTAACCCCTAAGAAAAAATAAGAGACTTCATAAGTTGAGTCGATCGAAGTCTCTTACTATAAAACAATGTCCCAACTATAATTAGTCAGCGACATAACGCCATCCTTGTGGTTCGTATTCGCGCTGAATTCTGACCATCCAATTACCTTGGGGAATGTCAATTTTATTGTGTTCTTCGTGGATTAAAGTTGCTGTATCGGAAAGCACTTTCAAATAAAGAGTACCTTCTTTTTCATACAATTCCGCTTGTCCCTCACTAATGCGGTGAGAGTGTCCGGTTACTTCCCCTTCTGCTAAAGTCAGGTGAGATAGTTTTTGACCTTCGATTTGTTCGCTCGGCGTAATTATTACATCGCCTTGTCGGATTGGTAGCATAGATATTATCCTCGTTCGATGGATCTCTACGACTATAATTTATTAAACTAAGCGAATCGGTCGCCCGACCCGCTCGTCTTCAAAACCGTACGTGAGACTTTCACCTCATACGGCTCCTCAGAAACATGACTTTTGTCACAAGCACTAATCAAAACAGGGGTATCGTTAATCCATTTCCACTTCTCTTGCGAGAATAGGTCATTGAACCATTTGATAGATTTATTATGTTGCTTTTCTAATTCCTTGCGGTTTTGGTACTCAGCAATCAGTTTTAAATCTTCCCTAGTCTTTTCGTCATGGCAATGTCTGTGAAGAAGTTGGAGATTTTTATAACTACTACCACCCCCTGCTTTGCGTGGAGTGATATGGTCGATTTCCATTACATCTTCATGTTTAAAGTTTAATCCGCAGTGTGGGCATTTTCCTTTTTGCCATTTTAGTAATTTGGCTTTACTTGTTGGCATGTCAGGGTGTTTGCCTAGTCTGCTGCTCCAGTACACTGTATCTCCATTATATGGAGAATAGGTGTTTTTTACCTTGATAAACTTTTCCCCTTGTCTCTTATTTCCCTTTTTCCTGGTTTTTGTCTGAGACTCGTCATAATTTTTCTTATGTTTATGGAGTCTGTATTTACCATCTGAAAAGACCCAGTTGTCACCTCCTATGGTTTTCCAGTATTTTGGTTTTTTGTATTTCCAGTTTTTTTTGGGATGTCTTTTGTCTGCCCATTTTTTGAGTTTCCAGAAGATAAGACTATCTATCTTTTGGAAGATTTTGCTACATACTGAATATTTGTAGTAGTTAGACCATCCTCTGATAATGGGGTTGAGTTTATTTATGAGGTTTCTTTGTTTGGCTGATATATACCGTTCTATTATCTGAGAAATATCCCTGTAATGTCTTAGGTATGATTCTTTTGACGGTTTGATGTGAAGGGTGTATAGTTTCCTGTCTCCTTTTGGTGTTTTGTTTGCATGATGTTTTCCTGTTTTGTATTGTCGGATATTAAATCCGAGAAAGTTAAAACCAGGTTTTTCTTTATCATGCATTTTTAGTGTGTGACAGACCCTTGTTTTTTCTGGTTTTAGTTCTAATCCTAATTGACTCAGCCAGGCTTTAGTATTCTCGGTAGCCTCTCTAATTATGTCCAGGTCTTTGTGTATTATGATGAAATCATCAGCATATCTTATTATGGATATGGATTTTTTCTTGTTTGATTTTGATAGAGTTGTTCCAGATAAGTCCTTAATTTTTTTTGTCATTATCCAGTTTTCTATCATCGTCTCAAGACCATGTAGGGCTATATTAGCCAGTAGAGGTGAGATTACTCCACCTTGTGGAGTGCCTTCTTTTGACGGAAATAGTTCTTTTCCATCCTTTATTTCCGACTTCAGCCAGGTTTTTATCTGCCGCCTCATGGCAGGGAAGGTGTTAAGCTTCTCAAGTAGGACTTTGTGGTTTATTCTGTCAAAACACTTTGCTATGTCTGCATCTAGCACATATGCTGTTTTACAGCGTAGGGCGTTAAATATTGCCTCGATAGCGTCGTGACAGCTTCTACCAGGTCTAAAACCATAGGAGTTTGGCTCGAAGCGAGCTTCCCATTCAGGTTCAAGAGCTAATTTCACTAAGCATTGCCTAGCGCGGTCTTCCATAGTTGGAATTCCTAACGGTCTTTTTTCGTCTTTTCCTGGTTTTGGTATCCATACTCTACGTACAGATTTTGCTTTACCTGTTAACGGGTTTAACGAATAAACCAGTTCTAAACGTTGTTTAGGTGTTAGGGACTTAATCCCGTCTATCCCTGCCGTTTTCTTGCCTTGATTATCCTGAGTTACCCTTCTAACCGCTATTGCCTTAGCAAAGAAGCTTCGGAGCAGTAGTTTCTGTAATCTGCGGATAGCTTTAACATCGCTACGTTGACTAGCTTGATAAATCCGTCTCTGGAGAGAGAATAAGACTTTTTCCGCCCGTTTCCAGGGGATTTCTTGCCAATATTCAATTTTACTTTTTCGGTCGTGTGACGACTTACTCATCGGTAACTTTGCTCTGGAGTTGATAGCTTTATCATTCATGTTTCCGTGCGTACGTCTGCTTATCCATGGGAGTTACCCCAGGCGTTTGCTTCTTACGCAATCTTGCCTCTGAGTTACCTACTTACGTAGATTTTTCGTCTTGGTTGACTACTCAATGTATCGACCCATTGAGAGTAATCTCAGAGGTTACTTCGTTCCTAACTAGCTTTGGTTTTTAACTTTAGGTTTCCTTTCAATCACCGAGGGTGTTATGGGTGCAATCAATCATTGAAGTAGCATGATTGACTTTTACTGTCATTAAGTTACAGTTTTCTACCCCGTGGTCGAGTTTTGACCGCAGCGTTTCAGCCTTGTTTCGCTACTACAACTTTTGTCTGGCGGTGACATACTGGTTTATTCAGCATTAAGCTTGACCATAGTTAATTGCTAGCCGAGTTTTTGTCGAAGGCTGACATAGTTCGACATTTCACCCCGCTTCAGGGATTGATGACCATTCGCTACCCTGGGGGCAATGCTTTCACTCCTGCACCTGGAGGGATGGACTTGCTTGTCTCTTAATTAAATCTGTGATGATTGTTAAGATTAGGTATTTCGTTATATTTCTTCAACTTTCTCAAGTTGTAGTTGTAACTTTATGCCAGGCTCACCATCAAGCTAGTTAAGTTGTCTAGGTTCGAGGAGATTAAGGCATTCCTCATTAATTCCTAGCGGCTAATCCTTCAAACTGTTATCCTATAAGGGTATCAGTCGATTTCTAACCAACGAATCGCACTACTTCATGACAAACGTAATTCACTACTCTTGGGGGGAGGGGGAGAGGGGGAGAGGGGGGAGGTCAGAGGTCAGAGGTCAGCAAATAGCAAATACCAAATAGCCAACAGCTAACAGCTAACAGCTAACAAACATATTTTAGCCTTTTTAGATTTTCTACACACATTTTATTTGTATGTAGGCCAAACTAGAACCATGTATCAAGCACGGTTTTGGAGAGCAGTGGAGAGGGCGACCTCTTCACTGACTTTAATACTGGATGCGACGGGGAGTATTGGTTACATTACTCTAGTTGGCACAGTAAGAAGCAGAAAGCTAGCAACGCGCAAGGT
>JASJDA010000221.1 GCA_030065755.1 Prochloraceae cyanobacterium | reverse complement strand
TTCGCTACTTTCAGTTTCGATCGTTGTCTTTGTTTTTTCTTCAGTATTTTGAGGATTGGATATTTTTATTTCTTCGATAAATTCATTCTTATTCTGACCTTCGGTTTCTTCAGGTTTATTATCCGCACTTTTCGGCTTTGTTTGGTCTCGATCTTCAAGTTCGCCAGACTCTGTGGTTTGATCGGCTTCTGGAGTATCAAGCGACTCTTTATCATTAGCAGCTTCTTTGGAGATTTGGGCAAGAGATGTAGAGTCCGATTCACCTACTACTACTGATTCGCTACTTTCAGTTTCGATCGTTGTCTTTGTTTTGTGCTCAGTATTTTGAGGAGTGTTCCCAAATCCTTTAGCCTTGTTTGTATTTGCTTTTTTACTTGTTTTTGTTTTTTGCACTATTTGAATCATTTTTCAGCCCCTTTGTTTTCTTAATTTTCTTTCCAAGGCGCATGCGCCTTGGAAAATAAATACAAAAATCCCCCGTCAGCACGAGCGCACAAAGAGAGCGCCGCACCCAATATCCCTATTGCTGTAATGGAATTTTTTTTTGGTAGCGATCGCTGTTAATGGTCGATCACTTTTGAAGTGCGATCGTCCTTAAAAATCAATCGCATTTAAATACTAAAGAAAAGTCCAAAATTTGTCCAGAGCGTAGAATGTTAGCTTGCTGTTTTGTTCAAGCTAACAGGCTCGTGTATTTTGTTAGAAGTATAACAAAATACTAACAAAACACTAACAAAAAACTAACTTGACCAAGATGAGCGAGCAAAAAGTTAGTGTTTTGTTAGCTTTTTGTTAGCTTTTTGTTAGTGTTTTGTTAGCTTTTTGTTAGTTGAATAAAAAGGAATGTTAGATCTTTGTTATGTTTAAGAAAATATTAAGCTTTTTTCAATTGGTATTTTAATAAATATCTTGCTCTCTCAAAAAGTAATTGATATGTTGGAAATAATGGACAAAAAAGAAATACTAGCTCTGGTAAACACTGTAGTAGCGGCAAGAAGAGACAAGGAGTTAACGCGGCAAGAGAAAGATTTAGTGCTAGGAGCTTGGTCTGGCGAGACTTACGAACAAATCGCCGAAAAAAATGGAAAAAGCGTTGGATACATGCGAATTCAAGCTTCAAAAATATGGGACTTGCTATCTGAGGAGATGGAAGAGCTAGGAGAAAAACAAAAAATAAACAAAAAAAATTTTCGAGTAGTTTTCGGACGCAAAGCCAAAGATATTTTCCAAAAAAGGGAAAACAGTTTATTAATAGAGTCAAATTCGTCGCTAAAAATGTTAGTAACAAACTCAGTTAGTATTTTTAATGATTCAAACTGCTATTCAGCGGAAAATAGTGTGAATTTGTTGAAAGGAGATAGCCAAAGTTTATCGTCAAATGTATTAGAATCCCCTTCAGGACCTCTGGCAATAGGATCTAGATTTTATGTAGAAAGGCCACCGCTCGAACTTTCTTGTTGCCAAGAAATTTTGCAGCCAAGAGCACTAATTCGCGTTAAAGCAGCCAAGCAAATGGGGAAAACCTCTTTGCTCAATAAGATTTTAAATTTTTCAAATCAACAAGCCTACAATACCTTATATCTAGATCTGAATCTAGCTAATTTTAAAAATCTAACTAACTCGGAGAAATTTTTAAAATGGTTTGCGGCAACGGTAGGCTATGAATTGGGACAATTAAACAAAATAGACGAATATTGGGATGAACTGTTAGGGGGGAAAATGAGTTGTGACAGTTATTTCAAAAATTGTTTATTAAAGGAATTAGAGAGACCCTTAGTGCTGGCTATAGATAATATTGATGCTTTATTCGAGCGCGATGATTTAGGAGAAGAGTTTTTACAATTGCTGCGTTCTTGGCATCAGCAAGGAAGCTCTAAAAGCGAACTTTTATCAAAATTGCGATTAATATTGGCCTATTCTACGGAAGCTGACCAAATTCCAGATATTAATCAATCGCCTTTTAATATTGGTATTGGTTATACTTTGCCAGAATTTACTGTCTCTCAGGTACAAGAGTTAGTTGAAAGTCACTCTTTACCCTGGAGTAATTCAGAAATTGAAGCACTTATGAAATTGCTTGGAGGGCATCCTTACTTAATACGATTGGCACTATATGAGCTGGCCGAAAAAGATGAAGAACTTTCTACTTTTTTGCAGACTGCTCCCACTGTTGAAGGTTTATATAGTAATCATTTACGTCGCCATTTACGTTCTTTAGAAAAGCAAGAAAATTTACTTTTGGCTTGGAAAAAAGTTTTAGAAACCGACTCTCCTGTAGAATTACCAGAATTAGAAAGATTTAAATTAGATAGTATGGGGCTAATACATTTAAAGGAGCAACGAGCCACAATACGGTGTCAGTTATATCGCCAATATTTTCAAACAAACTTGAGTGACTAACTTCGACCTTCTTTTTGTAATTTGATTAATTGTTTTTCGACCCACTCTTTGTTGAAAATTTTTTGGTAAATGAGATTATATATTTTAAGTGTTTTAAGTTTTTGACAAACCAAACCTGTCAACAATAGTTCATTTTCAAGAGGAGAATGAGAGAGAGGGATTTCTCTTTCTCTTAAAAGCTTCTGATAGAGTCTTAATAATTGAACGCTGGAAGATTGTTGGCTAAGTAAACGATGTTTGATGGTTTTAAAATGCTGTGGTTCATCTTTTAAATCCCAATCATCCAGTATATGTAAAGTAACTATACTATCTATCGATTCGGTTTCCAAGCCTAATTTGATAGGAGTTTTTGAATCTCGAATTATCTTACAAATCTTCTGAGTAAGAAAAGGTTGTCCTCCTGTCCAATATAAAATCCTTTCCAGTAAAATTATCGGATTAGGATGTATCTGAGTTAAACCTTTGGCCAAAATTTCGCAGTCGTGAAGCTCAAAAGGCTCTAATTTAATACCAGTACCAATATTAAAAGGAGCGTAATGAAGAGCGCTTACTAATTGGCTAGCATCTGCTACTCCTGAGATGATAAACGTAAGTCGGTTATATTCTTTAAAAACTCTTCGTTGCTCGTAAAAAGAACGAATCAAACCAAAAAAATTATCAGTATCAAAATTCAGACTCAGAGTGCTGTCAATTTCATCGATAAAAATAGCAATGCGGTTAGAAAATTTTTTGAGAATAACGGTTTTGATAAATAAATGTATTTTTAATAAGGGAGTAATGGATAAGTTTTTCCACCAGGCTAAATACTCTTTAAGTTGTTCCTCAAGGTTAAAACCGTCAATAAGTTGGTAAAAGAAGTCTACATACCACTTCTCTTCAGAGTTCTCACTCTCATTCTTTCGAGACTTACTTACATCGATAACACAGCAAGTAAATCCTTCTTTTTTTAATATTTCGACAGTCTGCACTATTAAGCTCGATTTGCCCATTTGTCGAGCATTGAAAATATGACAAAATTCATTATCATTTTTGAGCGCTGCGTACAAGTAACGATCTGCACTGCGTACCACGTAGGCAGCATTTTCTACTGCTCCACCTATTTGATAGTATTTAGAATCGTTGAATTTTTTCAAAATTCGGTTTTCAAATACTAATTTATCTCTGGTGGCTTTTAGTTGTTTAGTACGTTCTTCTACTTTTTGCTCTAAGTTGCGATTGGCTTCTTGTAATTGCAAACGAGCGGATTCTAACTGGGCATTCTTGCTTTCGAGTTCTTTAGTAAACTTAATTCGCTCGGCTTCGGCTTTTTGGCGCTCGCTAATATCTTGAAAGGCGGCGATCGCGTAACTAATTTTTCCTTTCTCGTCGTAGATGGGAGTCGCTGATATCTCTAGCGGTATAGAACGGTGGTGTAAAAGTGGTGATATAAATCGATAAAGTTTTTCTCTAATCAGCAAAACAATAGCAAATACTACTACTTCTTGGTCGCTACTGTAAACCTGGCGGCGAATTTCCATGTTGTCTACGATCGCCTTTTCACCTTTTAAAGCTCGTATAATAGGTAATTGTTCAAAAGGATAAGAACTTTCGCTAGCAGCTAAATAAGCTTGATAAATCTTCGTTAGCTGGTGGTGGGTGGTAGGGTTGGGGATTCCTTTACCTAGTATCTCTTGTGCGGTCTGATTGGCGTAGTAGGGTTGTCCATTAACGTCGGCAACAAATACACCCACTGGTACTGCTTCTAGAAATTGTCTTAATTCGCGCTGGTCTTTTCTGATTTGCGCAATGAAAATCCAACCCAGAACGACGAGGGTACTAAGTGGCATTCCAACCCATAAGGGGACTATGGGGAGCCAGTATCCATAATTAGCAAACGCCCAGTAACAGAAATAACTAACACCAAAAGTTAAGCCGACAGCAGGAAATAAAACCCTAACTCCCATGAGCAAAGGTTTATTTGATTTCTGGCCACCGTACCATCCGACGATCGCAGGCACTCCAATCCAGACAGTAATCCAAAAATATTCCCAAGCATCAGGCCAAACTTTAATCGTAGGTCGATTGTCTAATACTGCGCTAATGATATGACTGACAAAATTGGCTTGAACTTCTACTCCATAAGTGGGAATTGCCTGGTTTCGATCTAATAATGTGTAAGGAGTAAAAAATTGATCTTTGACAGTCTTGGACATAACACCAATCAGAACTATCTTGTCTCGAAACAAATCTTGGGGAATGCGATCGCTTAAGACTTGGGTCATTTCCACTCGCGCTACTGTTTCGGGTCGAAAGCGCCAATTGATCAAGACTTCATATCCCATATTAACAGCGTTTACATATCCTCCATCGTTTTTTTTAAATGGATAAAAAATGACGTTACCAAATTCCAAGTAACATTCTCGCTTTCCGCTTACGGTCGAAATAAAACAACTTCTCTGTGAGGTAGTGCGTGAAATGCCTTCGATTTTTAGATAACCCCAAGCTAACATTAACCACAATCCACGAACACCTAACTTGGTGCTGGGATACAAAGAAGCTCGTCTGAGTTTGCCGTCCACATCTGGGAGTACGTCAGCAGCACCAATTCTTCTTTCTTGTTCCAATATTTTATTTCCAGGAATACTCGGGGTTAATTCATTTCCTGTGACCTTGCTAATCCCAACGAGATTTTTAGTTTCAAGAAATACTGATTGAAGTTCTTTTTCTCCTTCTTTTTCTCCTTCTGGTACGGGCAAATCTCGAAAGATATCTAAACCTATCACTCTGGGATTTTGTGCGCTAATTTTTCTAATTAGATCGGCTAAGACCCGATCTGGTACAGGATAAGTATTTAGTTTTGCAATATCTTTGTCTGTTATTGCAACTATGATTATTCTTTCGTCTGGTGGCTCAGTAGGACGAAGATTTGTAAACCAGTCAAATGCTAATAATTCCCATCTTTGCAGCGAGCCTACTCCCCGAAATCCCCCCACCAGTAAGCTGACAAATACGATCGTTGTTAAAGCTCCGTTCCAATCAGCTAGAATTTTTTTAAGTTTTTCAATCATTAACGAAAAGTATTAATTAGATGGAGAGTATAAAAAAGGATATCGAACATAATAATTTAAAGAAGGACGTTTTTCGCTGCAAACTACCATCAAAGTGGCTACATAATAAGTGCCAGATTCTAATTGAACAGATGTTGGAGTTGGAATTTCAACCAAACCAGAGCTATGATTTTCTAGCTTTTTATCTAATAAAGGTTCAATAATATGTTGATTGGTGATACTAAAAAAAACTGGGCGAGATGTACTTTGAGAAAACTGAAATGAGAAGGAAGGATATTTAGTTGTAATTATCGCACCTTTGGCATCGGGAGCAATCGGAGTGACCACAAAATTTTCACCAAGACAATTCCGACTCGCTCCAGTTCTAATGCCGCTTGTTTCAGCTTCTCGTGAGTTATTTTCAGGAACAGTAGGCCCTACCTCAGAATTAACATCCTCAAATAGATCGTCAAATCTAGAATTTCGTCTTCTGGTTGGTTTTGTATCACTCTCGGTATGGCTTTGGGATTGAGAAGATTGAGATTCTCCCTGAGAAGGATTTTCTATATTAGATAAGCTTTGGGCAACAACCTCGTCAATTTTGGCTGTTAAAAAAGGAATTTGTAGGACGAGGGATGCGATAATAATTGAAGTTCTAACTCTCATATGCTACTCACCTCAGCACAAGTAAAATTTTATGATAATCGGGAAAATTAATCTACGATTTTTATATTAGGAATTTTTCTTTTAAGCTTTTTGTGGCTCGGCTTTTTTCATACTGGGGTTATCGCTCAAAGATTTTAATTTTTCCTTCAACGTTTCTAGTTCTTTTTTAAGGGGAGCAATTCGCTCGTCTATTTTTTGGTTGAGAACATCAGAACTAAAAGCTTCCTCATGTACTTTCATTGCCAGTGCTGTCTTTATAGCCTTGACCATAAATTCAGTCTGAGAAATTTTCTCTTGCTCGCATCTTTCTCTAACCGCTTCAAGCAGTTGACGATCGACTATATTGATAACCCCTGGAAATTCTTCCAAAAGTTCTTCAGAACAATTAGGAGCATCTAATAATTCAATTAAAGATGCTTCAATTAATAGGTTAATATTGGGCTCGTATTTAAACCAAGCTATTTTAACATCTCTCATCAAAGAAAACTGCTCAAGGCGGTGATGTTTATCCCATTTTTTTCTTAAATTATTAGCTCTCCCGATGTACAGCAAACGGTTAGATGCAAAAACGAAATATATTGCAGGAACTTCTGGTAATTTGTTTAAATCTTCAAAAAGCGTGACGGGAAAGGATTGCCTCAACATCTCGATTACCACGGACGTTTTGTCTAGTCCAGTCATTCTCATTTGAGACTCAATTTTTTTGATTAAATCTTCAGGGCATCGAATTGTTAACAACTCTTTTTTGGCCATCAATACTTGCTGTTTTGTTTGCCTGTTTTTTAAATGTATAACATTTTTTCAAAAATATCTTACATTTTTCTTGAAGCGTTTTACATTTTGTTTTACATTATATATAACAAAACTCAAGCGCTCGCCAACTTACCTTCCAAGTTCGATCGCCGTTAACACAGAGGTTTGCTCAAATGGAGAATAATTTAGCTTCGCCACAAAGGGCTGTTGATGCAGTTGTTGTCCCGCCATTAATGACAAAAGAAGAAGCCCACCAATGCATTGACGAAATTAAAGGACATCTAATCGGTGTAAGAAAGCTTTTGCTAGAACTAGAAGAACGACGAGGATGGGAAATTTTGGGTTACAAATCGATGAGGCAGTGTATGCTAGCTGAATTTGTCGGTTGTCAGTCCCAGCTTTACAGAGAGTTAAAGGCCGGAAAGATAGAGAAAAAAATTTCGCCCCAGGGCGAAATTGGTTTGATTCCTGAAAAGCACTTACGGCACATTGGTTCATTACCACAAGAAGAATGGGTAGATGCTTGGGAGCAAGTGGTTAAAACTGCTCCATCTAAAGGTGTAACGACATCTCACGTAGCAAAAACTGTCGCTCAAATAAAATTAAATTCTACAAAAAGCGAGCGAGACGAGCTAATTAAGATTGATGCTCCTAACAGAGAACTGAATCAATTAATAGAAGAGGTCGCGCGAATTGGGGATCTAGTGACGATCGACTGCTCTTTAGAAGCTGAATTCTCCCTCATACTATACAACGGTTGTTGGGGTCAAGTTATTAGTATGGGAGATGGTGTTGTAGAAGTATTAGTTAAAGGGAAATCAGTTAAGTTTATGAAATCCGATATTAAGCCAGTGTATAATCCTACACCAAATCTTAGAGAAATTGTAGAAAAAGTAAATCGGCTTTTAAGTCGGGAAGATTTGGACGAATTAGATCGCCAAATTGCTGAATTTTACGTCGGTCGAACCAGTTTTACCGACAAACAACTAGAAAGGCTCGAACATCTTTGGGATGTCTACAATCAAAACTAGATTACTGAATGATTACAAAAGCACTCCAAAAAGCGGGGTGCTGTTCTGATTTTTTTAATTGTTTGAGTTGTGCTTGTCGCAGCGCCTGAACGGTTGAGGTTCCAGGAGTGGCCAAAAACCGGTAAAAATCAATAATCAACTCAGCTATTTCCTCATCCTGAACGTACCACAAAGTACCTAGAGTAGATTGAACTCCAGAGCGCAAACCCACTCCCGCTAAACCTAATACCGAACGATCGTTCCCAGCAGCAGTAGCACAGGCACTTAACACCAGTAGGTTGAGGGGAACTTTACTTTCATCAAGAATAGCTTCTAATTCTAGTAGGTTGACTTGGCGATCGCTAGTCAAGATATAGGAAGTATCAATAGTTCCTCCAAAATCTGCATGAGTAGCTAAATGGACGATCGAAAGCTTGTATTTTTCAACCGCCTCTTCAAAATTGTCAGCCGTGAATTCTCGATCTAAAAATGTCCTAGCATTTAAGAGTGTTTTGAGTTCTTCAATCTCAACAGCTACATTAGGCAAAGGTGATTGTCCCAGGTAAGATTTTGTCAGTCCTAATGCTAGAGTTGATGGTTCTTCAGGTATTGGTTTAAGAGGATTATAAGACAATCCTAGTGTCAAAGAAATCCCATATTTTTCAATAAGGTATTGCTGTTTTTCTCGCTCGTACAACACTGCTGGAGAAATGGACTTTAAAGAGCGATCGCTAATAAAGACCAAGTTCTCCACTTGAGAATCTTCTAGTTCCGGTTCTAATGGCCTGATCAGCAAATCATAAAACTTTTCAGAAAAAGCTCGATAGTTGTAAGTATATTTAAATTCAAGAGCTGACCGCCAATTTTGTACGTCGGCAATAATAGAATCCGCATTAATATTTTGAACCTTCGTTATAATCTTTTTGTCGGGCAGTTGCAGTATGACGTAAGTTTTGTTATCTAATACGATCGAGGTTATTAATCCGCTATTAGTCTTTTTCAGAAAATTGTCAGGAGAGAAATTAGGCTCAACTAGATCGACACAGTTATCACCAAATAAACTTTGTAGTTGGAAAAGTCTTAACTGGGCAAAAACGTCGAGAGCAACTTCTACCTCTTCATCTGCTAATAATAATTCTAGGTAGTCTCGAAAAATTGGCTCAATTTCACTACGAAAATCTAGTTGTCCTCGGAAGGAGCTTAAAGCGATAGAGCCTCGAATATCTTGTAAAGTGGCGATCGCACTGGCCAAAGCTTTTTTTGCTTCAAGTTTATTTCCAGTGCTTTTGTATATTCTCGCTGCTTGCCAATAATGCTGGTACAAACTATCGGCAGCTCCTGTAGCTGTAGCGGCCATAATCCCCTTTTTGCTTATTTCAATGGCCTTTTCCCAATCACCCTGTTGAAAGAAAATTTTCTTTTGATCTAACAATACATAAGATAAAGCCAATCGATCGCTAATTGATTCGGCAAGATCTTCGGCAACAGATAAAAGTTTGAAAGATGATTCTAATTTGGCTAAATCGAGTGTTAAAAAAACTTTGCTGCGAGTTGGTGGCAGATTGCGTAGTATTGTTAAGACTCTTTCTCTGCCTTCTGGTGAAGCATTTTTGTCAAGACGCTGCCAATTCACCCAAGCTCTGATTGCCAATATGTTTTCAAGAGTGTCGCTTTCTTCTACGGCGCGACGAGCTATTTTAGCTGCTGTTTTAAAATCTTTGGCGGCTTGCTGTCTTAGGGCATTAGAAAGCAAGTCATTGCCCTCAGAGATTACTTCATTAGCTAGCAGTTGATTTTTTAGCGCACGCCTTGAAAATGCAATAGTTAAATTGTTAAGGGTATTAACTACGTATTCTGGTTTTTCCGTTAAACTTAAAACTTCTTGGTAGGCTTTGATGGAATCAAGGTAATTTCCTAAATTGAGATAAGCTTGAGCTAAACTCCCTGTAACCACAATCGTTTCTTTTTCGAGAACAAGACGTTTAGCCTCAGATTTAGCTTCAATTAAAACGGGTATGGCTAATGAATAGTTCCCGACACTTAAGTAAGCTTGGCCAAAAGCGAGCAAAGCACTAAGTAATTTTTTTTGAGACGAGTTTTGCTTAGATTGTCTGTAGATAGCAATTGCCGAGCGCCATTGTCTTTCTGCCTTTTCTAGCTGACCATTTTTCCAGTAAGCTTGCGCCAAGTTTTCTCTGATTTTAGCTTCAAAAATTTCGGAATGATTTTCAGAAATATTTGACAAGATTTTCTCAAATAGTAAAATAGCTCGCTTGTATTTTTTTTGATTTAATGATTGATAAGCTTCTTCTATTATTTCATTATTTTTAGTTGAATTATTGGCTGAAACTTTCAGAGAAAATGTACCCAAAAATAATAAAATAAACAAGAGGAATAAACCCCACTTTATCGAGGACAAAATTTGGGATTTTCGAGAATGAAACTCAGTCATCTTTTTCACTGGGAGAAGCTAGTAAGTTGGACATTGATTGTCAGTTTTGTTATTTTTACTGAAAACTTGACTTTAGCTCAAAGTTTATCACAAAATTATCTGCCAATTGGAGAACCATCTAGTGATAGAGAAATCGATAAAATTAAAATTAAAAGTATTCGAGTAATTGGCAATACAGTTTTAGTTACTGAAATTGCTGAATTTGTCAATAAGTTACTGGGCAAAGAATTAGATCCAGAACAAGTTTCAAAAATTTCAGATGACATTACAAAACTTTACAGAAAGCGAGGTTTTATTACTTCTGGAGCAGTAATTTCCCGAACGGATTTAGAGAGAGGATTCATAGAAATAAAAGTAATAGAAGGACGATTAGAAGCTCTCATAATTTCGGGTTTAAAAAGGTTGCGTGAAGGTTATATAAGAGAAAGAATATTAGATAGAGTTTCTAGTCCTTTAAACTTTCAGCAACTAGAAGAAAGCCGCATATTATTGGAGAGAGATCCTTTATTTGATAGTGTCAAATTTTCTCTCGCTCGAGGAGGGATATCCGAGTCAACTAATTTGACTGTTCTCGTAGAAGAAGCTCAAATTATTCGGCCCAAATTCGTAATTGCTAACGACCAAAGCCCTAATATTGGAGAATGGCAAGGTAGATTTGGTTTGTCTCATCTTAACTTGTTAGGGGTTGGAGATAAAATAGAAGCTGAATATGGAAGAAACGTGGAAGCTGATACTTATAAATTAAGTTATTTTGTTCCCATAAACGATCGAGATGGGACTTGGGAATTTACTTTAAGTAGAGGGTTTAGTTCGGTTGTCTTACCATCGTTAAGAGAGATAGATCTGCGTATAGAATCTGATATTTTTCGCTCCCGAATAAGGCAGCCAATAATCAAAAATGTTCGTCGAGAAGTGGCCGTAGCAGGGGAATTCTATATCGGTAATAGCCAAAACTTCGTTTTGGACGATATTTCTGTAGGAGAAGCTAATTTTTTAGCTCTCCGATTGTCCCAAGAATGGATTGAAAATATTCCCGCGATGACGGCACTGTTGTTGGTGCAATCGGAATTGTCATTTGGATTGGCGAAGAGTGACAACCCTCTTAGCGAGATCGATTCAGATTTTGCATTGTTGCGGGTACAAAGTCAATTCATCAAGGAAATGGGGGATAATAACGAATTTTTAACCAATATTCGCCTTATAGGTCAATATTCTCCCAACTTTTTACTAACTATTGAAAAGCTAAGTTTAGGGGGTGTAAACATTGGCAGAGGATATCCAAAAGATACCCTGTTTGGGGATAGTGCAATATTTGCCACTCTAGAACTAAGATATCGAGTTTTTCAAGATGAGGATTGGGGTGAGATATATATTGTAGGTTTTACGGATGTTGGTGCTGTTTGGAATCAAGGGGATACTGGCGATTCTAATGCGATCGCCAGTATCGGTACGGGGGTCACTTGGGAAGTTCAAGAACGGGTAAATTTAGAATTATTTTGGGGTATACCTTTGATAAATATAGAACAACCTACTGATTCTCTTTCTGGTAACGGTATTCACACAAAAATTGGCTTGAGCTATCAATTTTAGCGATTTTCGGGATTTTCCGTCGGACAAATAAAATTTTGTAAAGTTTCAGGACGAGCGTGACCTTTAGTTGCCAATAAGATTCTCCCATCCTTCATCTTCATGAAAGTGTTGGGTCTGGGATAGAAAAAACCTGGTTCGTATCGTTGAGGATGAATCAGAATATAAGGAATGGTTTCGTTTGTTGGTTTTTCTGGTACAGAAGCTGTGGGGGTATTGTCTCGAGCCCCTATTGATAAGACGTAAGGATCCAGATCGGTTTGAGGAGTGTAAGGAACTTCCCTGGGAGTAATTTTAAACCTGCCCCTTTGAAAAGTGCCTTCAGGGCAAACGTTGAGGGGTTTTTGCAGAGAAATCTCAAATTGAGATGGTTTTTCAATTCCAGCGAGGATGTTTCTCAAACTCTGTGGGGTTTCAATGTTAACCTCGCCATCCTGTCCGAATTGGGAAGAAGCGTCGATCGAACTATTGGAATCTAACAAAACTGCTAAGCCGCTAATATTAATATCTCCTCCTCGACCTTGAACAGCTCTGGCAAAGA
This sequence comes from Prochloraceae cyanobacterium, assembly GCA_030065755.1. Taxonomy (GTDB): domain Bacteria; phylum Cyanobacteriota; class Cyanobacteriia; order Cyanobacteriales; family JASJDA01; genus JASJDA01. The sequence continues at coordinate 3,820 of JASJDA010000221.1, read as the reverse complement.
TATTAGAGTTCTTCATTACTATAACGTTTGTATTAATTGTGATGTTACCACCGTTGGATGTTAGATTGTTGCCTGATGCACTGCTAGAGATGAGGCTATCCTCTAGAAAGATGAGATTTGAATCGATCCCAATGTTTCCTCCACGTCCAGAAGAGGAGGTGGAGGTAATTTGGGCTTTGTTGGAGAGATGGAGCCGAGCGCTGTTTAGGTTAAGGGTCCCTGCGTTTCCTTCGCCAGCGTTAAAAACTTCGACTGTTGCGCCATCGTTTATCTTTAATTGAGAAACATTAATATTTAAAGTACCAGCATCCCCAGAGGGAAGATCGGGAAGTCCAAGCAAATTTCTTGTAACTTCTGGCAAAATAGTTCCACCCGTGTTAATTGTACTAGGCAGAACATTAAAAAAACTCCCATTTATTTCTATCGACTCAGCATTGATAATAATATTTCCCGCATTTCCTCTTCCAAAAGTAGAAGTGGCAATCCTACCTCCATTTTCAACTATTATTTTGGGCGAATTTATATTAATTTGACCTCCATCACCGTTTCTCAAAGCCTCAAAAAAAGTACTTGAAGTTGAAGTTGCACTTATTGAAGAAGGTAGTAAAGTTCTAGATTCTACTCCATTTAATCTTATCAATTCAGAAACATTTAGTATTATATTACCGCCATTTCCCGAGCTAAATGCAGAAGAAGCTATTGTCCCCCCATCAAAAATGTTTATTTGTCTAGCTTGTATACTAATATTTCCAGCATTTCCCTCAGAAAAAGAACTTGTAGTTAGGATACTTATAAATTCTCGTACTTTTTCAGAGCTTCCAATTAAGTTTAAATCATTTGAAAGTTCAAGTTTTATATTCCCTCCATTTCCTCTATTATAAGTTTGATTGAGAATTGTCCCTCCCTCTATTAAAAACACATTTTTAGAAGAAATATTTATATTTCCTGCTTGTCCAAAACCTAAATTTTCTAATCTCAAGTTTGTAGGTAATCTTCCACTTCCCCTTCCTGTCACTAAAGGATCTGTTCCAATAACGCTTAAAGATTCAGAAGCATTAATTGTTAAGCTATCTCCTTTGAAATTCCCTTGATTTTGAATTAAGATAACCGAACCATCTGACAATCTTATATTTCTCCCTTGTAGATTTATTGTTCCACTAGCTACACCAGGAGCAGAACTGCTTGCATCTATTAATGAGACACTAGATAGTTGTATGTCATTAAAAGTAGACGTTGGATCGTATTTAAAATCAAAGCCAGAATTGTTTAGTGTTATGTTAACGGTCGAATTTGAAATGCTAGCTAATTCTATATGTCCGTTTTTAGCACGAAGAATTCCTCGATTTAAGCTCACGTTGTTACCAATTAAAGCTAAAGTTTGCCCTGGATCTACCTCTAATCCTATGGATGGTACTACTTCTATAGCAGTAAGAGATTCAGCTCCCTCCACCCTAAGATTGTGTCCTTCTCCTTCTACTTCAATATTGCCAAAATTGCCATCAAACTTTAACTCAACTTTCGGACGAAATCCCCCAACTGGTGAATAATTTAGCTGAATTCCACTAGGGACATTTTGAGGATTAATTGCACTAAACTCTATGCCATCAACAAAGATACTGGATGCTGTAGTTCCTAGAAAAGAACCATTAAGATCTAATCTGGCACCATTTCCGAAGATAATGCCGTTGGGATTAATTAAAAATAAGTTAGCATTTCCCAATACCCCTAAAGTCCCATTAATTCTTGAGAGATTATTTCCAGTGACGCGAGTGAGAATATTTTCAACACCACTTGGGTTAGTAAAATATACTCCTCTACCGCTACGCACATTAAACTCTCGAAAACTGTGAAATAAATGCCTTCCTCTTCTCGCACCACCATTAATGAGATCGCTTCTGATTCCTCTTCTCCTTTGGTTACGAATAACTCTCGAGCTTTCGCGACCTAATGTGCGATCGGGGACGATTTGCCCACTAACAGGTAAACAAAAGACACAAATACCAAGTGAAGCTAAGAAAACTTGACAATATTTGTCTTTAAACATAAAAATAGTCTTTTTCAATTCCTCACATTTTCAACTAGGAAATATACCATATATGCGGTATTTCCTTAAAAAATACTATAATTTAGCTTGAAGCGTTATTGAGACACAATCTAAGGGTATTACTACAAGCATGGATTTTTTTTCCTTTGGTTTAAATGGAATATACTTGTTCTTTTTATTTCTAAGTTTTTATCTTGGCAGAAAATCTTCTCTTGTGAAAACTCAAAAAACTCCTGATAATTTAATATCTTTAAATACTATAGAAGGACGTAAAATATTGCTTGAGAGTAAATTAAATCAAGATTATCTTTTGTTAAGTTGTCATCATATTGCTCAAAAAAATCCAACATTTTGTGGAATAGGTAGTATTGTCATGGCACTTAATAGTTTTTCTAATCTCGATCGAGAACTCCCCCAAGTTGGAATTTGTCTAGCTTTTACACAAGATAATATCTTTAATAAACAAGTAAATCAAATTAAAAGTTCTCTGAAGATTACTTTAACAGGAATTACATTAGAAGAATTGAAACAGATTGTGCAAGTATATCAAATTCAAGCCAGAGTAGTGTTTAGTAGTGAAATTGAAATCGATGAATTTCGTAATCTAATTGTAGATTATTTAGGACAATCTAATTCTTTTGTCATCGTTAACTTTTGGCGAAAAACTATAGGGCAAAAAGGATTCGCTCATGTTTCTCCTATAGCTGCATATAATTACGAAGAAGATAGATTCTTAATTCTTGACGTAGCAAGGAATAAATATCCCCCATTTTGGGTAAAAACTCAGGAATTGTGGAAAGCTACGGCAACTAAAGATCTAGCTTCTATGAAATCGAGAGGTCTGCTTTTATTAAGATATAAGCATCATTGAATATCATTCTTAGTGATATTCTGGTAAAGCCTTTATCAGCCTAGATCGCAACTCATGACACAAATATCGGCTGTGCGAGAAGAATCCTTACGAGGTTTGTGGATTTTGGCCGATATAAACTCCAGCTTTATCGGTAGCTTTCCAGTCTAAGTTTTTGTTTTTAATCTGGGTTCTGAAAACTTCAAGGAGAAAGTCGATGCGATCGCCTTTCAGAAGCCTCGATCGCCCTTCTACTGTCTCGAGCGCTTTTCTACCACCCCGTGCCGCGTAGCGGAGCCCTCCCTCGATCGCAGAACACGAGAAATTTACACCTGGAAAAAACTCACAGGCCGAAAAGCTATAACTGGAGAAGACTGTCCCTATTGCAAATATTTCTCTCAGGGTGTTGATTGGGACAGCTGAATCGTCAAACTGCAAAAGTATAGTTGCTAATCTAGAAATCTTGCTAATCTAGAAATAGAGAGGGTAATCTCTTCTAGCAGCCCAAAGAGCGCTAACATCTATCGCTACAGAGTCAAATTAACAGCGTAAAATTATCAAGCTATTTCCGTTAGTCAATAGCTGTGCAGCAGCGCTCCTTTAACAAATGACCGGAGAATTTGGGAAAAAACTTTGATGACTAAAATATTCCGCAATCGAAGCGAAGCCGGAAAATTACTGGCGGGTGAGCTAACAGCTTATGCCAATAGCTCAGAGGTACTGGTTTTGGGGCTTCCACGTGGAGGCGTACCAGTAGCTTTTGAAGTAGCTAAAGCTCTATGTGCTCCCTTAGATATCTGCCTGGTACGAAAACTAGTAGGTCGGCATCTCTTAGGTCGGCACTTCTTAAGTCGGCACTTCTTAGGTCGGCACTTCTTAGGTCGGCACTTCTTAAGTCGGCACTTCTTAGGTCGGCACTTCTTAGG
>JASJDA010000220.1 GCA_030065755.1 Prochloraceae cyanobacterium | reverse complement strand
TCACGAGCACGGTTACGTGCTGGACGGCTTGTTGTTTTTTGGACATAATCTATCAAAACAGAACTCTGTAAGATTTCCATTTTTAATGCCCACAAAAGTATGTCACTTACTATTAAATCAGCAACGCTAAACCGCTCATCTACTAGGTATTTTTTATTTTCTAATGCCTCTGCTATTGGCTGACAAACTCGCTCGAACCAATGAATTATTTCCTTTTTGCTTACTTGAACTTTTTTCGCAAAAGGCAATAATTTTTCAGGTAAATTAGGTAGAGTAAGAAACATATACTGTTCTACAGGTGCATCTAAGGTAGTAGAAGCGTAAAAAAGCCACTGATAATAAGAAGCTCTAGCTGGAGAATCATTTGCTGGAGCAAAACCCTTTTCGATATATTTGTCACCTAAATAAGTACAAATAGCGGCAGACTCGTAAATTTTTACCTCTTTGTCTATTAAAACAGGAATTTTTCCTAAAGGATGTATTTCTTTATAATCTGGTTTTTCGCTATCTTCTACAGAAACTTTTATTAATTCATAGGAGATATCCATCTCCTCTAAAAGCCACCTCGGTCGCATTGCGCGTGTAAAAGGCATAAAATATAGCTTCATAAAATACAAGTCCTTATATAGATGTCTTATCTTCAGGGGATATGGACGTTGCCAGTGCTCGCTCTTCCAGCAAAGCAGAATCAAAAAAATACTAGCAGAAGATTTCTATAGAAATTTTACAATGAATTTTTCAAACTAGTAAATTAATTGTATTGGTGCTTTTGACCAGAGCTTCCTACTTGAAACACAAGTCGTCGCAACTTGCGTTTCAAAGGGTTGACTAGGAGTAAGGCGAGAGCGATAATATCAGAAACTCGTTAGAGGAAATTTTAATGACATTTAATTGCTGTTGCATTGCAGGCTGGTAAAAATTACGGATATTCATCATTTTTTATCTCATGAAATTTAACGTCAAATATTTACTTTTAAGTCTGCTATTTATGACTCTACCAACTTCGGCATCTGCCCAATTAATTCCCGATCGCACATTGGGAAATGAAAACTCGCTCGTCAATCAAACTAATAACCTCAGACAAGAAATTAGAGGTGGTGCAAGAAGAGGAAGTGCAATTTTTCACAGTTTTCGAGAATTTAATGTCGGCAAAAATCGAGAAGTATTTTTTGCTAATCCTGTTGGGGTGGGAAATATTTTTACTCGAATCACTGGGAACAATTTTTCAAAAATTAACGGCACTTTGGGAGTATTAGGAAATGCCAATCTATTTCTGATTAATCCGAATGGGATTATTTTTGGTAAAGGTGCTAGGTTAGATCTCAATGGCTCTTTTGTTGGGACTACAGCATCAAGCGTATTCTTTGACAATGGATTAGAATTTAGCTCATTAACTCCCAACGTAATACCTAATGGAATAGTGATAAATTTTCCAATTGGTTTTGGTTTTGGGGGGAATTCTGAAAATTTACCAGGCGCTATTCGCATAGAAGGTAACGGACAAAATTTACAAAATCAATCGATTGTTGGTCAATTAGCTGTAGGTCGCAATCCTTCAGAGGGATTGCAAGTCCCTTCTCAGCAAAGAATGTATTTTATCGGAAAAAAAATCGAGCTAGATGGGGGGATAATTACGGCTGAAGGAGGTTCGATCAATTTGACCAGTGTTGAGAAAGGAAAAGTAGACTTAAATAGTGATTGGACATTAAATCACGATCGAGTTTTAAATTTTGGACCTATCCAATTAAACAATGAAGCTTTAATTGATGTTAGTTCACCTGATTTAAACTCAACACTGACTAGTGGCTCAATTGAAATTATTGGAAAAATCATCAATTTTTCCAATAATTCAATAGCTTTAAGTCAAAATAGAGGCTCAACCCCTGGGGGCAATATTTATATTAATGCTATTGAAAAAATAGAATTTATCGGAGTCAGAGCCAACAATCAAGATTCATTAAATGAAGGAACTGCCGGAACTATTCCAATTGAATTATCTGGCGTTCGTAGCGAAACAAACGGCAATTCACAAGCAAGAGGAGCCAATATTTTTATTTCAAGTCCCAAAGTTACTTTTGAATCTGCTGAAATTACGAGCAACACTTATAGCGAAGCTCCTAGTGGTGATATTAAAATATTAGGAAATAATATTAGATTATTTGACGGAACAGAAATTAGAACATTTACTTCCCAAACAGGTCAAAGTGGCAATATAGTTATAAACGCTTCTAACAATCTTGAATTGTTAGGTAGTAGAAATCTTTTAAATACTGAAAACATAAATACAAACACAATTAACACCTTAAACTCTTCAATTGGAAAAGGAGGAAATATAGTAATATCAACTAATAATTTAATAATTGAAAACGGGTCTGGTATATTGACCTTTAGTTTTCCTTCTCCATTATCTAACAATCTTAATTATCCCTCCCAAATTAACGGCAAAACTGGAGATTTAACTGTAAATGCCCCAAATATTACAATAAGAGGAAGCAATTTTTCAGAAGGGAATAATCCAGCTTCCGACCCACAAAATACAGAACAAGTGGTAGTCAATTCAAATATAGGATCTCTTACTACTAATTCTCTTGATTCGGGTAACGTAACAATTCGTACTGAGACATTATTAGTAGAAGATGAAGGAAGAATTGCTAACCGTAGCCTATCCACGGGGTCCCCTAATACATTGACCGTCAATAGCTCTAATTCTATTACTGTTAGAAATGGGAGTATTATTTCCTTAAAAGAAAGACCACAACAAGGTTTAATTGATTTGGGCTTATTGCCTGAAACAAATACTAATAGCTCTTCAGGAATTTTGATTATTAATACTCCTGATTTAAAAATTGATAACGGCACAATTAGTGTAGCGAATGCTGTAGAAGGCAATGCAGGGGAACTAGTTATTAACGCCGATCGAATTCGAATAGGTAACAGTGGCAGTATCACTGCCTTTTCTAATTCAGGGCAAGGAGGTACGGTAAGAATCAATTCTCGTGACATTCAAATATCAGGAAGTAGCAATATTATTTCTTCTTCTGAAGGAACAACAACAAACGCAAACGCTGGAAGTATAACGATCTCCTCTCAAAAACTATTCTTAAACAACAGTACGATCACAACAGAGGCAAGAGAAGGAAACGGCGGCAATATCACATTAAAAGTTCAAGATTTACGCATTCTCGATGGCAGTCGCATTTCAGCCAGCGTAGGAACTACAGATTCGGATGGGAATCCAACAGGTGGTGGAGATGGAGGAAATATCAACATTAACGCTTCCCCAGGTACAATCGTCTTGAGAGACAGCACGATAAATGCTGACGCTGTATTTGGATCTGGTGGAAATATTGACATCACGACTTCAACTCTTTTCAGCAATCGACCTATAGCTGAAGTCATTACCGCTACATCTCAATTTGGACAACAAGGGATAGTCAATATAGAAATTACAGGGACGCTAGCTAGCAACTTAATTCAAGCGCGAATACCCGAAATAGCCATCGCGCTCCCCAAACTCGAAAATAATCAATGCTTATCACCACAACGCAGCGGGGTAGAAAAGATCGATCTCGATCGTTATGGCTCACCAGAATCACCTGCTTTTCAAGCTGCACCTTATGATGTTTATGTTCTCGAACCGCAATATAGGGATCCTAATGCTCCACTGAGATCGCGAGATATTATTGAACCTCATGTGATCGGAACTCGAACCGATGGGAGCAAATTTCTAGGTACACTTTGCTTTACGAAAAACCAAGAAGAGTAAGCAATCGAGACCATTAAAACAAACGTTTTGTAACGGATAAGAAAAAGCCTTGTTCTTGTAAAGAACCACTAATATTGTTGCTTTGAATTTTTGTTAGAGGGACACCATATCCCACCCTAATTTCAAAATTACGCTCGATTAAATAGGTTAATTCCAAACCAAGAGAAAACAAATTATTATCTTCTAAAATATCATTGCTGTTGTTCCAAGGCTTGGCAAAATCTACGAAGGGGATTAATTGAAAAGTATGATCCTCTTTGGGTTTGAGTAAAGTTATTTGAAGCTCAGCCGAACCTAGCACTCCATTATCTCCAGATAACAGAAACGCTCGATATCCTCTGACAGTATTAGGGCCTCCAGCGGTAAATTGCTCTAATCCAGGTAATTCATCGTTTGATAGTTGCAATCCACCTCTTAACAGCAATCTAAGATCTTCGCTAACTAATCGTAAATAGTTGACATCACCACGCCAAATTAAAAATTGAGAGTCAAATCTAGAGCCAGTGTTAGCGTCGAATAATCCCACACCCAGAGTCAACTGGGAATTGAAAATAATACGATCGATATTGGAGCGACGAATATATTCTTGAGAAAAAATTAAGCTAGAAACCGTAGATCTACCATTTTCATCGGCACCGCGACTAAAAGGAAAAGGTTCCCCGAGAAGAAAATTTTCGCTGCTTTGCCAGTTAAAAGCACCAGTCAAAATTAAAGTATTTTCAGGAGATTCGATTACTGGCTGAGAAAATTCTCCCCTTGCAAATCGAAAATTTGTTGTGGGATCTGGCTGGTTGAAAGGGGCAGTTACAATCTCGCTCCCGTTATTCCCTGCAAGAATTCTTATTTTTCCCCCACTTGTATTGACAGGCAATTCGTAACCAGCTGTTAGCACGTTGCTGCCGTCACTGTTTCTGTAACCAATTATTGAGCGATCCCCTGTTTTTATTAAACTTATCAGCTCGGCGGACGCAATACGATTATTAACTCCAATAAAGGGGCTTTGCCAGTTATCGGTTCTCGCAAACAAACTAAATTTATCTGCAGTCTCAACTTCTAATTTGAGAATTGCTAACCCCGTGTTTCTATCCTTATCGATTTGTTGAGAAAAATTTTGAATTAAATCTTGATTTTTCAGCACTATCAAAGCAGATTCTAACTCAGTTAAAGTTATGGGTTTACCAATAATTTTCTCCAATCGCTCACTAATATACTTAGGTGTTAGCGCTCCCGAACTTATTTTTACTTCTATGTCAGCGATATATCCTTCGACAACTTCAATTTTTATAGTACCCATCTCTAATTCCTGAGGTGGTAGAAAAGCGAAAGACAAAAAATAGCCTTTATCCGAATAATACCTAGTTACTTTGGTTACAGCTTCCGACAGCTCATTATAGCTTATTACTTTCCCTTTAAAGTCTTCAATAAGTGCAAGTAATTCCTTTGTCTCTATTACTGTATTTCCCGTAATCTCAAATTCCTTTACTATAATTTCCTGTTGCGATTCGAGTGATTCTACATGAAGTTCTTGGATTTGAACTTCGGCATTAACTTGAGGCAGTTTACTATTTATTGGAGCTAATTCATTGGCCCAAGAGGGTAATGTTATGAAAATATCAGAACAACCAATAAATATTCCTGCAAGTAGTATTTGACATTTCATAATAATAACCTGAAGTGACTAATAAAGTATAAAATCTCCGCAGAGTTTATGATAAATAGACTTAATTTATATGAGAATATTATGAGTATATCATTTTTGATTTATCAAAATATATCTAATTTTTGGAGTGGATATTTATCAATAATTAATACTCGATTTAATTGCTGGTTATTAAAATGTTAATATTTCGATATTTAAGAATATAATTATTTTCTTACAATTGATAAAAACTGCTCTCAGTTATCTCTATAATATTGATAATATTGCAATTATTGCAATATTATAGAGATAATTTAGTCAATGAACACTATCCGCAATATAATAATGCAACACGCTCAAATTTTCAAGAATTTGCTAGAGAAAGAACCCATTAACCAAAGAATGCTTGCCAAAAGAGCTGGAATGCACTACTCAAAAATTAATCGCTTTTTAAATAGCGCCCAAGATCTTAACGCTGGGGAACTTTTTACTCTTTTAGATTTGATGAATGTTGATTTTCAGATCCGTTATTGGAAACTTCTACTTCCAAGGGATATATATCATAAGTTATATCAAGAAATAGATGCAGAAGATTTAGTCAAAACCTTGCCTCCTTCAAAACAGATCCGCGTAATGCGTGCGATCGCAGAGAACGACCTTCTTTTCTCTTCAACCAATTCGACTGGCAAAGATCTCGAAGCCAAAAATTAGCTCGTAATGATGGATAATTTTTACGGCAGAACTTAGTTTTATTTTATGAACGATTCCTCTTTTGTTGCTCGTCTCGAAGAAAGTTTGAAGAAGGGAATGTCTAATCTATCCGAGGATGATAAAGTTGTCCCCAATATAGTCCTAGGAGGACACAATGTTTTCAACAACACCATTAGCAACAGTGTCGTTGTTCAACTAAACACCACCAGCGAGGAAATCGCCGAAGCTTTAGAAAAAACTCCAGAGAGTATTCAAAAGAAAATCTTGGAAGCCATCTTAAATATTCTTGAGAAAAAGCACTCTGAAGATTAGATTTATGTCGGCATCCCATTACTTAGACTAGTCTAAGTAATGGGGGGAGCATGGATTCGAAAAAAATTAAACCTTAGTTTTATGAACAAAAAAATAGCTAAATTAACGACGTTTTTTGTACTTAGTACAATCTTAAGTTCTCCAGCTACCGCTCTCCCTTCTTCGCCGATTGAGAGTGCTCTTGTAGATTACAAAGAAGGAAAATACATTGAGGCAATCTCAAAATTAGAAACATTTCTTAATTTAACAGAAGACCCTCTTGACAAAGCGATCGCTTTATCTAATCTAGCAGCCAATTATTACCAATTAGGGCAAAACAAGGAAGCTATTTTTGCTTGGTCAAAAAGTATAGAATTATTAAAAACTCTTCCTAATAGTAAAGATTATTTGCTCAAAACTAATCTTTCTTTATCTCAAGTCTATATAAATCTAGGAGACGCAGAGCAGGCAATACCTCGTCTATTAAACGTTACCAAGATAACTGACGAGCAAGAGTTTCTTCAACTTGCTTGGGGACTACTTGGTAGCGCTTATTATTCTTTGGGGAAAAATAGTAAAGCGATTGAATTTTATGAAAAAAGCCTTGAAATTCAGCCCCTAACTATTACTCTAATCAATTTAAGTCTGGCATATGTGCGCCGCAGCGAACAATTAAAAATAGAAGGGATGAGATTAAGAGAAGAAGCTAATAACTCTGAAGCTAATAAATTAGAATCGCTCGCCATCGTAGACTGGCAAAAAGCAACTGGGTTCGCGCAAACGGCGATTGAAGTAGCAGCCAATGAGGGAACAAGAGAAAAGATTAAAGCTAATGTGAATTACCTAAAATTTGTAACCGGAGCGCAACAGAAAAAATACACTAACAGTACAATTCGCCTTTTAGAATTTTATCCCAATTCTACTTTTAAAGCAATTAGCTTGATAAAACTAGCTCAATTCCATTCTTCTCAGTCCCTATCTTTACTAGAGCAAGCGATAGAAGTATCTCAAAAAATAGACGCTCGTCTTACCTTGTCAACTGCTTACCTAGAACTAGCTTCAACTTACGAAAAAGACGGGAAATATAATAAAGCGCTCGCTCTAAATACTAGAGGTTTATTAGCGGCTGAATCAGTTGTTGGCTCAGTTTCAGCTTCAGAGAACCTATTTCGATTATTCCAGCAAAGAGGAAGAATTCAACAAAGTCAAGGGAAAACCTCCGATGCAATATCTTCTTATTCCCAAGCTCTATGGAATCTTCGTTTAAATCGTGGAGCAATTTCCATTGGCAACAATCAATTATTATTCGCACTGCGAGAGGAAGTTAAACCTTTTCTGAAAGAATATATCGAATTACTATTATCCTCCAAAACCTCCCGAGAAAAGACCAAAAAAGCGCTCGAGATACTATCAGTATTAAAATTATCTGAGTTTCAAATTTACTTCAACGATCCTTGCTTCGAGGTAATTGCACCTACAACTTCTAGAGCTTCTACTTCCAAGAACCCCCATACAGCAACAATATACTCTTTAGTCCTTCCCGAGCGAACATATTTAATATTGAGATTGCCTGGAGATTCTTACCAGATCTTTAATGTAAATATATCTCAAGTCAAGCTGAGACAAAAAGTGGTTGAATTACGTGCTGCAATAAGCGATCGACAAAAATTCGACTATGTCTCAAAATCTACTGAATTTTATCAATTACTTTTCGGACAAATAGAAAAATATCTAAAAGCTAATCAAATTAAAAACTTAGCGTTTATTCATGATGGAATATTGAGAAATATTCCGATGGAAGTTCTGTTGAATTCTCAAAAGCAATTTTTAATTGAGAGGTATAAAATATTATATTTGACAGGATTATCTGGTTCGTTGCCAAAGACTCAAAGAAAAAGAAATAATATTTTCTTTGGGATTTCAGAAGCAAGAGAAGGACTTGGTGCTTTGCCAAATGTAGTAAAAGAAGCTGAATCGGTTAAGGAATCATTGGAAGCCAAAGTATATTTAGACAGCCAATTTACTTACAAAAATTTTGAGAATTTATTGAACAATGGCAACTATTCGACGATTCATATAGCAACACACGGGAAATTTAGCGGAACAGCTAAAAACTCTTGGTTATTAAGTTACGATCGCCAAATAATACTTGACGCTCTAAAGAATGCGCTATTATCAACTAAATCTCCACCTGAGCTTTTGATATTCAGTGCTTGCGAAACAGCAAAAGGAAGTCAATCGGCAACTTTAGGATTTGCTGGAGTAGGATTACGTGCTAGAACCAAAAATGTTATTGGATCTTTATGGCCAATTCCCGATCTCGGAACAGCGGAATTAATGGAGCTTTTTTATCAGGAACTAAAAAATGGTACTAACTTAATTGATGCCAAAAGAGAAGCACAATTGAAAATGATTCAGCAAAAACAAGATCCAGCTTCTTGGGCTGGATTAATCCTGATCGAAAATCAACCCTAAACGCGCTATCCCTCTCCACGCCGCTACGAGCTCGCGTGGGGAAGGATGGATAGCGCGGGACCTTGAAAAAATCTAAATAATCAGCGAGAATACAAAGCATTAATTATATTTGTTTAAAAGTCAATTTGTCTCAAAAGTTTACTAAATAAATCTGATGAAAAAAATACAACGCTATTCACTAATAGCGATACCTTTGTTAGTTGCCTGTATCTTCATTCAGAGTGGCGATAGCAGGGCGGAGAATTTTGATTCAAGTAATAGAGCCACCCAAAATACAGCTCAAATAAAAAGTATTATTTATACTCCCCCAAGCACTCCTGAAAGAAAAAGAAATCGACCATGGCAGGGAAACGGAGCGGGAAGTAGGAGCATTTGCCTAACGCCAACAAACGCTCAAACTTTAATAGCTCCTGTTAATCATACTGGATTAACCAGTAAATCCCATCCTACTTTTTCGATTTATTTTGCTGAAGTTCCCAACTTGACAGTACGAATGTCCGTGAAGGATCGTGACAATCAAAAAGTAGTATGGATTGGGGATCTCGAAGTCAAAAAAACTGGAATTAGTACTTTTTCATTGCCCAAAGAGCTAGTAGGATTAAAACCTGGTATTGACTATACGTGGGCAGTTGCAATGATTTGCGATCGAGACGATCGCTTTCAAGATATTTTTACAGAAGTTCCCATCAAACGAGTAGAGATCTCATCCCAATTAAAAGGAGAACTATCAGATACTAAAAACCCCATAGAAAAGGCTAAAGTTTTAGCTAAAGCTGGTTTGTTTTACGATGCGCTCGGAGAATTAGTTAAACTTGACGATCCAACTTTAAAAAGTCATTTAATATCTTCTATTCTAGAACAAGCTGGATTGAGAAATTTAGCTTTGAAAATAAAAAAATCGCTCCCAACTTTAAGGTCTTTATCCTAATGCACAACTGAAGAGTCGGCACCTCGCTCACCCAGAGGCGAGGCTTCATGCCTCAGACCAATAAATAGATAGTAGATGCTAATGATACTGGTTATCAAATCCTCTTAAATTATAGGACTCCGCACCGATTGACTCCCAAAAATTACTAGTATTATTACAAGAATTTTGGCATTGAGAATGGGTTTATGATATGGGATTGAGTTTCTGGTGGCAATATATTACCATGGGTTGAACTGGATTTAAAAGAGATTTTTGAGTACTGAAAACAAATTTTCCCGCTGCACTTTCATGAATTTATTCCCCTCCAATTTGAAATTTTTGGTCAAAAATTTGACCAAACTACAAAAAATAATCCCGACTCTAATGTTAATAATCCTGATAGTAATGACTTTAAAACTATCAGGATTATTACAACTGTTTGAATTAAAATTCTTAGATTATTATTTTCGCCTTAGACCTACTGAACCTCTTGACCCTAGAATTGTCATTGTCGGAATTACCCAGCAAGATATATCTACGCTGAGGGATTATCCTTTAACAGATGAGATTCTAGCTCAATTATTAGAGAAAATCAAACAGCAACAACCCAGAGCCATTGGGTTAGACATTTATCGGGATTTACCAGTACCAGCACAAAAGGGTGAGGGCTATCAAAAGCTAGTCAAGGTGTTTCAAACTACCCCTAACTTGGTAGTGATCGAGAAGGTAATGGGAAAGGGAAATAATCCACCTGTTGCTCCTCCTCCTGCTTTGCTCAATTCAGACGAATGGGGCTTAGTTGCAGCTAATGACATTATCGAAGATAGGGATCTAGTGATTAGACGGGCTGTTTTATTAACACCCAAAACTGAAGAGCGAGACAGAGTACCTACCTTGGGTTTAGTTTTAGCAGATTTATATTTGCAAAAGGAGAAGGGAATTAATGTTAAATGGCTACCCAATCTGACTTTACAGTATGACTCAGTTAAACTGACTAGGTTTGATCAAACCGATGGAGGATATGTAGATGCTAATGATACTGGCTATCAAATTCTCTTAAATTATAGGACTCCACCTGGCAATTTTAAGACAGTTAGCGTCATGGACGTATTAGAGGGAAAGATTTCTCCTGACCTCATGGGCGATCGTATTGTTTTAATCGGTAATACGAGTCCTGACTGGAAAGACTTTTTCAATACACCTTTTGGTGCTAATTTTCAAAATAGTGACAATTCTGATAATAAGTTTTACGGCGTGTTTCTCCAAGCTAATATTATTAGTTCAATCTTATCTGCTGTGTTAGACGAGCGCCCTTTAATTAAAACTTGGTCCGAGTTACTTGAATTGCTCTGGACTAGTTTATGGATATTTATTAGTCTTATTATAATTTGGAGATTTGGACATAAAAATCAAATTGAAGTCGGGAACTGGCACAAGCACTATTTTTTCTACGTTGGTTCTTTTTTAATCTGTGTCTTTATTGCTGGAAGCGTTTGTGTTATTACTCTTTTAGCTTTTATCAGAGAGGCTTATTGGCTTTCCGTTACTCCTCCTTTGATTGGAATTTTTGGCTCTTTTGTTTTGGGTGCTAGAGCTGTTTACGTCTCCAAATTAAAAGAAAGTAACACTGAATTAAGAGCAGCAAAACAGAAACTAGCCGAATCAAACGAAACTCTAGAGCAAAAAGTGGCTGAGCGTACTCAAGAATTAGAAGATACAGTAAAACAACTGAAAGAAACTGAGACAAAATTATTATTTCAGTACGAACAACTCAAAGAAATTAATACTGAGGACTTGTATTTTCTTGGTGGGACAATGCCTCCTGATTGGCCAACATACGTAAATCGTCATGCTGATATTTATTTATATAAAGGCATAATGAAAGGACAATTTTGCTATGTTTTTAATGCTCGGCAGATGGGAAAATCTAGCTTATGTATCAAAACTATACACGAATTAAAGAAAAAAGGTGTAACTAGTTGTTCGGTCGATTTAGGTACTTTTACTGATAAGAATATAGATGAAGAAAAGTGGTATGGTGCTATATGTTACAAGATTCTTGTTGGATTTAAATTAAACAAAAAAATTCCCGAGTTTAAAGCCTGGTGGCGAGAAATAGATTATCTTCCAGCTAGATTAAAATTAAGTGAGTTTATCAAACAATATATTGTCGAAGAAATATCCTCTCCTCTTTGTATTTTTATAGATGAACTTGATAGCATTTCTAAACTGAAATTTAATCCCGATGGTTTTTTTGCTACAATTCGTAATTTTTATAATGAGCGAAGTTCAGACAGTGAACTAAGACGTTTAACTTTTGTTTTACTTGGAGCCGCAAATTCATTCAATTTATTTCGAGATGAAGATAGTACTCCATATAATATTGGATTAGAAGTCAAACTGGAACCTTTTAAACTTCATGACTGCGAGCCATTGACTAAAGGATTTATTAACAAACATAATAATCCTCGTCTTCTACTAAAAGAAATATTAGAGTGGACTGGAGGACAACCTTTTTTAACACAAAAAGTTTGCCAATTAGTTGGCCATTGTGAAATCCCAATTGAAAGAGGTAAAGAATCCGAATGGGTAGCTAATTTAATTCAAGCTAAAATCATTGATAATTGGCTAAATAAAGAAGATTCTTTGGAGCATTTTAAAAATATTCGCAATCGTTTAATTAGCCAACAATCTTCCTCTAGAAAATTATTGAATCTTTATCAAAATCTTTTAGAATCTAAAGAAATTGAAATGAGTCCTTCTTCAATTCAGCAAGAATTAATTCTGACAGGTTTAGTTTATCAAGAAGGAGGAAAATTACGAATTTATAATCAAATTTATCAAAAAATATTTAATAAACAATGGGTGAGTAAGGCTTTGGATTCATTAATAGATAGATAGTTGACCCTGATTCATTTTAAATTATTTTGAAAATATCGCCGATATAATTCATATCGAATAGTTGCTTCTTCATTTTTTAAATTTATTAGTCCCATGCTTTCTAATTTGAATCTTTCTTGAGCTTCTAATTCAACTGGAGAATTAGAAGCAAGTAGCTGTTTGAAAGCTAGAGATAAAGTTGGATTTTTTTGTAAATTACTTAAATGTTGCCTTAGATAATTGGCATATATTCCAGTATCTGTATGAGAGGTTTTCAAAAAAACTTCTAAGTTTTCATGGACTTTGAGATAAGAAAAAGCCAAATTTATTAAATAAGGATGCCCTCCTACTAACTTGATGATTTTAGCTGTCTGTTTTTCTGTTAAATTAATTTCATATCTTCTAGCTAAATCTTCAATTTGAGAGGGAATAAATTCGGGTAATTTAACACCATAACCTACATTAAAAGGTGAACTATTTATATCTGGAAGTTGATATACTTCGGTAGAATAACTTAATATTAAATGTAAATTTTTCCAAACTTTATTACTGTTTGAATTTTTCGATTCTTCGTGCCAATTACGCAAAAGTTGGAAAAAATCTTGTGTGACTTCATAAGACTTATTAAGAAGCAAATCAACATTATCTATTACTAAAACTATTGGTCTAGCAATTGACGACAATAAATAATTTTCAAAATAATCCCCACAAGATACTTTACTGCCAAAAATATCTTCATCCCAAAAATCGTTTATTTTATTAAATAATTTTAGTTTGAGTCCTACTGTGGCAGCAAACCACTTTAAAAATTTATTTGAGTTTGATAGGTTTTCTCGGTTGACTAGATTGATATCCAGATAAACTGTTTTATACTGTTTTTCGCTGGCCAAACCAATCAGATTATCTATTAAAGAAGTTTTTCCCATTTTTTGTGGAGATCTAATTCTTAACAATGACCAAGGTTTTAAGATTTCTCCCAAACATTTTGATTCGATTGGCTGTCTTTCTATATAGAATTTAGAGCCAAATGGTAGCGGTCCGTCAGGTAGTTCTTCTTTTCTAGTTCCTAATTCATTAACAGCTTTTTTTTGGATTATAGTAGTTGTTTCCGCTTTTTCTCTTTCTGAGTCGATATTTTCAAGTAGTTCTAATTTTGCTCTTATTTTCCAGTGATTCTCTTCAATAACTTCTTTTAAATTTGTTTTGCTAATTTTAACTTTTTCCAATATTTCTAATTTAACTAATCCTTCCGTTATTAAACGCAAAAGTTGAGGCCCACCTTTACTCGATAAATAATTATTATTTTTATAATCTGCTAGATCGGCAATCTCTTTATATCCCTTTCCCTCCCAAATTCCTATGATTACCCGTCTTTCTCTATAGCTCAAAACACTTGTCTGTTTGTTTGTGTCACCCGGCTTTACCTGTTGTATTATTTTTTCGATTAACTCCAAAGCTGTTTCTTGGTTCATGACTATTTTAGATCTTAGAATTGACTATAGACATAGACATCGATGCGCTCGCTCGCTCGCATTTATAACTTATCTACAATCACTTTATAAACAATTGAATTCAATTTTCAACAAAAAACTCGCTCCCTTCCTCTTCCTCACTGATAGCAGGGCAACGCCAAAAGCAGCATTCAAGCGCTCTTGGCGTTGCCCTTCAAGCCAGCTCGCGCTTCGGCAGAAGCTTAACATTCTTGGATAGGATCTGAACTATCGGGAGTTGTTACATCGTTAGTGCTTCTACTCCTCTCAATTAGTTTTAAAAGCTAATTATTATAATTATAATATTATCATTAGAATAAAAAAATGGACACTTTTCATGGAGCTTTAAAAAAAGCACAGGATCAATACGCGATTGTCGGGAAAGATTTGGCCAAAAAAGTAGGCATAGGTCAGCAGCATCTAACCAATATCCGCTCTGGGAAAGCCTGGCCCTCTGAAGAAGTGCTGATGAGGATCTTATCTGCAATGGAAGAGTTGGCCCCTGGATCTAGGTTTTATTTTTTTTTGTTAATGATGGGAGACGATGCCAAGAAATATCGAAAGCGACTCAAACAAGTTGCCTACGAAGACATGGGCGATGAGGAATTGGCAGATCATTTAATGATGATTGGTCAAGCCTGGAAATCAAATCAATTAAAAAGAAGCCAAAAAAATCCGACAGAACAACCTTCAATTAATGTCACAAATACCCTAAAATAAGATGTTGTCAATTGGAGCTAATAATTTGCTACCATTAATAAATGAAATGAAATTAGAAGAACTAAAAAAATTAATAAATTCCTTATCCCCAGAAGAAAAAGAAGTGTTGTTAAAAGAAGAGTTAGCTAAAGAAAAAGTTGACAAATCTAACATAGATTTAGTTAGGGAATTAATGCATAGCCTTTCTTTTGAAGAAAGAGTTCAACTTCTTCAAGAAGAGTTAAAATCTGCTGGTTTAACTGTAATACTTGGAGGGAACAATAACACTACTGCGGAAATTTCAGTGCAAATCCATACAGCAGAAGCACTAGAAGTCGATAAAATTTTAGAAGCAATTTCTTCAAGAATTAAAACAGATTCTCCTCAAAATAGCTCAAAAACTCGCAATAGTTGATAAATAATTTTCTCAATATAGCCAATATGGGCAGCGCAAAACCAACGCCTAAAGGACGTTGGTTTCAATAATGTGAAGAAGATAATCGGGCCAGATTTTTTTTTGAATCCATTTTTTTTGTCAAATCCAAAATATTTAATTGTTTCTTAAGTATTTCCCCTGTTTTTTTTTCTCAATCCCGAAAAAGCTTACTATACTTATTTTTTAGAGATTTACACCCTAAAATGAAGTTCATTTCAACCTATGTCAATGTATGTTTTTCTTGAATTATTCATCAAAAATGTATGTCAATGTATGTTTTTCTTGAATTATTCATCAAAAATGTATGTCAATGTATGTTTTGTGGTTTAAAACATACATTGACATAGGTTGCAGATAATAGAACACTCTTCTATTATCTAAGTGCAAGCGATCGACCATCAACAGCGATCGCGAACAAAAAAAATTCCATTGCAGCAATAGGGATATTGGGTGCGGCGCTCTCTTTGTGCGCTCGTGCTGACGGGGGATTTTTGTATTTATTTTATTTCCGAAAAGGGAGACTTTTTATTGTGGCTTATGCATCCGAACTTTCAACAAAATCGCTCCCTGTTTTAGAGGAGCAGGAGCAAAAAACCATTTTTAATGCAGCTAATTGCTTTTTTGAAAGATATATCTCATTTGGTGGACTAATTGAAGTAGCACTTTCGCTGCGTACACAATTTGAGCGCGAAAGTAAAACTAAAAGCGAGCGAGCGTTTGCTCTGTTTCTCAACAAGACA
>JASJDA010000219.1 GCA_030065755.1 Prochloraceae cyanobacterium | reverse complement strand
TCGACGATAATGGCTACACTTATTGGGTAGAAATAGAAGAAGAATTAACAACTGAAAGTCACAGGCAGAAAGACTTTTTCAATCCAGATAAAGTAACATTTATTAGTGCGAAAGTTAAGAAAAAAGTAGCCAAGAAAACAACTAATATTCATGAAGCCGAAGCCTTGGGAGTCTGTTGGGACAGCTTATATAAACTATTCCAATCTTCCTGGTATAATGCCCTAGTAATCGTAGATGAAGCGGAAGCTGGAGTCAAGCATTTACTAACATCTTCCACGTTAAAAGGAAAGCGCTCGATGATTTTATCTGGCTTGGAAGATAAAATACCAGAATGCTTAGGTAATGGGGGAATGTTAGTCTTAGCAGATGCGGACTTAAGTGACCTGCCGATCGACTATTTTAAATCGTTCTATCCGCAAACAAAAATAACAACGATCGTCAACACTCATAAAGCACCAAAGCCTTGGCACATTCAATTATATATCTCCCAAAAAGCTAAAGACAAAGTCTATGCCAAACTGCTTAAACTAATAGCTAAAGGGAAAAAAGTACTAATACCAGTAGACTCTCAAAAAGAAGCCAGAGCCTTAGAAATAAAACTGAATCAACTTTTCCAAAATAAGAAAATACTGGTAGTCGATCGCCAATATACTCAAACTAAAGAAGGAAAGGAATTTGTCGAGAATATTAACTCTAAATTAAAACAAGAAAAACTAGATGTTTTAATTTATACTCCTTCAATAAACATGGGAGTAAGTATCGATGTAAAAGTGTTCGATCGTGTCGTTGGATTTTATTATGGAGTCTTAGAACCCTCAGAAATCAGACAATCATTAGCCAGATATAGGATTCCAGTACCGAGACTAATTTGGTGTAATCCGATGGGTTTATTCCCAGATAAATGTCGTACAACCAACGCTAAAGAAATAGGAAGTCACATTTTTAAATACAATAAGGACGCACTAGAACAGTTAGCAAGATACAAGAAAGAGAAGGAATTAAAAAGAGAACCAGATGACGATGAAATTCTAGTAGCTCTCCAAGAAATGCGAGATTTTAAGAATAAAGAATGGTTAGATATCCACATTAAAACCTACTGTAAAATAATTGCCAGGAGGAATTATGGTTTACATAATTTAGCAGCTTTATTAGAGCATCAATTAAGGCAAGAAGGGCATCAAGTTAAAGTTAGAAAAGATTACGTAAATAATGGTTTAAGCGTCAGTATAGGTGAAATAAAGCAAGAATTAACTGATGCTGAAGTTCGTCAATTTACCACAGCACAAAGAATCTCAATGGCTGAAGCTCTAGAACGTCAAAAAAGACGTGGTAGTCTCACCGAAGAACAGACAATAGAATTAGATAAAGCCCTCTTACAAGACCAACTGCCAGGGGTAGATTTAGATAATTTTGACTTTAATAAAAAGCTCCTTTCAAATAAACGACAGTTTTTAAAAGCTAATCGTCTATTTTGGTTATACCAGAATCGGGATGGTTGTATATTTTATGACCTACTGAAATGGTCGAGGGTTAAAGATAAGTTCGACGATTTTGGACTACTTTACCTACCAGATATTAGAGCCACACTACCGCAAGTAGAGTTACCTCACATTTTGCACCTCAACAAAAACCCTGGTTTTTGAAGGCAGATGGCCGACGGCAGAAGGAGGAGGAAGAGAGAAGGAAAAAAAGTTTTTATTGAAGTAATTTAAGGTAATAAGTAGTAATTGCGATTATAGTGTTTATTTTTATCTTATTTGTCTATTTTTTGCCCAAAAATCCTTATTACTTCCTACCCTACTCCTCCTTCTGCTGTTCGCGCCTCTGCCCTCTGCCTTCTTTTAAATAGCTAATTTTTCGATAACTTGCCAAGTCGTGAAAACAGTTTTTGGGAATCAATTAAATCAAGGAAAAAATGATTAGCAGGCAACATTTCCAATGAAAATGATCTAGAAGTATGTTCTTTCCAAGCTAATAATTGTTCTTTTGTTACCCATACATCCTTCAAGCCTCCAAAAACAGAAATGGGACAATTTAATGGCGTTTCTGGATAGTAGGTATAGCTCATATATACTTGTATATCTGCTCGAAGAATTGAAAGAAATTTTTGCCTTAACTTCTTATTTTCGATAAGCCAATTTGGGACGCCACCTGCACGATGAAGTTGTTGGATTAGCTCACAATCAGAACTATTAGCAAGAAGATGAGCAATTTTTCCAGAGAAATGGGGGGCTCCATGAGCGGCAAAAAATAAATGAATCGGACTTATTTGATTACTTCTGCGAAATTCACGGGCTAATTCAAAGCTTATTAAAGCCCCCATACTATGACCATAAAAAGCAAAAGGAATCCTTTGAACAGGAAAAGCAGACGCTAAACTTTTTACTAAAGAAAGTAATTGAGAAAATGGAGATTCTCCAATCCGATTCTCTCTTCCAGGTAGCTGAATTAAACAGATTTCTATTTCTGGGGGTAAATCTTTTATCCACGAACTAAATGCAGATGGACCACTACCAGCATAAGGAAAACAAAACAAACGTAAGCGAGGGTTGGGATTTAGTTTTGGATAAATAAAAAAAATATTTTGCCGTTGATAAAAACTCATTTTTTCTTATTTTGGTCTTTTACTAATACTAAAACCTTAAAATGGAAATGATGGGGAGCACAAACGAATATAAATATCCCGTTGGTCATCATCAAAAGCTCTTCTACCATGCATGATCTTAGTATTGTCAATCATCAGAATATCTCCCTTTTGCCAGCTTATTTCTATAGTTATTCTCTCAGCAATTTTATTGAGTTCTGACATTATTTCATCAGTGATTTCTGAATTATCATCAAAGCATACACCTTTGGGGTTTACATGCTTCGCGGCAAATAAGGTATTAATAAAAACATAATCTTGTCCGCTTCTACTTTTATGTATTGCTGAAGCGATGAATTGACGATTAATTGATTCATTATCGTTAATTTGGACTTCCATTCCGTTATTCTTACATATCTCTTTAACCACATTAAAATCATTGGTTTTGTATTGTCTCTGCCAATCTTCCTTTTTTAAACTGAAAGGATCGGAGTATTTTAATTTTTTCTTATGGAATAAATCTTTCATCGAACTACTAAGTTGATGATATAATTGCTTCCCATCACATACTATAGTTTCTCCATCTTGTAAGGGTGGATTAGCACAAAAAAACCAAATCATGAGAGGAGGCTTGTTTGTATAGTACATTTCTCCATGAAATTTAACCTCATCCTTAAAATCAGTGACAGTTAATATAGTTGGATTCTCATTAATCATTCTGCGATTAAACACTCCTCCTGTGTAATCAGTAAAATCTTTACTCAATGAGTCACTAAACTTTGCAAAAGTGTCAACATCAGTTTCAAATCCTCTAAATAGCAAGAATCCAGAAGATTTATATAGTTTAATAATTTCCTTTTTCTCAAGTTCTAAAAGACTTGTTTTCCCAACGTTGACAATTTTTCTACCTACTCGATCTGATAATTTTTCTATCTGTATTTTGGTATTTGTAAACATATTTTATCTCCTAATTATTTTTGAAAGTTTTGAGATTTTTAATTGGCATTATTGGTCTTTATAAGACAGGATAATATTAATCAAGTAAGTCTGGTTGCTGATGCACAATCATCTCATAGAGAGCTTGAAAACTAAACCAACCAACTTGATGAGAACCAATCTGACTACTAGTTAAACGAGCTGTGTCAGAGTCAATGAGAACTGGTTTTCCTACTGCTTCAGCCATAAGCTGGGCTTGACAAGAGCGATCCATAGTGATGAACCACCAACTTGCCTCATCTACTGAGTGACCAACGGTAAGTAAACCATGATTGCGTAGGATTACTGCTTTTTTTTCTCCGAGGGTGGTAGCAATGCGCTTACCCTCGTCTGGATCGAGTACAACTCCTGTATAGTCTTCAAACAAGGCATGGTCTTCATAAAAAGCACAAGAATCTTGAGTTAGGGGGTCAAGAATACGTCCCAAAGTTGACCAGGTTTTGCCATAGAGTGAATGGGCGTGAGCTGCGGCATTCACATCTGGTCGTGCAGAATGGATCTGGGAATGAATAGCAAAAGCTGCTGTATTAACTGGTTTGTCACCTTTTACTATTTCACCTTGATGGTTAACTAGTAACAAATCTGATACTTTAATGTGACCAAAGTACATCCCAAAAGGATTCACCCAAAAGTGGTCGAGAAATTCAGGGTCGCGGACTGTGATATGTCCTGCTACTCCTTCATCAAACCCATAACGAGCAAACAGTCGGAATGCCGCAGCTAGACGCTCTTGACGGTGTCGGCGTTCGTCTTCTACACTCTCAAATTTTGGCTCTTGAAAAAAGTCCTTCTTCATCATTTCTCTGACATTTCTCTGAGATAGTTGATTTTGGCTTTGAGTCATTTTTTTCTCCTTTTAGTTTTTTAGTTTTTACGCGAACAAACAACAACTATATTTAAGTCTGTTGGCTAAAACTAATTTTAAAAAATCTGAGATAACTTCATATATTTATGTTTTCTGTTCATTTAAATATTCAGCAAGCTGTTTAATAGTGGGATATTCCCATGCCAAACTAGGATCGATTTCAAATCCTAGCCAATCTTCCAATTCACCTGTAAGGATTACTGCTTGTCTTGAACTTAAGCCTAAATTAACCAATGGTTCTTGAATATCTATTTCTTGAGTATCTATCTTTAATTCTTCAGACAACCATGAAACAATCCAATCTTGAATTTCTCTGACATTTTTCTGAGATGGTCGCTCGTTAGTTTGAGTCATTTTTTCTACTGTTAGTTTTGAATGTTTAACGTTCGCCAAAGACCTTTTTGTTAGGTATATTTGACCTAGACCAATAGGGTAGGTTGGGTAAATTCTAAAAGATTGGGGATAATCTAAAATTGACGTGGATTATCGATACGGCGAAAAGCGATGCGATACAGATCGCAATTACCACTTTCAAAGATATAAGCTGAAAGTCTCAGGTAACGTTCAAACTTAATTACTTCTTCTTCCCCAACTAAATCAATTGCTGCTTCTCGATTTTTTCTTAACCTCGATCGCCACTTCTTAAGAGTACGCACGTAATCATGACGATCGTTTTGAAGAATAACAATTTCAAAAAGACACTCTATCGCTTCCACAATTTCCGCTAAACGAGGTAAATCTGATTCTGGGAAAATATCATTAGCAATAAAATCATCTAAATCTTGAGGTCTGCTGTTACCATAGGCAATAGTTTGTAAAGACATCCGGCCATCAGGTTTTAACCAACGATGACAGTTCTCAAAGAATGTACGATAAACATAAACTTTTTGCTGGCTAGACAGACCTGACTTAGCAAAAGCTTCAAAGGCTTCGATAGAAATAATCGCATCATAGGGGTCCTCGGGTGAATGATCTGCCCAGCTTTCCAATATCACCTTAATATGAGAACGATCGAACTTTGAAATCCAATCTACTTGACTTTTACTTAAGGTGAGACCGACTGCTTCTTTAACTCCATGTGCTTCGACCAGCCGCCTTAATGCACCACCCCAACCACAGCCCACATCTAAAACCCGTTTTGCAGCTTGAGCTTTTGCTTGCTTAACATGAAAGTCTATTTTCCGCAACTGAGCAGTTTCAAGGGATTCATTTTCATCAGCTTCATTCCAACTCGCACAGGTATAAGTCATTGTGGAATCGAGCCACAAACGATAAAAATCGTTTCCGACATCGTAATGCTGCTCAATTGCTTCAGGTGAGGCACCGAGTTCTTGTACTCTTGTTGAAATCATAATTTATCTCTTCTATTTACTAACGATATATCCATTTGTGTTATTGACCTAGATTATGAAGTAATAACTTTCTTGCTAATTTTTGCCTCTAACATACTTGAATTTGGTATTTTTAAATTCCATACCAAACCTCCCTTTTCTAATAAATAAATCACCAAGTAAGTAATATCAATCTGCCACCATTTCAATCCATGTCTTGCCGAGGTTGGAAAGGCGTGATGGTTATTGTGCCACCCTTCCCCGAAAGTCAATAAAGCACAGAGAAAATTATTGGTACTTTCATCTTTGGTTTCGTAAGGACGAGAACCATAAAGATGACAAATTGAGTTAATACTCCAGGTTGTATGATGCACTAAAAATATTCGGAGAAAACCTCCCCATAGTAATCCTGATAAAATTCCTTGCCACGTCCAGGTCAATAAACCTCCTAAAATTGCAGGAATTAACAAACCCAAAAATATCCAGTAAAAGTACCACTGATTTAATCTAAAAATCAGCTTATCCCGCAGCAAATCTGGTATATATCTCACCCAATTCTCACTATTGTGATTCAACATCCAACCGATATGAGCGTGCCAGAATCCATTGAAAAGAATGGGAATTCCTTGACCGTCAATATTGGGGGAATGAGGATCGTCTGGACGATCGCTGTTTTGGTGATGTCTTCTATGACTTGCTGCCCAAAAAAGTACTGGTCCCTGTACTGCCATTGAACCGGCTATTCCTAATAGTATTTGCATCACTTTTCCTGTTGCAAAACTGCGGTGTGTAAATAAGCGATGAAACCCAGCAGTAATGCCTAAAGTTGTAATAGCATACATACCTAAACAAAGACTTAAATCAACTGAATTAATACCATGTATCCCAAACCAAAAAAAGGCTGCGATCGAGCCGAGCAGAGGAGTAATTATAGCTATTAGTGCCATTTGCAGCTCCTCCTGCTTAGCCGCGTTATGTCTCGCTTTCTTTTTTAACTTTATAAAATCCGAATTGGTCATTTTTTTACGTTTCTAAATTGATTAAAAATTTTATATTTTGACAAAATTATCGACCGATATAATCGTTGATAAAAAGATGGCTTAGCAGTCCGAATAGTCATGGTCGAAGTGGGCTTTGGTTTTAAATATGTTTTTAAACCTTTCTGATACTTCAAAATTAGAGCTTGCCAGGTAATGCGAGGCATTGCCAAAGAGGCCGAAAATGGATATTGTATTAGGGTACGAATCAGATTTGTTGAGTTTAGAGGAATTCCTTTGCCCCACATCCGAGAGAGAAAAACTTTACGATTTTCCCTTAATATTTCGATCTGAATATCGAGGTCTCGATCGATTTCCGAAAAATGAAACTCATAATCTCCTGTCAGATCGTTAAAAGGTGAAACAAAGAATTCTTTAGGTAGTCTATATCGAGTCAAAAAATTTGGACGAGGTTCTAAAGATCGATCGAGAATATACAAATGGGTTTCTCCATAAGTATTATTAATTTCCGATACAATGCAACGAAGCTCGCCATCTGAGCGATAACAATAAAAAAAACTGACAGGATTAAAAATATAATTAAAGTGTCTTGCTACGGTTACCAGTTTAATGGAATCAATCCCATCACCACATCCCTTTTTATTTAAAAATGACATGAGTTTGGTCTTAATACTTCCTTGGCCATCACCTAAATAATCTCGATCGTGTATGGCTACAGGTTTAATCTTATTGTACCCAAATAAATTTAACGATCGAGCTAGTTGAGAAAGTTCTGATAAATCGAAGGAGTAAAAATAAAATGGATAGACAAATTTATGTTGTACTGGCTCAAGCCTAGAGTGCATCAACTGTCCTATATAGATTTGAGAATTCATAGCTCAACTCCAAAATATCGAGCAACATTTACTCCCGATTTTATGGCATCTTCATGAAAGCCATAACCAAAATAACTGCCACAAAAAAAAGTTCTTCTACCTTTATTTAATTCTGCTAATTCCTGCTGAGATTTTATCGCTTCAAAGGTATAGATAGGATGTGTAAATTGGATTTCCGCTAGTACATTTTCTCGAACGATTGTTTTCTGACAATTTAAGCTGAGAAAATACTGTTTTTTTGTTGTTGTATGACTCTGGAGACGGTTCAAGTGATAAGTTAGAGACAAAGACGAAATATCATCGGTGTCTTGTGTATAATTCCAGGATGCCCACGAAGTTTTATCGGGAGGCATTACTGACTCGTCAGTATGTAGAATTGCATGATTAATTTGATATTTCCAAGATCCAAGTAGACGGCGTTCGTCTTCTAAGGGAGCCGCCAGCATATTTAATGCTTCGTCTCCATGAGTTCCTATAACAACATAGTCAAATTTCTTTTCTTCTCCTTTTCTTGTCTTTATTACTACCTCATCATCTTGCCGAGAAATATACGAAATTGGTGAATTTAATTGTACTGTTCCCTTGAAGTTCTTTTGGATGGCTTTAACATAAGTCTTACTGCCTCCTTTAATATATTGCCATTGCGGTCCTTCTTTGAGAGAAAGCAGCCCGTGGTTATTAAAAAAACGGATGAATGTTTCAGCAGGAAACTTTAACATCTGCTGCAGCGATGTTGACCATATAGCAGCTCCCATAGGAATGATATAGTAGTTTATTAAAGATTTAGAATACTTCTTATTAGTGAGATATTCACTTAAAGTAAATTCTGTTAAATTTCCCTCACTAAGATCTTGATATGCTTGGCGACAAAAGTGCACTATTTCTTTAAGTAACTTCAAAAATATTTCATTAGGTTTCTGCTGTTTCAAAATAGGAGATGGGAAATTTGTTTGCTTGGCAAATTGACTTTTGGGACTCCAGTTTATAGCATATTGTATGTTTTTCTTTTCTGAATAATAGCTGAAAGACATTTCGCTATCACGAATTTCAATGTCTCCTAGTTGAGACAGTAATTTATGTAGAGTCGGATAGTTGCGATCGTTGAGAACCATGAACCCCACGTCTAATGGTGTGCCTGCATCTGGACCATCCTCAACTATAATCGTGCGGGCATGTCCTCCGAGATAGCTGTGAGCCTCAAAGATAGTTACGTCGTGTTTGGGTTGAATTAAATGTGCTGCTGTTAAACCTGCAGCACCAGCGCCAATAATAGCAATACTGCATCTTTGTTGGTTACTTTGGATTGGGTTGTTAATCACTTTAACTAAAAAACCTCTTAACGTATTGTTGAAATCTAATTCACTGTTCTAATACCTCTAGGGTTTTTGCTAAAAAAGCAGCTCGACAGGCATGGCGCTTAATCTTGCCACTTGAGGTCTTGAGAATGCTTCCAAATTTCAACAGCAGTACGCTATGAACCTGTAGATCGTGATGTTGTGATACTGCTCGCCGAATACTAGCGAGCGCTTTTTTAAGATCCAGAGGCTGACGAGTTCTGCTGTAACTACGCTCCACTTCTGCTACTACAACTAACCGTTCTTCACTAGCAATATCAATCGAAAATGCTGCAGAATAATTAGGTCTAATTGAAGGATGACTTTGTTCGACTGTCTGTTCAATATCTTGGGGATAGTGGTTACGACCATCAATGACGATCGTATCTTTGATGCGTCCAGTAACAAACAACTCACCATCTTGTAAAAATCCCAAATCCCCTGTGCGAAGAAATGGTCCAGAACTTGTATCTTTTAGATAAGCTTGAAAAGTTTCTCGTGTTGCTTCGGGTCGATTCCAATATCCAGAAGCAATACTCTCACCAGACACCCAAATTTCTCCTACTTGTCCTTTTTTGCAACGAGTTAACGACTCAGGGTTAACAATAATTACTTTTGTGTTCGTGTAAGAATGACCACACCCCACAAACACTCGACTTTCTGATGATGAAATCTCACTCTCGACCACCCAATTTTGTTCTAGCCCCCTAGCCTTAAATCCCTGAATCACTGGCAAATGATTCTTGTCCCCACCTGTAGCAAATAGGGTAGTCTCCGCCATGCCATAGCAAGGATAAAAGGCACTGTAGTTGAAACCACACTGAGCAAATTTTTTGCTGAATTGCTCCAAAGTTTCTGCTCGTACTGGTTCCGCCCCATTGAAAGCCAAATCCCAACTGCTCAAGTCAAGATTAGCTAATTGTTCTGGTTGAACTTTTTTTACACATAAATCGTAAGCAAAATTTGGTCCCCCACTGGTAGTCGCTCTATATTTAGAAATCGCGTTTAACCAACGAATCGGCTTCATCAGAA
Organism: Prochloraceae cyanobacterium; assembly: GCA_030065755.1. Lineage (GTDB taxonomy): Bacteria > Cyanobacteriota > Cyanobacteriia > Cyanobacteriales > JASJDA01 > JASJDA01. The sequence continues at coordinate 5,959 of JASJDA010000219.1, read as the reverse complement.
ATGCTACTGGCGGCATCAGAATACTCAGAAATCCCACATAAATAGGCTGTAAAACATGACCAATCAATCCCAGATCGTGGAATAAAGGCAACCAACCAACACCGATACTCTGCTCACTATGACCAAAAGCCTGATGAATTAATTGCTGGTTGTGGATGATATTTCCATGAGTAACCATGACCCCTTTGGGTGTTCCCGTAGAACCAGAAGTATATTGCAAAAATGCCAAACTCTGCGGTGTCACCGATTGAGGCACAAACTCTTGAGGATTAGCTTCATTGGTATTTGTAGCTAATAACTTCAATTGGGCTAACTCGGCTTCCTCTTCCCATCGTTTCTCAATGTCAGTCAATATTGATGTGGTTGTTAGTGCTATTTTCGCTTGTGCATCATTGGCGATAGAGAGCAACCGAGACAATTTCTGATTGGGTCTGGGAGGATAAACGGGAACCGCCACTACCCCAGAATACAAGCAGCCAAAAAAAGCTGTAATAAACTCCAGTCCTGATGGGTATAACAGTAAAGCCCGTTCTCCTTGCCAAGCTTGGAGGTGAGATGCGATCCCTCTTGCGCGCTGGTCTAACTCTTCATAAGTAAGACTGACTTCTTCTGTTTCCCCGTCTTTCAAAAAAGTATAAGCTTTTTTATTAGGCTGATTTTCGCTTCTTCGAAGCAAAATATCAACGATAGTAGATATTTTATTTGAACTACACTGCCAATCATTTAAGTATAAACATATTTTCATTACATATCATCCTTACTACTCCCATCTAACGGGATTTAAATAAAAATTAAGCCCAAACTTAGCCTAAACTCACTTTATAAGCCACAAAATAGTTTTACATAGCAGGTTTGCTAGAGCTGAAATTATTAATGCTAAACCTTTATTGGAATTAAGGTTGGGCTTGTTTGCTAACCTTTTTGTTTCCTGATTCAATAGTAGGTAATAGGAATTTGATTGGTAATTAACTATTTTTCGGTTTTAAGAGAAGAACTAATTAATTATTTTTCGGTAGAATACGGCGTTTGAGTCAATACTGCTCGGTTAAGAGCTTGACTTTTCCCTCGAGAAGCAGGGGGGAAGGGAGCAGGGAGCTTTGGGGGAGATTACAACCTGTTATTAATTCCAAGTTTACTAATTTGTTTCATAACTTTTAACCTTTCCAGATTTTCTACCATTGAACTAGCTCTGGGAGTTTCTTTCATAGCTTGAGTAATAGCTTCAAGTAAAAAATAGAACTTAGAGTAACTGCTCAATAACACCAATTTTGACTTAAATGATAATCAAGTTAAACAAATTAAATGCATGGAGATTTTTCAAGTAAAGCATTTATTTTGACTAGTAATTCTGAGATTTCAAAAGGTTTACTCAAATAAGCATCGGCGCCGATTGAGTGACTTTCAACTAGATATTTAAGGTGATTTTGACTAGTAAGAAAGATAAAAGGTACTAATTGTCCTGAAGGAGTCGAACGCAATTTTTGGCAAAATTCAAATCCATTTATTTGGGGCATGAGAACATCTGAAACGACTAAATCTGGAGAAGATTGCCTAAAAGTAACTAATGCTTCTGTTGCGGAAGCCACCTCTTCAACTTCATACCCCTGTTTTTTAAGGCAATGTCTTAATAATGTTCGTGATATTCGATCGTCATCTACTAATAATATTTTTTTCATGTTCAAATTTTTAATTATAAGATAATCTATCTATTTGTATCTTGTCATTAGCAAAAAGTAACAAAAAGTAGCAAATTTTAAATCTTATAAAGTTTACTGCATCACTACACGACATCCAATTCCGTTATAAGACAAAGTTGGGTTATTATAGTTACGCATAGCGCTGCGACAGAAACGAGGAAAATGAGACCAACAACCTCCACGCAATACTTTATACCCGTTGGCAGCGTCTGAAAACCAAACTGACCCATCTGTTGGTGCGCCTTCGTAATTGGCACGATAATCGTCCGCGCACCACTCCCAAACTAATCCATGCATATCGTATAAGCCAAAAGCATTGGGGAAATAATTACCAACTGTTGTTATTTGAGGAACATATTCACAACGAGCAAGTGAAGCTTTAGTATATTCAAAATTGCAGTTGGCTAGTTTTCTGCCAATACTTTTTCCAAAATGAAAGGGAGTAGTTGTTTGAGCCCGTGCCCCATATTCCCATTCCGCTTCTGATGGTAGTCTGTATAATCGTCCTGTTTTTTTCGATAATCTTTCGCAAAATTCAACCGCCGAGTACCAACAAACGTTTTCTATTGGATAACGAGGGTCATTTAATTTTCTCGTTCTATCTAGATCGAAATCTACTCGCCTTAAACGCCCCACTTCTTTCCACTGTTGTTGAGTTATGGGAAATTTCCCCATATAGAAAGATGGGACTTTTACTTGATGAGTTGGCATTTCATCGGCTCGATGACCCAACTCAGATTGAGTTGAACCCATAGTGAAAGTCCCACCAGGGATTTTTACCATCTCTAAAACAACCCCATTGCCTAGATTCTCGCTGAATACTTCAATTGTTTTGTTAATTCGATCCATACTGGTAGCAGCATAACCATGAGAAAGAAATTCTTCTAATGCAGCTTGTAAGATCGTTTGTCTTTTCTCTGAGGATTTGGGACTTCGCTGAGTGCTATTTTGGCTTTGTACCATCAAAAATCTTTTGTTTTCGGAATCTTGAAAATACTAGAGAAAAAGCTGATTTTCTTTGAGATAGCGCTATTCATACAAGCAAATAATACCAAACAAAGCACAACGCGATCGAACAGCTTTTCGATATCTGTGGAGTTCTGCTTATCGGAAAATATACTACAGGGAAAGAGACGACTGTAGGGATAGATGTCGAAACAAAGAGGGAGCGCTAATTGAGCAAGTGAAAAGAGAGGGAATGATGAAGCAGCTATATGCGCTCGTCTCAGAGATTTTTGTGTGAACTACTTAAGCTTCCAACGCTTGTATCAAAATCTGTTTAGCTAATTCGTTTTTACTAAGATTTTGCTCTTGAGCTATTAATTCCAATTTTTTATCTAGGGATTCTGGCAAGCGAAAACCTACCACCTTTTTGCCAAGTGGCTCAGTACCTTTAATCCCAAATTTGCCTTGGTTTCGAGTCTGAAATTTATAGTTCTCCCTAGTGTTTGTTTTGTTCACTTTGTTTGTTTTTCTGCCTCTTAATATTAGTATAACAGCGTTAACGCGTGATAAGTATTACTTATCAATTAACCCCTTGCTCTAACCGCGTTAACGCGTTAAAATGTAAGTGTTTACAGCAAAAGACGATCGATTAACTTTCCTACGGCTACTGATCGCCTTTGCTATCACTCTCTTCAAAAGAAGAGAACAAATAAATATGTTTAAACAAAACATCGCTCAAGACAATTTTGAGCCGACTTCCACTATTGTACACGCACCTTCTGTGGTTGAGTGTCAAGAATCAGGGATAGTTTATCTCGGATGCCGAGAAGACGAAGTAAACACTTATCTGAGTACTCTATTCATATTCTATCGTTGCGAAGAATGCTGGGTAAACGGGACGACCGAATATTTACCAGAGTTTGAAAGAGAGATTGTCATCCCAGATATCCAGTATGAAACTGATGTCAATACTTGGGGACTCGACTTACTGATTGACCAGGAGCGTCAAAAGCACTGGCAAATAAGTTTTGACGAGTATATTTTCTATACCACAGGTGCCATACCTGCATAGATAAATTTACCTCGGCATAAAAATGTCGGGGCGTTTGAATGGCACAAAATCGACACATTAAAAGGAATAATACCATGTTTGTCAATGCATTTGAAATTCCAGAAGATAACCACAGCATCATTCATTTCCCAGGAAATCCTCGCCAATACAGATCTGATTGTAAGGCAGGAATATTCAAGATTGGCGAATCAGAAATAATCGGAAATTCTATTGAGATGGAAATAATAAGTTTCCGAGATTTTGATGATGCGATTTTTAATTATCCCTATCAAAAGTGGTTAGAAATCTTCTTTATCGATAAGGATAATGTGGTTTCTCACCTATTATTCAAAACTGAATCAATCGATAATTTCTTAGAGTTATTGAGGAAATTAATGATAGCAAAAAAAGCCATAAGGAAATCTATTGTCACAGCCAAAATGTCTAAACGTAGTAACGATAATGGGACTTACTATGCAGTAGAGTTTGAGAGTGCTGACAATAAACCAGACCGCGTCAAAGAGCTAACAGAATTTGTCAATAACAACATCAATGGTATTTATGATGCTAAGTTAGCACATACTTTTAAGAATTCACAACAAGCTAAACAATTACCTTCAGTTAATAACCAAGAAAAAGTTATTAACAACTCTCAAGAATTAGAAGATTTCTAAACCTTTAACTGGAGATTTTCAATCGGAAAAAGAGCGGGCTATTATTTCCGTGCCCGTTCTAGGACAACAGGATTGACTTAAGAAAATTTTAAGGATTCGTTCGTGGCGATCGCAATCGAGGAAAAAAACAAGATCGTCCAATTGTCAAGAGTTGAAAAGTCAAGAAAGGTCAATTTAACAGGCAGTAAAAACCTTTGTGGGAGAAGCGATCGTGAAGGTTAGAGGAATTTTATGTCAATTAGTATTGATAATTAAATCAAGTTTATCTAGTTCATGGGAGGTTTCTCGATGAGCTGGACTTATTTCACTAAAGGGGATTGCCCAATATGCTGGGGGTTGAGGATTCCCAGAGATTGCCGACAAAGTTTAATAACATACTTAGTGCATTGTCGTTACAGAGAAGCCAACCCGCCAGACTGGGAACAGGTAAGACCAGACGCTCTGGGATTTATGATGTGGCGGCACATCGAAGTCAGAAGTCAGAAGTCAGAAGTCAGAAGGCAGGCATGGAGGGAGCTACAAAGGTTAGAGAAGCAGAAGAGAGAAAGGAAAAAAGCACAAACAAGAGAATTAGGGTTAACGATCGCCGAGATCGATCTCCAAATAAGAAAAGTATTAGATCAACTGAGCTTGAGCGTAACTGACAGAGAGAAATTGAGATCGCGTTTTGCAGTAGTAACAGATAATGTAGAGGAGCAAGATCGCCTAATAGCAGAAAGTGGCTGTAAGTCGGTGAGCCAATGGCAGAAGCTAGAGGTGGCGGTAAACGATCGGCTACCAGGGGTGAAGATAGGAGGACGAGCGCTGCTAGTTAGAGGAGATGGAATTTTATGCCCGATCGCCAACGGTCAGGGAAAGTACATTGGCTGGCAAGTAAGGCTAAATAATCCCACAAATGGCCAGAAGTACGTCTGGCTAGCAGGAGAACGAAAAAGGGCGTCTCGACCGACATCTCACCTATCTTCGGGAGAGTTACCGATCGCATTACATTTGCCCAAAACCACGATCGAAAACAATATTATAGGCTTAGCAGAAGGAATAGGATTTAAGCCCCAAATAGCAGCCAACCGACTGGGAATACCATTTATCGGGGCTAGTGGAGGGAATTTTGCCAGTAGCGAGAAATTATTAAAAGAATATTTAGATTTTCTTGGCTGCAATAAAAGTTCACAAATACTGTTGTTTGCGGATGCAGGAGCAGTCAATAATCGTAGTGTGGTTCATGTCTATAAGAAGACGATCGATCTCTTAGAGAGTTGGGGATACTCAGTAAAGATCGCCTGGTGGGGTCAAATCGAAAAGTCAGCAGGAGACATAGATGAAATAGCTACGGAGAAATTAGGTACGATCGAGTATATTAGTTTCAAAGAATTTCTAAGCTTTGGCAGTGAAGAGATTTACGATCGAAGTTTTCCCCTAGTTAGAAGCGATCGCCTAAAACCAGAAGAAGAAGCAAAATGGTTTAAAGGTACGATCGACAGAACCATAACAGAACAACAAAGAATATTAACAATAGCCCAGAAAAAAGCGATTTGTGCGTCGGAAAATAGTGACGCTCGCGATGGAGAAAATAAGAAAAAGCGTTGGCCAAA
>JASJDA010000218.1 GCA_030065755.1 Prochloraceae cyanobacterium | reverse complement strand
GTGGCTCAAGAAGTAGGGACAGAAGGAAAACTGGGGGGTCAAGCCAAAGTAGAAGGTGTTGCTGGAACTTGGTTAGATTTAACTACAAATGTCAACCAAATGGCATCAAATCTCACCGACCAGGTACGAAATATAGCCGAAGTCTCCTCTGCTGTAGCTCAAGGGGATTTATCGAAGAAAATTACTGTCGAAGCATCTGGGGAAATTTTAGAGCTGAAAAACACTCTTAATACAATGGTCGATAGCCTCAATGAATTTTCTACAGAAGTAACCAGAGTGGCTCAAGAAGTAGGGACAGAAGGGAAATTAGGGGGTCAAGCCAAAGTAGAAGGTGTCGCTGGGACTTGGTTAGACTTAACTACAAATGTCAATCAAATGGCATCAAATCTCACCGACCAGGTAAGAAATATAGCCGAAGTTTCCTCTGCTGTGGCTCAAGGGGATTTATCGAAGAAAATTACTGTCGAAGCATCTGGGGAAATTTTAGAGCTAAAAACTACCATTAACACAATGGTCGATCGCCTCAATGAATTTTCTACAGAAGTGACCAGAGTGGCTCAAGAAGTAGGAACAGAAGGGAAATTGGGGGGTCAAGCCGAAGTAGAAGGTGTTGCTGGGACTTGGAAACAATTGACCACCAATGTCAACCAAATGGCATCAAATCTCACCGACCAGGTGCGAAATATAGCCGAAGTCTCTTCTGCTGTAGCTCAAGGAGATTTATCCAAGAAAATCACTGTCGAAGCATCTGGGGAAATTCTCGAGCTGAAAAACACTCTTAATACCATGGTCGATCGCCTCAATGAATTTTCTACAGAAGTAACCCGTGTGGCTCAAGAAGTAGGGACAGAAGGGAAATTAGGGGGTCAAGCCGAAGTAGAAGGTGTTGCTGGGACTTGGAAACAATTGACCACCAATGTCAACCAAATGGCATCAAATCTCACCGACCAGGTGCGAAATATAGCCGAAGTTTCCTCTGCTGTCGCTCAAGGGGATTTATCGAAGAAAATCACTGTAAAAGCACAAGGGGAAATTCTCGAGCTGAAAAACACTCTTAATACAATGGTCGATCGCCTCAATGAATTCTCGACAGAAGTAACTCGTGTGGCTCAAGAAGTAGGGACAGAAGGAAAATTAGGGGGTCAAGCCAAAGTAGAAGGTGTCGCTGGGACTTGGTTAGATTTAACTACAAATGTCAACCAAATGGCATCAAATCTCACCGACCAGGTACGAAATATAGCCGAAGTCTCCTCTGCTGTAGCTCAAGGAGATTTATCCAAGAAAATTACTGTCGAAGCACAGGGGGAAATTCTCGAGCTGAAAAACACTCTTAATACCATGGTCGATCGCCTCAATGAATTCTCTACAGAAGTAACTCGTGTTGCTCAAGAAGTAGGAACAGAAGGGAAATTAGGGGGTCAAGCTCAAGTAGAAGGTGTAGCTGGGACTTGGTTAGATTTAACCACAAATGTTAACCAAATGGCATCAAATCTCACCGACCAGGTGCGAAATATAGCCGAAGTTTCCTCTGCTGTGGCTCAAGGGGATTTATCCAAGAAAATCACTGTCGAAGCATCTGGGGAAATTCTCGAGCTGAAAAACACTCTTAACCAAATGGTCGATCGCCTCAATGAATTCTCCACAGAAGTGACCAGAGTGGCTCAAGAAGTAGGGACAGAAGGGAAATTAGGGGGTCAAGCTCAAGTAGAAGGTGTAGCTGGAACTTGGTTGGACTTAACCACAAATGTCAACCAAATGGCATCAAATCTCACCGACCAGGTAAGAAATATAGCCGAAGTCTCCACTGCTGTAGCTCAAGGGGATTTATCCAAAAAAATCACTGTAAAAGCACAAGGGGAAATTCTAGAGCTGAAAACTACTTTAAACACTATGGTCGATCGACTTAACCAGTTTGGTGATGAGGTGACTAGGGTAGCAAAAGAAGTAGTGGCTGGTCAGTTGGGGGGTCAAGGCAAGGTAGAAGGAGTAGCTGGGACTTGGAAGGATTTAACAGATAATGTGAATCTAATGGCAGCTAATTTAACAGATCAGGTCAAAAAAATTGCTCAGTTAGCGATCGCTGTTGCCAATTCTTCAGACGAAATGATGAGTGAAAGCCAAACTATGAGTGCAGCTTCTCAGGAAACCTCTGCTCAAGCAGCTACAGTCTCCTCTTCTGCAGAGCAAGTTAGCGTCAATGCTCAATCAGTTGCCACAGGGGTCGAACAAATGACAGCAAGCATCAAAGAAATTGCTAAAAATGCTACTGATGCGGCAAGAGTAGCGACCTCAGCAGTGAATACAGCAGAAAGCACTAATGAGACTATTGATAAGTTAGGAGTGAGCAGTGCCGAAATTGGTCAAGTGATCAAAACAATTACTTCGATCGCCCAGCAAACCAATCTGCTAGCTCTCAATGCTACTATTGAAGCAGCACGAGCAGGGGAAGCAGGCAAAGGCTTTGCAGTGGTTGCTAACGAAGTCAAAGAGCTGGCAAAACAAACTGCTAATGCAACTGAGGATATCAGTCAAAAAATTGAAGCAATTCAGACGGATACCAAAGGCTCAGTAGAAGCGATCGGTCAAATTACCACCATCATCAACCAAATTAATGATATCCAAAACACGATCGCCTCAGCAGTAGAGGAACAAACAGCCACTACTAATGAGATTGCCCGTAACGTTAACCAAGCTGCCCAAGGGTCATCTGAGATTGCTCGTAATATCACTAGCGTTGCCGAAGCTGCTAAAAGTACCAATGCCAGTGCTGCCAAAACTCAAACAGCAGCCAGCCAACTATCGGAAACAGCAAGCCAACTACAAGCACTCGTCAGTCGGTTTAAATACTAAATAAGCAGCCATGCCCAAAATCCGCATCCTTGTTGTCGATGATTCTGTAGTAGTGCGGCGGATGTTAACCAATATTTTATCCGCAGATCCAGATATAGAAGTAGTCGGCGCAGCAGCTAATGGCAGTATTGCTCTAGCCAAAATCCCCCAAGTCAATCCAGATTCGATCGTACTGGATCTAGAAATGCCCGATCTGGACGGCTTAGCCACCTTAGCTGCTATTCGCAAAACTTATCCGCGCCTACCAATAATTATGTTCAGTGCCATTACTCAAAAAGGCGCTGAAGCTACCCTAGACGCTTTGGCTTTGGGGGCAAGCGATTACGTGACAAAGCCAGCTAATATGAGCAGCAAGGATGTGGCGTTGCAGTATATTCAGCAACAACTGATTCCTAAAATCAAAGTGTTGTCCGATCGCCAGCGATCGAGAAAGTCAACTCCACCCCCCATTTCTCAGACCCTACTACAACCTAAATTTAAAGCAGGCGATCGCCCTACTGGAGAAATCTTGGCGATCGGAGTTTCTACAGGAGGACCCAACGCCTTATCTACTATTTTGCCTGCATTGCCTGCTAATTTTCCCCTCCCAATAGTAATCGTGCAGCACATGCCCCCAGTATTTACCCAGCGCTTGGCAGAGAGGCTGACTTCAATTAGTCAAATTCCAGTCAAGGAGGGGATGAATGGGGATATTTTGCAACCTGGACGCGCTTGGATCGCACCAGGAGATTATCACATGATTGTGGAGAAAGAAGGTACTCGCGTCTGCATTCGGACTCATCAAGACCCACCTGAAAACTCTTGTCGCCCTGCGGTTGACGTTTTGTTTCGATCGGTTGCTAAAATTTATCAAGCTGGCACGATCGCCGTCGTCTTAACTGGCATGGGACAGGATGGATTACACGGTTGTCAGTGCATCCGCGAAGCTGGCGGGCAAGTTTTAGTGCAAGATGAAGGTAGTAGCGTGGTCTGGGGAATGCCTGGAATAGTAGCTAATGCTGGCCTTGCTGATTCGATTTTGCCCTTAAATAAGATAGCGGGTGAAATTATACGGCGATCGAGTTAACTGCCGTTTGCAAACTATCCACGCGAAAATAAATACCTGGAGCATAAGCTTCAATTACTTTACCCGTTTCAGAGCCTATTTCCATGTAGTAGTCGCAATTGGAACAGGAAGTTTGAATAGTTTTTTTATGTTGTAAATATCTGCGCTGACCGTAATTACCGCAATTAGAACAGCGAATCCTTTGTATTAAATCCATTTTTTAACCTTATGATGCGATTTTTGGACTTGAAAAGCTAACAATCTCGATCGCGACCGAGTCATTTTGCTTAATATCATTTAACACTTTTTAAAACTTTTTAATCGATATCTTAGATTGTTAACATACCCCTATTAAAGCAATAATTAATTTGTCTGTCAATCCTATTTGCGATCGAATTTAGATGCTTTTTTCTCGATCCCCATCTTTTGTTTATTCATGTCAATAAAAAAATAATATTTTTTTAATGTTAATTAATCTAAAATTAATCTAGTTTGAAGCATTTGAACCCTGAGGGTAATATATCCAAGACTACCAAGCAGAGAATAGTCAAAAACATTGGAGGCGCGAAATTCCCCTACGACCAAGCTAGCGCTATGGTCGCAGTACCCTTTCGCGATAAGTGATGGAAGTTCAATGGCAAGTTGTCAAAACCTATGAAGATATTCTTTATCACAAACAAGGAGGCATAGCTAAAATAACAATCGATCGTCCCCACAAAAGAAACGCCTTTCGTCCGAAGACAATTTTTGAACTTTACGATGCCTTTTGCGATGCCCGCGAAGACAGCAATATTGGTGTTATTCTGTTAACTGGTGCGGGTCCTCACACAGATGGAAAATATGCTTTTTGTGCTGGTGGAGATCAAAGCATCCGAGGGAAAGGAGGTTACGTAGGAGATGACGGCGTACCTCGCTTGAATGTTCTCGACTTACAGCGTCTAATTCGTTCTGTGCCTAAAGTAGTAATTGCCTTGGTAGCTGGTTATGCTATTGGCGGTGGTCACGTATTGCACGTAATTTGCGACCTAACTATTGCTGCCGATAACGCAATTTTCGGCCAAACAGGGCCAAAAGTCGGCAGTTTTGACGGAGGATTCGGCGCTAGCTATCTCGCCCGTATTGTAGGTCAAAAAAAGGCTAGAGAGATTTGGTTTCTCTGTCGTCAGTACAGTGCTGCTGAAGCACTAGAAATGGGGTTAGTTAATTGTGTAGTTCCTGTCGAACAGTTGGAAGCAGAAGGCATTAAATGGGCGCAAGAAATTTTACAAAAGAGTCCGATCGCCATTCGTTGCTTAAAAGCTGCTTTCAATGCTGACTGCGACGGTCAAGCAGGTTTGCAAGAATTAGCTGGAAACGCTACTTTACTCTACTACATGACAGAAGAAGGGGCAGAAGGAAAACAAGCATTTTTAGAAAAGCGTCAGCCTGATTTTAGTCAATACCCTTGGCTGCCTTAAATTATCATAGTGCTAAAACAAAGAGCTGCGATCGAGGAGGTTAGTTATGAATAAAAATTTTAATTTTTCTAAAGCTACTGCGGCGATCGTCTTTGGGATCTGCAGTTTAGGTACTCTAACGAGTCTAACGGAGAAAGCAATAGCTCAGAGCGATCCAGGATGTTATATGATTAACTCATCTCAACAAACTGTCGATCTAACTTCTATTTGCGGTAGCTCCTTTTCTAGCGTTCCTAATAATGCTAACGAATCTGTAAACTCTAGAGAGACAGAAAATTCCACCGAGAGCAAAGATTCTCTAGATAATAATCCTAACTCGATTCCCCTTAACAGTCATAGAAGTCCCTATTCATATTCCTCTCCAGAAAGTGTTGAACTACCTGAATCTTGGAAATTTCGCAGAAATAGGGGTCGATATGCTAGACCTTGGAAAAGGCAAAGAGTTAGGGATAGATATTTTAGAAGAACAGATGGAACTACTCAACAAGAACTAAACTGATGAGTGTAGACGTAATTATTATCGGTAGTGGCATTGGAGGATTAACCGCAGGTGCATTACTGGCGAGATATGGAAAAAGAGTTTTAATCTGCGAAAGTCATACAATTGCAGGTGGTGCTGCGCACAGTTTCGATCGCAAAGGTTTTTGTTTCGATTCTGGGCCTTCATTTTACTGCGGTTTGGGTAAAAATCGTCCCAGTCTCAATCCTCTCAAACAAGTTCTCGACGCAGTAGGAGAATCACTAGAAGTAGTACCTTACGATCCCTTGGGACACTATCATTTTCCTGAAGGAACTTTCCCCGTCTACTCCAATTTAGAAAAATATCGTCAAACTATAGCCCAGATTACCCCAGAAGGAGCCAAACAACTAGAAAAATTCGAGCAGCGCTTTTTAGACCTTTATAACTGCCTTAAAGATATACCAACCATAGCATTAAGAGCAGATTGGCAACTATTTCCCGTATTAATATCGGGATATTTACCAACTCTCGCAAAAATGTTGCCCCAATTAAGTGTAGTTGGAAGTCCAGTAGGAGAGCTGATGGATCGGGAAGTTCGAGATCCGTGGGTACGAAGATTAATCGATCTCGAATGCTTCCTCCTATCTGGTTTGAAAGCAGAAGGAACTATTGCACCAGAAGTAGCGTTTATGTTGGGAGAGAGAACTCGCGCTGGGGTAGAGTATCCCATAGGGGGTAGCGCTGCCATTGTAGACGCTTTAGTAAGAGGTTTAAAGCGTTGGGGAGGTGAATTAAGACTGGGTACTCACGTAGAAAAAATATTAGTCAATTCGGGGAAAGTAACCGGAGTAAGATTGCGAAAAGGAGAAACGATCGAAGCGCCTGTAGTAATTTCTAACGCTACGATTTGGGATACTTACAGCAAATTACTCTCAAAAGAAGACTTGCCACCATCCTACCGAAAAGAAAGCTTAAATACCCCTGCGGTAGACAGTTTCATGCACCTGCATTTGGGAATCAAAGCTGAGGGGTTAGAAGGACTCACAGGACATCACGTAGTAGTCCGCGATGCCAAAAAAGATATTACCGAACCTGGAAATACTTGTATGATTTCTATTCCTTCAGTATGGGATAAAAATCTGGCACCAGAAGGACATTATGTAGTCCACGCTTATACATTAGAACCCTATGAAGGTTGGCAGCGAGACGATCGATATCAGGAGAAGAAAAAAGAGCGATCGCAACCTCTATATCGTGCCATAGAAAAAGTAATTCCCGACCTGCGATCGCGCCTGGTTCTAGAATTAATAGGTACTCCCTTAACCCATTCCTATTTCCTCCGTCGCGATCGAGGAACCTACGGACCCGCTATACCTGCAGGTAAAGGTACGTTCCCCAGTTGTCATACTCCCATATCTGGCTTATATCGCGTTGGCGACAGCACTATGCCAGGAATTGGCGTACCTGCGGTAGCTGGATCGGGAATTTTATGCGCCAATACCTTAGTGTCTCCTCAACAGACTCAAGAATTAATAAAAGACTTGTCATTTGTACCACAAGCAGGGTAAACTTTAGCCCGAATTCAACCAGAGAGCAAACTTAACAAATTTGCTCAGGTATTGCGCTAAAATATCCGCCATAGATTACAGGGACAAATAATGTCTGTTGCTCCACGTCCTATTGTTACTGAACCCTATCCTCCCAGAAAAGCAGTTGCATCTGCGCGATCTAAAAAACATCTCAGCAAAAACAGTCCTGACCGTCGCCAGAGATCTATCTCGGGAAAATCGACTAAAAAAGTAGAAAAACTGCCCGTGAGATCGCCTTTAAATCTTCCTATTTGGCTTCGATCTCTCTTGCTTTTACAGCAAAGTTCTTTAGGAGTCTTCTTATTTTTAATTGCTGCAATTTTTAGCGTCTACGGTTTCACAGTTGGGACCCAACAACTCTGGAACAAAGAATACAAGAAATTAAAAACATTGCAACGCCACGAACGTATGTTAACAGAGACTAATGAAACTCTTAAAAATAATCTAGCTAAACAAGCTGAAAAATCTGGAAATGGATTAGTTCCAGTCAATCCCAATAAATCTATTTTTCTTCGTCGATTTAGAGATAATTCTCTCAAATCTGGGAATTCCCAATCTACTAATTCAACTCAAACCATACCAATTAAGCCCCCACCTTCAGCATATTAAAGTAATTCACTCTCAGTTCCTTCTGCTTATATTTGGCGATCGATCGGAGGAATAATAGACTTCGCAGCAATTATTCCTTTTGCTGCTTTAAGTAACGAGTAACAAGTAACGAATAACGAGTTAGGTTAGAGGCTTAAAACACAAAGTTTTTTAATCAATAGGCTGTATTTTTAATAGCATAGGGATAACATAAACTCCTTACTTGTCACTCGTTGCTGATTAGATAAATTACGAGCAATTATAAATGAGCAATTCAAAGCGAAAGCTCTCATTCTCTAAAAAAAAGTCTAAACCCAGAAAAAAAACAATTCAGAGCGACAATTCCCAACAGAAACATCACAACTCATCTCCAATCAGATTATTATTAGTTTGGATAATATTAATTTTAGGTGCTTTGGGATTGGGAGGTAGATTATATTATTTACAAATTGTCAAAGGGCCAGAGTTACAAAAGAAAGCAAGAGAACAGCAGACTGTAAATTTACGTCCTTATATTCCTCGTCGTCCAATTATTGACAGTCAAGGTAATATTTTAGCAAGTGATAAATTAGTTTATGAATTATTTGCTCATCCTAAATTATTCAAAGTCTCAAAAGAAGAAATTGCTACTAAATTATTACCAATTTTATCAGATTATAATCGCGAAAAGTTAATTGAAAAATTTGCCAAGCAAGAAAGTGGAATTCGCCTTGCCTATACTTTACCAGAGCTAGTAGCTGACAAAATTAGCAGACTTTCTTTAGATGGTCTAGAACTAATTCAACGTTATTCTCGTTTTTATCCCCAGCAAGAAATGTTTGCCGATGTAACTGGTTACGTTAACCTAGAACATCTCGGTCAGGCAGGGATAGAATTCAGTCAGCAGAAATTACTCGAACGTTCCTTATTAAACCACAAACTCAGACGCGCCGGAAATGGCTCGATCGTACCCGAAGAAGTGCCAGAAGGTTTACTCAAAGTAGACGATCTCCAATTGCAGTTAACCCTGGATGCGCGCTTGCAAAGAGCAACACGAGCGGCTTTGTCGAAACAAATGAGAAAGTTTAATGCCAAACGGGGTGCCGCGATCGTCATGGACGTGCGCGACGGATCGATCTTAGCTTTAGTTTGTCAGCCTACCTACGATCCTAATAAATACGGAAAATATAATTTAGAACTATTTAAAAATTGGGCTGTCACCGATCTTTACGAACCAGGTTCTACATTCAAACCCATCAACGTAGCGATCGCTTTAGATGCTGGTGTCATTACACCCAACACTATTATTAACGACACCGGAAAAATTAAAATTGATGGCTGGAATATTCACAACCACGACTATTTTAGTAGAGGCGGTCGCGGCAGTATGAGTATTGCTAAAATTCTCCAACATTCCAGCAATGTGGGTATGGTAAAAATTATGTCGAGAATGAATAGACACGATTACTACAATAGTCTTAGAAAGCTGGGAATAGGGGAAAAAGTCAGTATCGACCTGCCTTGGGAAACCCCGAGTTATCTCAAAAATAAAAAAGTTTTTACTTCTCGATCGATTGAACCCGCAACTGCCTCCTTCGGTCAAGGTTTTTCCCTCACACCAGTAAAATTGCTTCAGTTACATGCAGCGATCGCTAACGGAGGTAAGTTAGTAACTCCTCATATCGTGAGCGGATTGGTTGACTCTAGTGGAAAAGTTCACTGGCAACCAACTTTTACCACAAAACAAGTTTTCTCTCCAGAAACTAGCCGCAAGGTTCTAGAAATGATGGAAACTGTAGTTACTGAAGGAAGCGGTAAAAGCGCCCAAATAGAAGGGTATCGTATCGGCGGTAAAACCGGAACCGCCCAAAAAGCACGCCCTAGAGGCGGATATATACCAGGTGCTAAAATTACCAGTTTTGTAGGGATTTTTCCTGTAGATTCCCCTCGTTATGCGGTCGTTGCGGTGGTAGACGAACCGAGAAGAGGAATGGCTTTTGGTTCTACTGTAGCAGCACCAATTGTTAGAGCGATCTCAGAAGCCTTAATTGGAATTCAAGGAATGCCTCCCTCACAAAACAAGGAAAAGAAAAAGTAGTGGGGGAGTAGGGAGTGTGGGGAGTGTGGGGAGAGGGGGAGAGGGGGAGAGAGGGAGAGGGGGAGAATAACAAACAGCCAACAGCCAACAACAAAATTTATTAAAATTAAATAAGAAAAGAAAAGCTAAATTAACATATTAATACCAAAATATTCCATGAATTATCACCTCATTTACGACGGTAATTGCAATCTCTGCGTTAACTTTACCCAGCTGCTAGAAAAATTCGATCGGGGCAATATATTTGACTATACTCCCATGCAAGACGAAAAAACTCTAAACCAGTTCTCTATTACTGCTGCTGACTGCGAAATGGGGATGATTTTAGTCGATGCCAAAAACCCAGAAAGACGCTGGCAAGGGAGCGAAGCAGCAGAGGAAATTGCTCGCGTGTTGCCGATGGGTCAAGCATTTATTGCTGCTTATCGTGCTTTACCAGGAATGAAATGGATGGGCGATCGCGCCTACGAGAAACTTCGCGACAATCGCTACGACTGGTTTGGCAAGCGCGATTCTACTTATAATTCTGCATACCCGATCGATTGCAAAAGCTGCAAATCTTGACGCTCCCTACGCATCTACGCCCTCGCGTGGGGATTCTGGATTCAAGGGAACTAGCTCATACCAATTCTCGAAAATAACGAGAGACTTAGGGAACGGGGAATAGGGAATAGGGAATAGGGAATAGGGAATAGAGGGATTTGTGCTTTTTTTATTAATAAAAAGTATTTCTTATCTCTCCAGTTACTTTTGAGAAATATTATTAATAAT
>JASJDA010000022.1 GCA_030065755.1 Prochloraceae cyanobacterium | reverse complement strand
CAGTGAGGACTCCCTCATTAAAAATAGAATCATTGGACCCCCCCTCTCCCCCTCTCCCACTCGAAATTATTTGTAGCAAACACAAGGGAAATTGGTATAAAGGGCGATCGAGAAAAATATAAAGAGGCTGAAAATCTCTTTGAGAAAGCTCTTGCTATTCCCTTGGGCAAAAAAGATCCTAGCCTAATTGATATCAACCCAGTGGGTGCTGAAAAAAACCCAAGAGTGACCTGCTGTAACTTGACTCAACAGCTTCCTGATTTGTTTTTAAACCAACAGTTTAGTCTTTAGAAAAGTGAGCTTAACCAGCCAAAAGCCTTCTTAATTTGCTTGTTAGAATAGCCAGCAGATTTTAAAGCCTTCTTAACTGTCTTCTTTCCGTAGCCTAAACCTTTCTTGAGGTAGTCGCCAACCTCCTTCAATTCATACCCAGCATCTTTGAGAGCACCCGCCATCGCATCAGCGCTAGGATTATAGACGCTTTTAAGAGCGCTACCTACTTTAGTTAAATCATAACCAACATTCTTCAGAGTTTTTGCCATTCTATCCAAGCTACTGCCGAAATTACTTCTGATAGCACCAGTTACTTCAGTAGCTTCATAGCCTGCATTTTTAAGAACACTTACAGTGTCTTTAACATGAGAACTATAGTTCTTGAGATTGTAGACACTCTTGAGGGCACTAGTAACCCCTCCAACAGCATAACCAGCACTCTCCAGAGCTTTTGCCATTCTACCCAAGCTACTGCCGAAATTACTTCTGATAGCACTGCTCACTTCAGTAACTCCATAGCCTGCGTCTTTAAGAGCACTTGCTATCTTGTAAACATCAGTACGATAACTGTTGAGATTATAGACACTCTTGAGGCCACTAGTAACTCCTCCAACAGCATAGCCAGCATCTTTAAGAACATTTGCTGTTGCGTTTAAGCCACTATTGTAAACACTCTTAAGAGCATTACTAACTTCTCCTGCTGCATAGCCAGCATCTTTGAGTAAGCTGGTAACTTCTTCTTTAGTAGTGTTATAAGCACTACTCAAACCACTAGCAATTTCGTCTGCTGTTGCACCAACGGTTTGATAAGCAGCGATCGCCTCGGCTTCTGTAGCACCATAAACATTATTAGCAACATTAGCTACATCACCACTAAAATCGACAACACCATTTGCTACTGCATTTGCCCATTCGCTTACACTACCAAAAATATATGTGATGCTGTGAGGGCGATCGGCAAAAATAGAAAGAGGTTGAGGATCTCTTCTCGATCGCCCTTGGTATTCGATCGTGCAAAGAAAATCCTAGCCTAATTGAATTTATCCAGCTAACGATCGCGATCGTTAAACCAGCCAAGCATTATTAATATCCGTAGTTAGTTCTGATTTTGTAATCAAACCAGAATCAAACTGATTCCAACTATCAACTAGTTGGTCAACTTGGGATTTACTCAAACTAGCACCTTGGCTAATTTGGAAATTATCGATGCGTTGAGATTCGTTGAGATACCAGTTTTCCAAAATAGCTTGCTGGTTAGTATCCAATATACTAACTTCTAAATTATCTCCCGATCGAGCAAAGCGGATGTCATTTTGGTTAATGGTATCGCCAAATAGCAGTTCATCTGTTGTGGAATCATTGCCTTGGTTGTCAATGTAAGCGCTTATTATTTGTGTTGCAGCCTCTTTAGTTGAATTTATGAGGTTGTCACCTAAAACATAAGTATTACCACTTGCACCACCTGTAAACTTGTTATTCTCGCCAGAGAGAACAAAAGTATTTTTACCACTTCCACCTTCAAAGGTGTTGTTATTACCACCTGAAAGGAAGAAGTTAGTACCGCTACCACCCTTAATGGTGTTTTTCTGACCGAAGCTAATAATTGCATTTAATCCAGCACCAGCGTCAATTATATTCAACTGACCACCAGCAAAGATCAGGTCGTTTCCACTATGACCATAAATTTCGTTGCTCTTACCAACACTGACAATAATGTCGTTTCCATCGCCACCGTAGACTAAGTTGCTTTGGCCTCCGACAAAGAGTTTGTCATTACCTTTTGCACCTTTAATAGTGTTATTTTGACCGATGCCAACAATTACATCATTACCGCGATCGCCATCAAATTTGTTCTTTTGACCGCCAGCAAATAACCAGTCATCGCCAGAACCACCATCGACAGTGTTAGACATACCGATACCGAAGATAATATCACTACCACCATCATCACTATAAGCAGCACCATCACCATAGAAAGTATTAGACAGACCGCCAGCTAGTAGGATATCGTTATCCTTACCTCCTTTAAATTTGTTTTTTAGACCTAAACCCACGATCAGATCTTTTCCATCATTGCCAACAAGTGTATTTGACAATCCAAGTCCAACCAGGATATCCGCATCGTCACCACCTAGTACTGTATTAGATTTTCCTGCTGTAACAATCGTGTCATCATTGCTACCACCATATACGTAATTTGATAAACCTCCAGCAAAGATAAGGTCATTACCCGCATCACCGTAGATCGCATTGGTCTTTCCTGCGCCTAAAACTAGGTCATTCCCTGTACCACTGAATAGAATATTAGTTTTTCCTGCACTGACTAAGATATCATCTCCCAATCCAGCATTAGCGAAGTTCAATAAACCACCTGCAACTAAAACATCACCGTTATTTTCAAGAAAATCAAAACTGTAGCGAGACAAGTCGGGGAGGAATTCGCCAAAATTAGGTAGGTCAAGAGTAGGTGAATCTAGCTGTGGTAGGTCAAAGTTGGGAAGATCGATCGTTGGTAAATTGAAACCAGATAGATCGAGTTCGGGTAATTGAGGTAGAGAAATGTTTGGGAGATCGAACTCTGGTAAAGATAGATTCTTTACGGAGAGGTCGGGAATAGAAAAACTTGGTAAGGATAGATTCGGTAAGGAAAGACTTGGTAAATCTAGCTCTGGAACGTCAATATCCACTACTGGAAGGGTAAAGCTAGGTAGGGATAAGCTAGGTAGAGAAAGATTCGGTAAAGAAAAGTTTGGTAAAGATAGAGAAGGGAAACCAAACTCCGATAGAGAAAAATCGAAATCAGAAACAGAGAAGTCAAAATCAAAGTCTAAGCTGAGATCGGGAATCAAATCACTAAGATCGGAAATTTTAATATCGTCTAAACTGAAATCAAAGATATTATCACCGAAGACAAAATTATTCTTCCCACCCGTGACAATGATATCTTCACCTCTGCCACCTACAGATGCGTTGAATTTTCCAAGAGTGATCATAATGTCATCTCCAGCTACTGCACCAGTGACATCTACATCTCCAGCTTTTTGCCAATTACTTCCAGCATTAATTTTATCTGTTTTTGCTTTAGAACCAGCTTGATTAACTTCAATAGCTTTAAAACGATTTAGGTCAAGACCACCAAGTACAGAATCACCAAAGGCAATATTACCCATACCAGCGCCAACTACAATGTCATTATCACCCCCACCGATAAGGGCATTGATTTTACCAATAGCAGCAATTGTATCTTTACTGTTACCCCAAGAAGTGAGGACATTATACTTCGCTCCCCCAATTATAGTAGAACGACCATCTCCCACTTTGGTAATTACGTTTCCTTTACCGAGAGCAATTAAGGTATCATTACCATCACCGACTTTGGTCAGAGCATTATAAAGGCCACCAGCCGCCATTGTTGTATTGCCACTACCCACTTTGGTAAGGACATTCAATCCACCTGCGGCATACATTTTGTCATTACCACTACCAGTTTTGACAAAAACGTTACCGCCAAGTCCCACACCTAGCATTTCATTACTACCACCAGAACTGTAAACAACATTAGTTCCACCAAAACCTTTTATTTTGTCGTCTCCAGAACCAGAAACAACAACGTTTAGTGAACCACCGAGAGTAATATTGTCTTTTCCAGAACCTGAAATAATTACATTAGCGCCACCACTAAAAGCTTCGATTTTGTTATCACCCGAACCTGCATTAATTACATTAGCGAAACCACTAGCTTCGATTTTGTCATTACCCGAACCTGCATTAATTACATTACCGAAACCACCAGCTTCGATGGTGTCATCACCCGAACCTGCATTAATTACATTACCAAAACCACCAGCTTCGATTTTGTCATTACCCTCGTCGGCCTTAATTACATTAGCGAAACCACCAGCTTCGATGGTGTCATCACCCGAACCTGCATTAATTACATTAGCGAAACCATTAGCTTCGATTTTGTCATTACCCTCGTCGGCCTTAATTACATTAGCGACACCATTAGCTTCGATGCTGTCATTACCCGAACCTGCATTAATTACATTAGCGACACCACCAGCTTCGATGCTGTCATTACCCGAACCTGCATTAATTTTGTTATAACCACCAAGAGCTTTAATGGTGTCATCACCCCAACCTGCAGTAATTTTGTTATAACCACCAAGAGCTTTGATGGTGTCATCACCCCAACCTGCAGTAATTTTGTTATAACCACCAAGAGCTTTGATGTCATCGGAACTCACGAAAAATGTTTTGCCTAACAGGACAAATTTTTCGCCAGATTTGAAATCTTTGGACAATGAACGCTTTGCATCAATTTCGTTATAACCACCATAGGCTTTGATGGTATCATTCCCCATTCCTGCAATAATCTTGTTATAACCACCAAGAGCTTTAATGTCATCGGAAAGAGAATCATCGCTTGCATCTATTGTATTAAAACCACCATAGGCTTCGATGGTGTCATGACCAGAACCTGCATCTATTGTATTGTGAGCACCATGGGCTTTAACAGTGTCATTACCAGATCCAGCTTTAATTGTGTTAGACACTCCCCAGGCATCAATATCGTCATTTCCATCACCACCGTAGAGGTTTGCTTTACCTGAATGACTTTTTAGAACATCATCACCAGAACCGCCATCAAGCGTAACAGCAATAGCATGACCTTCTAAAGTATCATTCCCTCCTTTCCCATAAGCTGCACCGAACAAGTATATTTCAATGTTATTGTTACCATCATTACCTTCTTTATAAAAGGGTTCAATGATTTCTTTACCTAGTTTACCGATTTCTTTACCTACTTTACCCACGATCGATCTCCTAATTAATTGACTGAATGAACTAAAACGAAATATTTGAACGAAATTAACAACTTAAACTGTCCAATGAGAAATACACCTTAAGCTCCCATCAGGACGAATTCGGAAGGACTTTGCTGGTGTCCCTTTCGGTAAAATATTGGTACGTAAATCTTTAACAATTAAACGCGCATGACCAAATGGAGCGATAAATTCAGGAAACCACAAGTTATTTCCACCTTGCCATTCATCGAGATTCAACACATATTCTCCTGTCATGTATTTTTGCTCAATTTCATCGGTTAACCATGCCCAGTTAACGAATCCAATTGGGCTACCATTAATCTCGTAATAGCGGAATTGGTTGTGAATTAAAGCGGGAACAAATCGCTCGGCAATATCTGAAATATTGTATTGTCGATGGAGTGGAGAAAGCATCATTAAATGAGCGATTGAACCAATCATTTGTAAGCGTTTTCGCGCAGAAAATGAGGTTACAGTGTCTGTTTGTTTGTTATTTAAAGAGTCCAGGTATGACGCTAAAGAGTCTGACTCTGACGCTTTTGCTTCAATTATTGGTGATTCTGAAAGTAATTGCATTTTTTTGTGTAAAACAAATAATTGAATTTCTTATAAATCATTTGTAATGTATCTAAATATTAAATGTCTACTGATGTTGTCGAGATTTACTAAGTCTTTATTTGTTCATTAAAAAAGACAGCGATCGAACCTAGAGATTTATTTTCGCTCAATAGTTTTGAGGTATTTTATCCGTGAATTATCGTATTTTAATTTGAGTTTTCTACAGATTATTGATGCGCTTAAGTAGAAACATAGAAATAGATTTGTACCAGGAATTTATCAATTTGGAATGAATGAATTAATTAACTAAGTATATTCATTGAAAGCAAAAATTTCTTCCATCAATCGATAGAAGAAATTTATGTGACTTTACCCATAACTTTGCCCAGGGTAAACGCATCTTAATTTTTCCATAAATATGCTATAGTAGACCTCTTGCATAATTATTTTGTGCTATTATTTACAGGCTCGATCGCTAACCTTCAAGAAGCTCAGTCAAGATCGTAATTATAAATAGTCGCCAATAAGTTACAACGTAAACCATAGCATTTTCGACGATTGCGATATCGTTCTGAGAAAACTTTGAAAATCTTGAGACGACGGTTTACGTGTTCGATAGGTATTCTTTCTTTGGCAAGTGCTTGATTATATTCTTTTTCTAAGGCAGTAAGCTCTCCATTTTGGGGTTTCTTTTTGGAAACATAGCTGTTATGATAAAAATCTATACTTAAAAAAACTATATGTAAATATTGACATATCAAAAAATTACTACTAAGATAAAAATATGCTCAAGTATATTCTCTTAGGATTTCTCAATTACCGATCGATGACAGGTTACGACCTGAAACGGTTCATAGACGGTTCAACTGCACATTTTTGGCACGCCTATCACAGTCAAATTTATACAACTTTACGCAAAATGGAGCAAGATGGTTTGGTAACTTCTGTTATCGACGATAGTGACGAAAAGCTCGAACGGAGGATTTACGAAATTACAGAGCAAGGCGAATCTAAATTGAAACAATGGTTAGGAAAAAGTCTAACAGAATTGCCACCTAGTAAAGACTCTCTACTCGTCAGGTTGTTTTTCTCTGGTTCGAGAAATCGCAGCGATGTTCTTAATGAGTTGAGGTTTCAGCGTCAGCTACACCAACAACAACTGGAACTATACCAACAGATTAAACCAGAACCATCGCCATCAGAATCTCAAGCAAACAGCGATAGCGTCGATTTCAATCGCGAAGCAAAATTTTGGCGCATGACTCTCGAAAACGGTCTCGCCTACGAACAAATGTACTTAAAGTGGTTGGATGAAACTATTGCCAAGATAGAGTCACTTTAATCGTGCTCTAATTTATAGTACATTTCTATTGTGTCATTTTTGACAAGTAATAAATTTAAAAAAGGTCAATAAAAGGAGCTAAGAAAATGTCCAAAACATATAGCAGCGAAGAAGTACAACAAATTTTGCAAGAAGCAACAATACTGCAAAAAAATAGCGAAATCTCGCAAGAACAACTTTTAGAAATAGCCGCAGAAGTTGGGATTTCAGCAGAAACCCTGCAAAAAGCAGAAAATGCTTGGTTAGAGCGACAAAAAGCCAGCGAAAAACAAGCCAAAAGGAGGAAGGGATTTATTCGGTTCCATTTAATTCCTTATTTAGCTGTCAGCGTATTTTTGGTATTGCTGAATCTTGTTACTACACCCCGATATTTCTGGAGTGTCTATCCAATTCTTGGTTGGGGTTTGGGGGTCACAATTGACGGATTGTGTGCTTCTCCAGTTGGAGAGACAAAAAAGGATGAATTTTCTGCATTGCGATTTATCGATCGCATCACAAAATGATTTCAGCAAACATATCTATTGAAGAGGTTTGAAAATGTCAAATAAATATGACGCGATCGTAATTGGTTCGGGTATTGGGGGACTTACTGCTGCTGCGATACTCTCTAAATACAGCCACAAAAAAGTATTAATCTTAGAACAGCATTACGTAATTGGGGGATTTACCCACGAATTCGATCGCCAAGGATTTCACTGGGATGTGGGACTTCATTACGTCGGAGAGATAGAAGAATACTATGCACCTGTAATTATTTCCGATGCGGGAGCATTTAATACTTATACCAAACTAATTCCTGAAAGCTATTCGATCGCCTACCGAGAAGAAATTAAAGCATTTCCCAAAGGAATGAGCCTGGATGCGGAATGGATCGACGCGAAAACCCCGATCGAAAATCTCTATCTGACGGGAACAGATGTTAGCGGACACGGTATTCTAGGAGCAGCATTAGGTGGTGTAGTAACAGCAGGAGTTTTAAACGGATCCTTTGGCTTTTTCAAAATTATGTCCGCGATCGAAAAACAAGATCGTTTGGCTGAGGTCTAAATAATTGCACGGGTATTAGGGAAATTCAATAACCTCTCCCTTTTATATGGCGATCGCTTTTCTTCTTTCCGACTCTTTATATAAGTAGTGTGGGAATTTTTTCTGTTGCGAGGGGATATTGTTGCTGTTTCTTCTGCTTCTTCTTTTGCCCTAAAAATCTAGTTTACAGGCACCCATCTTTTCCACCGTATAAATAATACATTTAATCTTTTAGGTTTTTAAATTACTTGTTAGTTTTCCTGTAAAGACAATTTTTTACAAGTAGCATCGACTCCATTCCCATTACAGCTAGTCTTTAGGGTATCCCTTGGGTTCTCCCAGATGAAAACGCTAATACCAACTAGAGATACTGATAAAACTATACTCAATATTGAAAGCAATCTCTCTTTTACTTTATATTCGTAGTTTTCTCTATCTAAGTAATGGTAGGGGTTTCTGCTAAATTCTCTAGACATGAACTACTTTGCCTGTTAATTCTAACGTATTTAATAATCCCGCAGTTTTGCTAATTTTACTTGGATCTAGATCTCACAAGGTGTTGATATCGAGCATATATAGTTTGTGATTTGGTAATTTGCGATTTCTTTGAGCTTAAGAAATAATTAAAATTACCAATAATTCAAGAATATTACTGTAGTGGGGTTAAGTCCTATTCAAGTACAGTATGCACAACATAACGTAAAACATGTTAATAAAAATTAATAATTTAGCGATCGAAAAGGGATAACCCTAACTATTCTTTCTTTTGTTTGGAGAGGAACTAAGCGATCGCCTACTTCGTCCTTACCGCATAAAGGCACAGAATCCAAAGACAAACTAATGATTCTTTTATTAGTAGTTAGCACCTTTACTTTTGTCTGTAAGTTGGCTGCTACCATTCCTGCAAGATTATCTTCTTTACTAGTAAAATGAAGAGCCTGAGTCCCGATATCTCCACAATTACTCAAACGTATGGCACTTGCAGACAAACGCTTACCATAACCTAGTTGAGAAATCAAGAAAAAATTGTCATTTGCTTTATGAAGGACGCAGCCGACTAATTGCTCCCCATAGCGCAAGCGTAAAGCTCGATCTCCTATAGCACTGCGCCCCATAACTGGCAATTTTCGCTCGTTGACCTCGAGACGCAGCACTCGACCTCCTGTAGTAGCGATCGCCACCTCTGTAGCTTCCCGCAATAAATAAGCATAGTTTAAGCGATCTTGTTCCTTGAATTTAATCAAACTCAGCCCACGATTGGAAAGATGGCTTAATTCCGAAGCTAGCAGACGCTTGATATATCCTTTTTGAGTCAGTAAAACTAAACAGTCGCTTTCTTGTAAGTTGTGTGGGAGAAAAAGGTGAGAAATAGTTTTTTTGGCATCTCTTTGAGCGCTTCCTGGAAGTAAACTCATCAAAGTAGTTTTCTGCGATTTCTGTGCGGGGGGAATATTGAGAATCGATAGAGGATAAGCTTTTCCAATATCCGTGACGATCGCCAATTGTTTTTCAGTGCCGATCTTTCCCGAATCAATAACGAAATCTTCGTCTTTTTTAATTTTAGAAGAGGTAGTTTTTTTATTGTTTTCAGGTACTCTCCAAGAAATATATCCTCGATCGGTAATTTCTACTACTGCATTTTTTTCTGGTTTGTTATCGGTTGAGATTTTGCCCGTGCGTGCTTTTTTGCTGCTTTCTCTTACTTTGGGAGGGGCGACTTCCTTAGGGGTGATTTTGACAGAAGATTGGGGGATAATGCGGGTGCGACGCTCGTCGCCAAATTTACGTTTTAGGGAGCGCAATTCTTTTTTTAGGGCTTTCATCAATTCTTGGCGATCGCCCAGTAACTTTTCTAAGCTGGCAATTTTCTCTTTTAAATCTTGGCATTGCGCCTCTAATTTTTGTCTTTCTAAACCGGTAAGGCGGCGCATGGGCATAGCTAAAATTGAGTCAGCTTGAGTTTCGCTCGTACCTAATTTTTCTTGGAAAACAATTTTAGCGGTGCTGCCGTCAGGTGCATTTCTGAGAATGTCGATCGCTTCGTCTAGATTATTTAGAGCTATCAGGTTTCCTTCTAATAAATGAAGGTCTTTTTTTGCTTCTTCTAACTCGTAAGTGTATTGTCGCCTCAGAGTTTGTTCTCGAAACTTTAAAAACTCTTCTAATATTTGACGTAGAGATAATTGAGTTGGTTTATTTTCTACTAATGCCAGCATAATCGCCCCAAATTTAGTTTCTAGAGCTGTTTGCTGGTATATTTTCCCTAATATTGTTTGGGGATCGCTATCTCTTTTTAGTTCTACAACTACCCGCATTCCATTGCGATCGCTTTCATCTCGCAAGTCAGAAATCCCTTGTATTCTGCCTTGATTGACTGAGTCTGCTAACTTTTCGATCCAACCTGCCTTATTCACCTGATAAGGCAATTCTGAGATAACAATTGCATTCCTTTCGTGTCTTCGTCGCTTCCCTACGACTATTTGTTCTATTTTCGCTACTCCACGCACCTGAATAATGCCTCTTCCGGTGCGGTAGAGGTCTTTTATGGCTGAGTTATCTACAATTTGACCCCCTGTAGGAAAATCTGGTGCGGGAATTAACTGCCATAATTTTTCATCTTTTAGCTCTGGTTTGTCAATTAAGGCAATTAATCCGTCAACTACCTCTCCCAAATTATGGGGAGGTACATTAGTTGCCATTCCCACGGCAATCCCCGAACAGCCGTTGAGTAATAATATAGGCAATTGGGCAGGTAAAACGACTGGCTCTTGTTGAGAATTGTCGAAGTTGCTAGTAAAATCGACTGTGTCCTGACCAATTTCGCTCAAAACTGCCCCGAAAGCGATCGTTGCCAGTCTCGTTTCCGTGTAACGCATGGCTGCTGGCGGATCGTCATCGAGGGAGCCAAAATTGCCGTGACCGGCAAGGAGAGGATATCGACAAGAAAAATCTTGTACCATTCTTACTAGAGCCTCGTAAACTGCTCGATCGCCGTGAGGGTGATATTTGCCTAAAACCTCCCCAACAACGCGAGCGCACTTACGATAAGGTCGATCGGGGGTCAACCCCAGTTCGTGCATGGCGTATAAAATTCGTCGATGAACCGGTTTAAGACCGTCTCTAACGTCAGGCAAGGCTCGCCCAACAATCACACTCATGGCATATTCTAGATAAGACCTTTCCATCTCCACGTGTAAAGCTGTGGGGATAATCTGACTAGTCCTGAATAGGTAATTTTGTTTTACCATGAGTTTTTATTTCCTAATTTTTTGTGACCCCAAAAATGATTATTTATTATTTGGAGAATAAAAATCAGTTTTTTGCTTCAAGTTTGAGTTGCTCCCAAACAATGCTATCTTTTTTAACTGACACATTTTGATTCTCCTTCTCTACCATGGCATTTTATCAAGCGAAATGTCTGCTAAAAAAAAGACTCTCTTAATTAAATCTATGACAACCGTTCTGATTGTAGAAGACGACCCCATCAATTTTCGCGTTTTTTCTAAGATTCTTACTAAACGCGGTGGCTTGGATGTAAAGGGCACCGAAGTTGTGGAAGAGGTCATTCAAATAGCTAGAGCTGGAGAAGCTGATGTTATTTTAATGGATGTTTCTCTGTCTAGAAGTATTTATAAGGGCGAACCTGTAGACGGAATTAAAATTACTCAGATGTTAAAGGCAGACCCTCAAACCGCTTCAGTACCTATTATTTTGGTAACAGCTCATGCGATGGAAGGCGATCGAGAAAGCTTTCTCCAACAAAGTGGTGCCGATGGCTATATTTCAAAACCTATTGTGGATCACCAGCAATTTATCGATCGAATCCTCGAAGCAGCTTCCCGCTCACACAGTTAAAAAAATTCATGAGAATTTGATTGGCTCTCCTACTTACACAGTTCAATTGGCTTATGGTACAAATATACTAAATAAAAAATATTTTTGCAAGTCCAACCTGGGTTATCCCTCTTTTGTTATTTGCGGGTTACTTATCTCCAGACAAAGGCAATTTTGTCTGGAAGCATACTATCTACAGCTATTAAAGAGGATCGACCTCTACCTTAGAGGAACCTTGTTCGATACGAGCGAGAATAACTTTCATTTGGGGGGTTGCTAAAAAAGCTCTAGTATCCCTAAGCAAGCGCCGACCCCAAAGATTTTCCTCAAGAAACTCTAAATTAGCATAGCGATTGTCAGTTTTTAGAGCAGTTTCTGCCAGTTTGAAGCTGCGATTATCTCTTTGACCTTTGCGATAAAGAGCAACAGCGATCGCCAATTGAGGTTCGGGTTGATTTGGTTCAATTTTGAGAGCATTTTGCCAAGTTTCAATGGCTTCGTCCACATCCCCCTGCTCGTATTTAACTAAACCAATATTATTAACGGCAGCCCAATATTTATTATCGATTTTATGTGCTTTTTGATAAGCAGCGATCGCTCTTGAATATTGTTCGACCTTTAAGTAGGCATTACCGAGATCGAACAAAGCACTGGGAGCATTGGGCGAATCTGGTTTGAGTTTTAAACCAGCCTCTAACTCTCTAATTGCAGCCCGATAATCCCCTTTCCTAAAATAAGTAGACCCCAAAGTAAATAAAATACCTTCTCGATCGGGAGCAAGAGAACGAGCCTTTTCTAGATTTTCTATTGCTTGAGGGTATTCTTCCTTTTGCAAATACAAAGTCCCTAAAATAAACCAACTCTGAAACTGATTAGGAGCTAATTGAGTAGCTAGCCTAGCTCTAGGAAAAGCCATATCGTATTGACCGAAAGCTACCAATTGTGCAGCATCTTGTATCAGCTTTAGACCTTGCTGCTCTAGTTTTTCAGAATCTGGTTCTACTGCATAGGGTAAGAGTGCTTGTCCTTTAACGGGTATTGCCACTCCCCAACAACTCAGACAAGCTAAAAGAGAAAATAACCAATTACGCTTTAGCACAATACTTCTTCGCTCCAAATAAATACCATTACAATCTATTTATTCTAAGGGGGGGAATTTTCCCATTACATAAGTCTGCAACGGTAGAGGGAACGAAGAACAGAAAAAAAACTGAAGATTGCTTTAAAACAGTTATCAGTTATCAGTTATCAGGTCTCCCTCATGGATTTAACCCACCAAAGCTTATTTGAGAATGGCTAGGATATACTAGCAGACCTAAGTTTATTAGAACCATTATTTCGTACTTGGGAGTCTAAAAATATATACTCCATTCCAACTCATTATTACTTATGAAACTACCTTGGCTTGGAAAAAGCAAAAATCCTTTCCCTTGGTTATTGGGAACGATTGCAGTTGCCGTTTTGCTAGTAGGCACTGTTACTTACAGAATTAGTCAAAATCCTAGGTCGCAAGAAAAACTGCAAGAGTCAACGGTAAAAGTTATTAAGCAAGACCTCAAGGTAAAAATCCAAGCTAGCGGTACGGTTGAGCCGATAGAAAGAGTTAAAATCAGTCCTAAAAGCTCCGGTCGTTTGGCAAAGTTGCTGGTAGAGCAAGGAGATCGGGTAGAAAAAGGGCAAACCTTAGCCATCATGGACAACGAGCAGCTCGAAGCTGAAAAACTCCAAGCGGAAGCTAACCTATCTGGCGCGATCGCCAACCTAGAAGAAGCTAAGGACAGAATACCAGAAGAAATTAAACAAGCTAAAGCCAAACTTTCCCAAGCTAGAGCTAGCCTGTTGCGAGGAAAACAAAGAATTCCTAGAGAGATAGAGCAAGCACGAGCACAAGTCAATTCTGCTCGCTCCCGAATGAAGCTAGCACGAGAGAGGCTCAAACGCTACGAATATTTAGCAGAACAAGGAGCAGAAAGCCGCGATCGATATGACGAAGCGTTTAATGAATTTAGTACGGCTGAGGCTAGTCTTTTAGAAGCACTACAGCGCTTGCAACAAAGTCAAAATACATCTCGTCCCGAAATAGACCAGTTAGAAGCGGCTGTAGCTGAAGCCGAAAGAGCCCTAACACTACAGCAAAGAACAGCAGACGATAAAATTGCTCAATTAGCTGCTGCCAAAAGATCTGCCGAAGCACAATTTAAGGTAGCACGAGTTAGATATAACGATACTTTTCTCATTGCTCCTTTTGAGGGCATTGTGACCCAAAAAGAAGCCACAGAAGGGGAGATTGTATCTCCCAGTTTAGGGGCAGGTAGCAGCTCAATTCTAGAATTAGCTAGAGGTTTAGAAGTTATTGCCAAAGTTCCAGAAGTAGATGTAGGTCAGCTGCAACTAGGACAACAAGTAACGATCGTTGCTAGCGCTTATCCCGATCGAGTTGTTCGAGGAAAAATTAAACTGGTAGCCCCAGAAGCTAAAGTCGAGAATAACGTCACTTCTTTTGAGGTGCGAGTGTCTCTAATAACGGGTCAAGACCTATTACGCTCTAAAATGAATGTAGATGTTACCTTTTTAGGGGAGACGATCGAGGATGCTTTAGTTATTCCTACTGTAGCTATCCGCACCGAAAAAGGCGAAACAGGTGTATTAGTTCTAGGTAGCAAAGATCGATCGGAGTTTAAACCAGTCACTCTCGGAATAACCCTCGACAATCAAACTCAGATTTTAGACGGGTTAGAAGCAGACGATCGAGTATTTATTACTCCACCTCAACAACTGAGGAGAAATAGAGGCAATTAGGTAAGAGTACCAAAGCAACTTTTACAGGCAATAGCTACAATTTTTTTAGTGGAAGAGGTTAAAACAAGTCGAATTTATGAAACAGCCCCCTACTATTCCTAATACACCGCCCTTGCTGCGAAACTTGCGGATGTTTCAGTTCCTTTGGTTTCCTTTGCCGTATATTGAAGATCGTACCAAACGCTATGGAGATATTTGTCAGACTAAACGCCAAAATTCTCCTCCCTCTGTTACGATTTGTAATCCCCAAGCAATTAAAGAAATTTTTACCGCCTCTCCAGAGAATTTTGATGTAGGCGTACAAAATAAGGGTTTGAATTTTTTAGTAGGAGACAACTCTCTATTATTACTCGACGGTAAAGAACATCAGCGTCAGCGACGTTTGTTAATGCCTTCTTTTATGGGTGAGTGTTTGGATGACTACAGCCATCAGATTGTCTCAATTACCGAAAAAGTAACCGATCGATGGCAACTAGGCAAACCTTTTAGAGTTCGTCCCTTCATGCAAGAAATAACCTTGCGGGTTATTTTACGAGTTGTATTTGGTTTAGACGAAGGAGAACGTTAC
The DNA here is from genome assembly GCA_030065755.1 of Prochloraceae cyanobacterium. Lineage (GTDB taxonomy): Bacteria > Cyanobacteriota > Cyanobacteriia > Cyanobacteriales > JASJDA01 > JASJDA01. The sequence goes on along the minus strand of JASJDA010000022.1, from coordinate 47,810 downwards.
GATGGTCTGAGAAAATTACTCAGTTCTCTTCTCGATGGAATTAGCTCTCCTCTTACTTCTCCTCTCATGTTTTTTCGCTGGCTGCAAAAAGATTGGGGTCCACTCAGTCCTTGGGGTCGCTTTCTTCGTTTAAGAGAGCAAGTCAAGCAATTACTATACGATGAAATTAGAGAGCGTCGCGATCTAATCGCTTCTGGCAAAGCATCCTCCCGTAAAGATATTCTCAGCTTGTTAATATCGGCAAAAGACGAACGAGGTGAGGGGATGACAGATGAAGAATTACACGATGAGTTAATAACTCTGTTGTTTGCCGGACACGACACCACAGCTTCAGCTTTAGTTTGGGCTTTATACTGGATTCATAATATCCCAGAAGTCTCTGACAAGTTGCGGTTTGAATTAGATAATCTTGGAGCTGATGCGGATCTTAAAGAAATTACCAAATTACCTTACCTAGATGCGGTAATTTCAGAAACACTGCGCATTTATCCCATTGCTTTAGGTACTTTCAGTCGCATTCTCAAATCACCAATGTCGATCGGGGGGTATGATTTTGAACCTGGAACGAGTTTGATGGTCTCCATTTATGCCCTTCATCACAGAGAGGATTTATATCCAGAGCCCAAACAGTTTCGACCAGAACGCTTTTTACAAAGGCAATATACCTCCTACGAATACATACCCTTTGGTGGGGGCAGTCGCCGCTGTCTTGGGGCAGCTTTGGCTAAGCTAGAAATGAAATTGGTTATAGCCAATATATTATCTCGCTTTCAACTGGCACTGACAAGCGATCGGCCAATTATGCCCGTCCGTCGGGGTTTGACCATGGCTCCTCCTGACAGTTTGAAAATGGTGTTAAAAGGGAATGGGGAATAGGGAATGGGGAATAGGGAACACAAAAGTTAGGAACGAGATTTTGAATCAACTGAGGAGGAGACTATCTGTAGAGATAGGAGCCTTGATGCGAAAATTTGCTCTCTTAAGTATCTAAAAAATTTTACTGTTCCCTTTTCCCTGTTCCCTCCAACCTATAGCCAGTCAATTCAATTATTTAGTGCTAACTAAACTACTCAGCAAAATATGGACATTCTAGAAAGCATTCACATGGCAACCACTACCCTGTGGGGCCATAAATTACGCAGCAGTTTAACTATGTTGGGTATTGTCATCGGTAATGCTGCGGTGATTACTATGGTGGGGGTGGGACAAGGGGCGCAAAGACTAGCAGCAGAACAATTTGAGTCTCTGGGGGCAAATGTAATGTTTGTCACCCCAGGATTGAGAAGAACTCGCGGTACTAGCTTTGAGCGACCAAACACCTTAGTTTTTGCTGATGCCAAAGCGATCGCTTCTCAAGTACCAACAGTAAAAGGAGTTGCTCCTGAAATTACTTCCCCTCAACTGATTACTTACCGCAATCGCAATACAAATAATACGGTCAGAGGTATAACCCCAGAATTCCTTACAGTTAGAAACTTTGATATTGCCACAGGTCGCTTTATTAACGATATCGATCTCAAGCGGAATAGTCGCGTTGTGGTGTTGGGTTCGGAAATAGCTGAAAAATTATTTGACTCTCAAAATCCTATTGGCAAACAGCTAAGAATCAAAAATATTAGCTTTCAAATTATTGGCGTGATGGAATCTAAAGGTACTTTTCTGGGAACAAACCAGGACGAGTTAGCCTATATTCCTCTAACTACAATGGTCAGTCAAATTAGGGGTAACACTTCTCCCTACGGCATTGAAGTCAATGTTATTGCTGTTTCTGCTAAGGATGAGAATAGTATTGAAGCTGCTCAATTTCAGATAGAAAATCTCCTGCGCTTGCGACACAAAATTGTTGATGAAGATGATTTCACCATTGGCACTCAAAAAGATGTTTTACAAATTGTCGGTACAATCACCGGAGGACTGACAATTATGCTGTCATCGATCGCAGCAATTTCTTTGTTGGTTGGCGGTATTGGAGTGATGAATATTATGCTGGTTTCGGTGACCGAACGCACCCAAGAAATTGGATTGCGCAAGGCTCTTGGCGCGAATCAACAAGATATTCTGGTTCAATTCCTAATTGAAGCGGTTATTCTTTCTGCTGCTGGTGGGGTTTTAGGTACCTTAATTGGTGTTGGGGGAATTATGTTATTAGGGGCTATCAGTCCCTTATCTGCTAGCGTTTCTAGTGGAGCTATTATAGTTGCTGTTGGAGTTTCTGGCGGTATTGGTTTATTTTTCGGTGTCGTTCCAGCTCAAAGAGCAGCACAACTAGACCCAATTGTAGCCCTCAGAAGTGCCTAGGGAAGCAGGGAGGCAACGGAAAAGTTCACGAAGTCAGAAGTCAGAAGTCAGAAGTCAGAAGTTCTACCTCTGCTTGGTGCCTCCACGGGAGGATGTTAATTAGTAAATAATTAAAATATATTTTATTTTTTTAAAGATAAATTTTGTAGTTTTTTTCGATAGGCTAAATTGTTAAATATTGAATTTTTACGATCGAAAAGTTTTTATTGAAACAACCAGAAAATATTAAATAAATATAGAAATGCAATCTCGATCGGGAAGTTGTTAGGTAAGTCTTTAGGGAAATTTGGCTCTAAGAAATCTTATTTATTTTGTGTTAGTCAATAAATAAAAAAAAGATGAATTTTATAGGGGCATAAAATCTCGTTGAATCATACATCTCCATACTTTTTCATACTTTTTCTTACTTACAAATTTCAAATAGAGATCTAAAATAAGTTGTCTTAAATCTGGCAATTTACAAAAATAAACCATGAAACTAACTTTTCCAGGACTTAATGCAAAAAAAAGCTTAAACTCCAAGAGTAATCCTCGGAATTATTTTGTTTATGTACTTATTGCAGTTATGAGTTTAGTAACTTTTGTAGAGACTCTTCCTGCAGCAGCCGGATCTAGTAGAACTTTCTACAATATTTCTCGAAGTAAACTTAATTGCCTGAAATCTTATCGCAATGGTCAAGGCTATGTCCGTTCAACGGGATATAATCGTGGCACTGTGAAAGCATACAAACATCGGTACTTATGGTTCAGAAATGTTCACGGAGCATCAGCGAATTATTACTACAACCAGTCGCAAAAAAAACTGATACTAGCAATAACATGGCGTCATCGCTTTGTCAGTGAGCAACTAGTTTGGAATACCATGGGTGAAGGTATAAGCAACTGTCGGTAATAATAATCCCTAGCAAACAGTGAAAGCAACTCCAAGGAGTTACAAAAATTGTGCTATTTGACTCTAAAATTGAGTCAATTTTTTGTAACTCCTTATAATTAAATAATTAAAGCAATCTACTCTACGTTTCTATTTTTAACTTTTGAGGGGGTTTGGGGGAGTTGTAAGTCCCAATCCATAATATTTTATTTGGAGTCGGGATACACAACTCCCCCAATATAAATATTGATGTTACCAGAAAGTAAAAGTATGGTACAATATAGTTATTATGCTCAACCTCAACTACACCTATCGCATTTTTCCCAGCGGAGAACAAACAGAAAAACTAATAGAATGGCTAGAAATTTGTCGGTCTAGTTATAACTATGCGCTTAGGGAATTGAAAGACTGGTTGGCGTCAGTAAAGTGTCAAATAGATAGGTGTAGTTTGGAATCAGAGTATATTATGCCTGCTGATTATCCTTTTCCTGGATATCATCAGCAGCAAAACAACTTGCCAAAAGCTAAAAAAGTATACCCTGAATTAACTAAAGTTCCATCTCAAGTACTGCAAACCAACATTAGAAGGTTACACGATGCTTGGGATTTTTTCAAAACACGCGGTTTTGGTTTTCCTAGATTCAAAAAATATGGTCAACTAAAATCAATACTATTTCCTCAATTTAGAGAATCACCTTTAATTGGAAATCAAATCAAACTTCCCAAGTTGGGGTTGATAGATATTAAATTACATCGCCCCATTCCTGATGGTTTCAAAATTAAACAGATAAGGGTTATCAAAAAAGCCAAGGGATGGTTTGCAACAATCAGCATTCAGTTAAATGTCGATGTTCCTCAACCGATACCATACGGTCATGCTATCGGGGTAGATCTAGGTTTAGAAAAATATCTTTCTACTTCTGACGGTTTTATCGAAAAAGGTCGTAAATTTTTCTCTAGGCTACAAAGTCGGCTGAAAGTGCTACAACGTAGATTATCTAAGAAGAAGAAACGACACAAGAACTACGAAAAAGCTAGGCTCAAAGTAGAGAAGATGCACAACCACATTGCTTGGACGAGAAAGGACTATCAGTTCAACGTGAGTTCGACGAAGTAGAAAAGGCTGGAATTAAAGGTAGTTGCGGGTATGACGATACGCTCTGCGCATCGTCATACCCGCAACTAAACATACTAAACGGTTTAGTTATTTACTGGGATGAAGTTAGAATTCTCTTTCCGCACGTCAAAAAGTAATATGCTCTGATTACATTTTTATTCCAGGAAGGGCGATCCGGCCCGCCGGATCCGCGTAGCGGCGCGTGACGAAACCAACTCAAAAATCTCTTGAGAAAAGCATTTTGGCCTAAAACAACAATAATTCTCAATTCTACTTTCCGCACGTCAAAATGTAGCATGTAAAGATTACCCAAACGAGGCTATTTTGCGAGCTCCTTTTACCTAGTTCGCGATCGCAAAAACCCAATAATTTAGTGTTTTGCGATCGCAAAATACCCAAAACCTCTCTGCTCGCGAGCGCCAAAATAGCCGAACAATATACTACAAAGCATATGACAAATTGACGTGCGGAAGGTGAGATTCATGTTCCCGTGTGTACGTCAGCTTATCCTTGGGAATTACCCCAACCCTTTTGGGGTTACCAGAATAGTCTGGTTAGGCTTTTGCTTTTTACACAATCTCCCCTTTGAGTTACCTACTTTTCGTAGATTTTGCGTCTTGGTTGATTACTCAATTGAGAGACCCATTGAGAGTAATCCCAGAGATTTATTCGTTCCTAACTAGCCTTGGTTTCTAACTTTAGAGTTCCTTTATATCACCAGAAGTTTGTTTGGGTGCAATCAATCATTCCGTAATCATGATTGACTTTTACTATTAACAACTTATAGTTTTCTTACTTCGTGGTCGTGTTTTGACCGCAGCGTTTCAGCCTTATTTCCCTACTTTGCCGTTTTTTTGGTGACATCTTTCTAGGTTCGGAGAGATTAAGGCACTCTCCATTAATTCCTAGCGGCTAATCCTTCAAGCTTTTGCCCTGTAGAGGGTTCAGCCGATTTCTAGCCAACGAATCGCACATAGTTATCGACCAACATTAATCAGCCAAGACGCAACGAGACTGGTATTTTTTGAGAATCGATCGCACTCTGATTCGGATAAGAGCAGCGACGATCGCAGTTGACAAGCGGAGGCTTGAGAAGGTTCGCGTCGTGAGTCACGAATGCAGGCCCTCGAGGACGAAATTAAGAGCGGAGTAACTAGAGAATAGACAAAATATAAATTAAAGTTTCAAGAAATTATGATTGATTCAAACACGATCGTTTATATATGATTAATTAAACGGAATTCATATGAGTTTTAGTCTACGGTCTTCCTGGAACGATAGTAGCGCCCAACAATATTTGGGTCTGGCGTCAGGCTTATACCTGCACTCTCTTTACCCTCAAACTCTAGAGCCGATAGGACATAACGCATGCTTTCCAGTCTGGCTTTTTTCTTATCGTTAGCCTTCACGATGATCCAAGGACTGTAGGACGTATGTGTTTTGCTAAACATCTCGTTTTTGTATTTGGTGTACAAATCCCAGTTCTCTTGAGCCTTGTCATCGACAGGGCTGATTTTCCACTGCTTCAGCGGATCGTCGCGACGAGACTCAAATCGCTCGGCCTGGACATCCTTGGAAATCGAAAACCAAAATTTCACCAGTTCCAGATTATCCTCATAGAGCATGTGCTCGAATTCTGGAACCTGCTGCATAAAGATGCGGTACTGTTTTTCGTTACAAAATCCCATCACGGGCTCTACGACAGCGCGATTGTACCAACTACGGTCAAAGAACACAATCTCACCTGGATTAGGAAGCTGTTCAACATATCGCTGGAAATACCATTGCCCTTTCTGTAGATCGGTAGGCTTTGGTAATGCCACTACACGCGCGCTTCGAGGATTGAGATGTTCAATAAAACGACGGATACTGCCGCCCTTTCCGGCGGCATCGCGACCTTCAAAGATAATACCGACTCGTCGGCCCTCAATTTGAATAGAGCGCTGCAGCTTGACGAGCTCAATCTGCAGCTTCTCTAGTTCCTGCTCATAGCGCAGCTTGACTAGCGCTTTTTTTACATTGACATTTTTAGTCAACAATAACTGCAGGAGACCTTTTTTAGTATTGACTGCTGCGAGTTCTTCTGCCGTTAGCTGCACGTTTTTCTTGAGTGTTTTGCCAACGAGCTTTTCTTCCTGAGTAAGTGCGTTGCCTTCACCCGATTTGGGTTCACTGGTTCCCGATCTATAGTCAGATTCTGTAGATTCTTGTACTGTGTTGTCCAGAGGAAAAGTGTTTCTAGCACTAATTGAAGCATTATTATTCAGGTTAGTCATGTTCATCCTTAGTGGTGCAGAAAAGTCGTGAAATGCCTGAGATGTCTGGAGTCTCAATTAGACAGGGGTAGCTGGGGAGGGTCCTATTCTGGGATGCTCAAGTTCCCCAACTCAAAGCATCTGCTATGACTACGCCCCTTCTATTGTCAACTGCTAGCGCAACTGTGTCAATGGGTTGTGCCGAAAGTCCAACGCCATTTAAACGAAGGTTCAATGACCGATAGGGCAGGTGAATAGTAGATGCGGCCAGGTTAAACCTTTCTTTTTTTACTTTCTTGGATGCAGCAATGGCTTTTTGAAGATTTTGAGCGCACAAATCCATTTGACAAACCGAGAGCCTTATTAATGATAAGTATACTCCTGACTTTTGCCGAGATCTTTTATTCAAGCAAACGAGCACTTAACCACTAATTTCTCAAAGGTTATTTTTCATACTGTACAGTTTAGTTTGATCGTTGGGTGGGGGAGAGAACTGCGTCCTCTCCCCCGTTAATTACTATCTAATTGCTTTGGCTCTTAGCGCTGACTGCCAAGACAGGGAAAAATTTCGTTATACTAACAAGAATTTGTTAAAATAATCGAGCAATAAACATCATTATCAGGAATGCTCAGGAGAAGTCTCTATGTAAGTCGGATTTGGGCGATAAAAGATTAGACGAGCGAGCTGAACTAATTAGGGAACGCTTAAGAAATAAATACGGTCAACCCCTATCAAAAGTATTTGAAAACGCCAGAGAACTAAAAAGAAGTTACGAATTTTTTGCTAATCCTAGAACATCTTTTCAAAGAATATTTAGTCAGAGCTAGGTTTCTTTAGTTAAAAAAGTAACTAAAGAAAACAATTAATTTGAATTTTAAACTCTCAAAAACCGATCGACTACTACAGTTTATGTTTAAATTTGCCCGACCCATATATCCAATTCTATTTTCTACTTTAAAAGGAGATCCAGAAGCAGCCAATAAACAATTACTCAAAACTTTAAGCTGGCTAGAAAAATCTAGAAATACTTCTTGGGGAAGAACAATAGAAAAACAATTACAAACATCTTTTTGCTTGCAGGACGAGCGCTTAAAACAAAATTTGTGGGGGCTAAATTTTGCCAATCCCGTGGGTTTAGCAGCGGGATTTGATAAAGATGGAATAGCAGCAGGAATTTGGTCTAGTTTTGGTTTTGGTTTTGCGGAATTGGGTGCTGTTACTCTTAACGCACAAATAGGTAATCCTCGTCCTCGGTTGTTTCGCTTAGCTTTAGATCGTGCTGCTTTAAACCGCATGGGAGCAAATAATCTCGGTGCAGCAGTAATGGCGAAAACTTTGCAGTCAACTTGGCAAAGAAAACCCCGTAATATTCCTATTGGTATTAATTTGTGTAAGTCTAAAAATACTCCTCTCAATGAGGCTGCAGAAGACTATGCAGGCAGTTTTAAACTATTAAAAGATTGGGCAGATTATTTTGTAGTTAATGTTAGCTCTCCCAATACCCCAGGTTTACGATCGCTCCAAGCTGAGGAACAATTAGATCCGATTTTAGCCGCCCTACAACAAGAAAATCAGGGTTCTAAGCCAATTTTAATCAAGATTTCCCCAGATTTAGAATGGGAGGCGATCGCTGCTGTACTTGATTTAGCTACAACCCACAACCTCGCTGGCATAATCGCTACCAACACCACAACTAAACGGGATGGTTTAAAAACTCAAGTAATTGAATCTACGGGAAAACACGTAAAAGATGAAGCTGGAGGAATTAGCGGCGCCCCTCTCAAAGAACGTTCTACTGAAATAATTCGTTATATTTGGCAAGAAACTCGGGGAAAACTGCCAATTATTGGCGTTGGTGGTATTTTCACGGCTGAGGATGCTTGGGAAAAAATAACTGCTGGGGCTAGTTTGCTCCAAGTTTATACTGGTTGGGTTTACGAAGGCCCTTGGATGGTGAACCGCATTTTAGAAGGTTTGCTGAAAAAAATGGAAAAAAACCGATTTTCAAAGCTTTCAGAGGCAGTAGCTCTAGATTTTAGCTGTTAGAGATCCCAATTTTAAGTTATAACCAGATGAGATACTGTTACAAATCTTTATCAATCGGTATTTGTACTGTAAACTACGCGAGGAAAGTATAAAAAGGAGAAACTAAAAAAATGCAGTCGGCTCAGACGACGCTGACAGTTCCTAAAGAGTATCTCAAGCCTCCCGAAGGCTTCAACCCCAACGTCATAATGTTTTTAACTGCTGTGAGCCTAATATCAATTTCAACTTGCGGCTATTTTCTTTGGGGTTGGCGAGATTGGTGCTGTTTTTGTCTCAATGTTCTTGCCCTCCACTTATCGGGGACAGTAATTCACGATGCCTCCCATAATAGCGGTCATCGCAACCCCATAATTAATTCTATTTTGGGCCACGGTAGCGCCCTCATATTGGGTTTTGCCTTCCCTGTGTTTACGAGAGTACACCTTCAGCATCACGCTAACGTTAACGATCCAGAAAACGATCCCGATCATTTTGTGTCTACTGGAGGCCCTTTGTGGCTAATTGCAGCTCGCTTTTTCTATCACGAGATTTTTTTCTTTAAGCGACGTTTGTGGAAAAAATACGAGTTGCTAGAATGGTTTCTGAGCCGATTGTTCGTGGTAACCATAGTTTTACTTGCTTGTCAATATGGATTTATTGCCTATGTAATGAATTTTTGGTTTGTACCAGCATTAGTGGTGGGAATGACCTTGGGTTTATTTTTCGATTATTTACCACACCGTCCTTTCCAAGAACGCAATCGCTGGAAAAATGCGAGAGTTTACCCCAGTCCGATTCTCAATTTACTGATTTTCGGACAAAATTATCATTTAATTCACCATTTGTGGCCATCTATTCCTTGGTATAAATATCAGCAAACTTACTACGTTACTAAACCGATTCTAGATGCTAAAGGTTGCGATCAATCTCTAGGTATATTTAAAGGAAAAAATTTCTGGAATTTCCTATATGACGTGTTTTTAGGGATTCGTTTCCATCACAAAAAATAAGGAAAGATCGGTAATTAAAAGCCATCCGATAACCGATGGATTTATTTTTTATAAAGTATCCCTTGTCTTTAATTTATCGATTGTTGAGATAGGTTATTGGTTTTAGAGAGGTACTTTATAAAAAATAGAATAATTTGTATTCTAAAATACAATATACTTACTTAAAACAGTTACCAGTTATCAGGTCTCCCTCATGGATTTAAACCACGTTCTTAGACATTCTACCAATAGAGAAGGGAACAGCCTTGGGGAGCCACGCTTAATTGACTTCATTTAGCAATAAAGACTCTTTCGCTCCAAGAGTCTTGCTATGCTAAAAACAGTCTCCCTGCTAAAATGCTAGCCTTAGTTGCTATGAACGAACCATTAAAACGAATTTGTATTGTCGGTGGCGGTTTTGGGGGTCTTTATACCGCCTTGCGCTTGAGCGAACTTCCCTGGGAAAATTCCCAAAAACCAGAGATTGTACTCATAGATAAAAACGATCGCTTTTTATTTTTACCCCTTTTGTACGAACTGATTACAGAGGAAATGCAAACTTGGGAAATTGCTCCCCCTTTTGAAGAATTACTCTCGGATACGTCAGTTAAATTTTATCAATCTCGCGTCACGGGAATTGATATTGAATCAAAGCAAGTGCAGTTAGAAAATTGCCCAAATCTATCCTATGACAAACTGGCGATCGCTTTAGGAGGAAAAACCCCCCTAGATATAGTTCCTGGCGCAGCAGAACACGCTATTGGTTTCCGCAGTCTCGAAGATGCTTATCGTCTCGGAGAGAGACTGCGAGAATTAGAAAAGTCAAACCGAGATAAAATACGAGTGTCGATCGTTGGAGGCGGTTACAGTGGCGTTGAATTAGCCTGTAAGCTAGCAGACCGACTGGGAGAAAGAGGTCGCTTGCGCTTAGTTGAAAGAGGAGATAAAATTCTCACTCGATCGCCAGAATTTAACCGAGAAACAGCTAAAAAAGCCTTAGAGTCTAAAAGAATTTGGCTGGATTTAGAAACAGAAGTAGAGTCTGTCTCCGCTGACACGATCTCTCTCAGATACAAAGGACAAGTGGATACAATCCCAGTGGATATAGTGCTGTGGACGGTAGGAACTAAAGTATCGGAGTTAATCGAAAAATTACCTCTTCAGCAAAACAAAAAAGGATTGCTCAGCATCAATAACACTCTACAAGTAGTAGAAGCTCCAGACATCTTTGCTTTAGGAGACGCAGCAGACTGTCGGGATGCCACAGGTCAACAAGTTCCGGCTACCGCTCAAGTAGCCGTGCAGCAATCAGATTACTGTGCTTGGAATATTTGGGCTTCTATGACTGGAAGACCTATGTTACCGTTCCGCTATCAAGCGCTAGGAGAAATGATGGCTCTGGGAACAGATAATGCTACCCTAAGCGGCTTAGGAATGAAATTTGACGGAACTTTGGCTTATCTGGCGCGTCGTTTGGCATATCTTTATCGCCAGCCTACCCTAAAACACCAGCTTACGGTGGGATTTAATTGGGTATGTGCCCCTTTTGTAGAATTACTCTCTAATTAGCTTTACTGTCACAGAGTCAGCTCAATTGATACTCTCGCCGCTAAAATCTTTGATTTAGCGGGAGATTCTTAGAATCGAATCTCTAATGGCTGTATCCAGCTGCCACTAGTATGCAAACTCTATATCTTTAGATGGAACCACCAAAAGTAATTTTTTTAGACGCCGTAGGCACCTTATTTGGCGTACGGGGAAGCGTAGGAGAAATCTACAGCGCGATCGCCCGAAAAATAGAAAACCTTGAGGTTTCTCCAGAGGTTTTGGATCTCGCCTTTTATCAAAGCTTCAAAGCATCTCCTCCTTTAGCCTTTGCTGGAAACGTCGAACCAGATAAAATTCCTCAACTGGAATTTGATTGGTGGGAGGCGATCGCTGTTGACACTTTCACTCGTGCAGGAGCGATCGAGCGATTTGATGACTTTAAATACTTTTTTCAGGAACTCTACGCTTACTTTGCCACCTCAAAGCCTTGGTATGTCTATCCTGAAGTCTTACCGACTTTGACAAAATGGCAAAAAAATGGTATAAAATTAGGGATCATATCTAATTTTGATACCCGTATCTACCAAGTAATAGAAAATCTAAAACTGGAAAAACTTTTTTCCACCATAACTATCTCATCTATTGTTGGTGCAGCAAAACCAAATAGCAAAATTTTTAGCGTTGCTTTGCACAAGCATAACTTGAAGCCTAAAGATGCCTGGCACATTGGCGACAGCTTAAAAGAAGATTATGATGGTGCTAAGGCAGTAGGAATAAGATCTTTCTTACTACGACGAATTTAGCGTCGACGACAATAAATTCCATAATAAAGTAGATAACTTAGGATAAAATTACACTGCCCGCAAAGGGCCAATAGTTCTAATTGGGGGAAACTGTCTTGGACACCACAAGTCAGCAAAGACTTCTTGGATATTTTATAGAAGAAGCTAAAGAGCACTTAGAGACTCTAGAGAAAGGTATATTAGAGTTGTCTTCAGTTATTGAAGATAACGAAAGAGTTAACGAAATGTTTCGTGCTGCTCACTCGATCAAAGGTGGAGCAGCAATGCTAGGTTATGGCAGTATCCAAAATGCTGCTCACCGTTTGGAAGATGCGTTCAAAATTATCAAAGAAAATCCAATTGAAGTCGATCAAAGATTGGAGTCTTTGTTTTTAAGAGCATATGACGTACTTCAAAATTTGGTAACACTTCTCGAAAGTGCCATGGAACTCGAAGAAGACCAAGTTGAAGGAATCATGCAAGAAGCAGAACCCTATTTTGTTGAATTGCAAGAGTACCTCAATCAATTACTTGGCGAGGGAGGAAAAGCAGTTCCGCAGGCAGCTTCGATACCAGAGCAACCAGCCCTCAACTTGTCTGAACCAGTCAAAGAAACTCTCAAGCAAATGTTGCAGCTGTTTAAGCAAAAAGCTAGCCCAGAAAGTAGGCAACAACTACTGCAATTATGCGACAATTTAGCAGAATTAGCCCCTCAGGAACGTGGTTGGCAAGAGATAATCAAAAAAGCTAAAGACGCGATCGCCAATCCAAAACATTCCTATCGAACTCTAGCACCAGTAACAATCAAAGAACTAAAACAAGCTAACGATTATCTGGAGTTAGGTAAAGGAGAATTAATTGCTCCCAGTCAAAGTTTGCAGCAACTTGCTAGCGCTTCTTTACCTCAGGTTTTAATCACTGTCGAACCTAAAACAGCAGCCAATACTTTGTCGAAAGTGTTTAATAGACAGGAAATATCTCAATTGATTGAGTATTTACAAGTAGGGAGTTAAAACATTAAGCAAACAAGACAAAGAAAAATTTGTGATACTGGGAATAAATAATTTTGTGGGGCATACTTTAACAATGTTAGCCCAGTATATCTTGCCCCAGTACTTATCAAGTATTAACTACGGCAGAGCAAAGCGTGTTACAAACATTACTTTACATAATCAAAGCAATACAACCTTTGGTCGTTCCAGCTTGCTTTTTATGTGCTTGGATATTCGTCATTTCATTAGTTTTGAGTTTAGGAAATGCAATGAAAGATGTCCTTGCGAGAAGCCAAAAAATGCATCAAATTCCCTGCAGTAGATGTCAATTTTTTACTAACAACTATCGTCTAAAATGTACAGTGCAGCCTTCAATTGCTAATACAGAACAAGCAATTGATTGTATTGACTATTGTCCTCATTAGAAAATCGTTCGACATTCAAGTAGGTAAATAATCTAAGCTAACTTCAGAGTCAATATTAGTTAATTGTTACATGTGTTTAATAGAAGGCCTGTAATATGGTTATATTTTCAAGAAATTCGATCGAAATTATTTCTCAAAAATGCAAACAACCTTTTATTAATCGCCATAATCTACTCTTTTTTCTTTATAGTCTATTGAAACATTAGGAACTTTTTTTAAAATCATTTTAACTATCTTGTGAATGTCAGTAATTGTCATGTTTATTTTGTAACGTTCTCCAAATCGATCGCGAATAACTAAACTATAAGATTGACTAACTGTAGAAGATTTAACTTGATAATTAGTAACATTACGAGCGATCGAAATTATGTTTTCATATCTTATTATTTTTAGAGCGAATTGAGTTTGATAAACGAGCCAAGATTCGGTAAGATAAATTTTATGGGCTCTAAATTCTAGGGGAGCGGCTTCTTCTAATTCTGCTTCGATTTCTGGGATTAGCTCCTCAGTAATAAGGCCGTATTTGCTTAAATTCTTAAAAATTCTACTTTGGCGCGGATCTTTTAAACCTAGTAAAGCTTTTTTTACGTTCCATCCATTCAATGCTAGAGTGGGAAGACTAATTAATAAGAGTATATCTCCTTGTTTTAGCCACCCTATTTGAGTTTGTTTGTTAATCGCAATAGGTTTTTTGCAATATAATTGACATAATAAAACTGTGACAGATAACGTAGCGATCGCGAGCAAATTTGTTAGTAAATAATTTCTTTCAGCAAAGCGAATGTGAGAGAGAATAAACTTTTTCATAATTATGAATTTAAACGTAAAAATAGAAGGATTGGGTTTCCCTTTGCTTTGTTTACACGGACATCCAGGTAACAGTCAATGTTTGTCAGTATTCACCAATAAATTATCTCAAAGATTAAAAACCTTTGCTCCCGATTTGCGAGGATATGGGAAAAGTCGAGTCAGTGAAAACTTTGAGATGAGCGACCATCTTACAGATTTAGAAGCACTTCTAGATTTCTATCAAATAGATCGTTGTTTACTACTAGGATGGTCTTTAGGAGGCATTTTAGCCATAGAATTAGCCTTAAGAAATCCCAATCGGTTTAGTGGTCTAATTTTAGTTGCTACTGCTGCTCGACCTCGCAGCAGTCATCCAAAAACAACTTGGCAAGATTTATTATTTACAGGGATAGCAGCAACTATAAATTACTTCAATCCAGGTGGTAAATGGAATATAGAAACTTTTGGTAAGCGATCGTTGTTTCGCTATCTAATTCAACAACACAGTCCTGTTGCTTATCAGTATATTGGTAGTTGCTTACTTTCAGCTTACTTTCAAACTTCTAATGCAGCAAAAAAAGCCCTATCTAACTCTCTAAAAATGGGTTACGATCGCACTGAAGATTTAAGCAAACTAGCCGATCTTCCTTGCTTAGTGTTAGCGGGAGACAAAGACAGACATATCACTGCTCAATCTAGTTTAGAAACAGCTCAACAGCTAAAAAATTCTCACTGGCATTGCTATCATAATACAGCACACTTATTTCCTTGGGAAATAAGTGTGCGAGTTTTGGAAGATATTAACTCTTGGTTAGACGATCGTCCTCAAATCTGCAGGTAAAGATGGCGAGGTGCTATTCGATTACTAAAATTGCCCATTAGAACATTATACGGCAAAAAAACAAAAAATATCAAAAAAATGTTAAAGTTAAGTTAAATTTAAATATAAACTATCAAATCGTCGTAGATTATGGCTCAAATTCAATTTTCTAGAGGAATAACTGAAGATACAATACCCCAAGTGAAACTAACTCGCTCTCGCGATGGCAGCAACGGTAGAGCTATATTTTATTTTCAATCTCCTAAAATTCTCAGTAGCGAAATGACTGAGGAAATTACAGGGATGTACTTGATAGATGAAGAAGGCGAAATCGTATCGCGAGAAGTCAAAGGAAAGTTTATTAACGGTAAAGCTGAAGCCCTAGAAGCAATTCATGTTATGAAATCAGAACAAGAATGGGATCGCTTTATGCGTTTTATGGAAAGGTATGCCAAAGAGCAAGGTCTAGAATTCAGTAGCTCCTCTTAGTTCGATCGAAAATAATGGGATACAAGTCTCGCCCTTTTAGGGCGACTTTAGCTATTAATGAGAAGTTTATATCGATCTTTCTTCTTTGGCGAAAAGATAGAGACAGAAAAAACTAATGGCATCAATTCCTCATCGGGATCCAAAAGATATCGCCATCAATTGCGCAGTTATTACTGTCAGCGATACTCGCACCTCAGAAACCGATCGCAGTGGTAAAGCGATCGCCGATCTACTTAACGAAGCTGGTCATCAGGTGAAAGCTTACAAAATAATTAAAGACGAACCAACTCAGATTCAGTTACAATTATCAGGCTTGTGCGATCGCGCAGATATAGAAGCAGTTATTTTAAATGGCGGTACGGGTATTGCCCCAAGAGATACCACCTACGACGCATTAGATAAACTATTAGAAAAAACTCTGCCTGGATTTGGTGAGTTATTTCGCTTTCTGAGTTATCGGGAAATAGGATCGAGAGCGATCGCATCCAGAGCAGTAGCAGGCGTTTATCGACAAAAGCTTATTTTTTCTCTACCTGGTTCTACTAATGCGGTTAAACTTGCTGTTTCTCAGCTAATCTTACCAGAGTTGGTTCATCTCGTCCGACAGTTAAAGGGCGAATAAATAATAATTTTTTTATTTATTTGCCAAACCCTTTACCTCTTTGCGTAGCAGGAAAACCCAAACATTTGTTTAGCTGCTGGCGCAATCTATCGTGGTCTAAATTTTGACCGATCAGTACTAACTGATTTTTTGGTTCTCCTTTCCACTCTTCATCTTCAATGGTGAATCTTTTGCCACTCAAGTGAAAAATATGGCGCTTCGAACTTTCGTCAAACCAGAGAATACCTTTGGCACGGAAGACATTATCTGGTAGTTGATTGTCGAGAAAATTCTGAAACTTTCTAATAGCAAAAGGTCGATCGCTAGTGAAAGAAATGGAGGTAAACCCATCATTTTCTAAGTGATCGGAGTGGTGATGGTCGTGGTCGTGGTTGTGATGGTCGTGGTCGTGATGGTGATGGTCGTGGTGGTCGTGGTGGTGTTCGGATTTTTTCTCTTTGAAATAGAGATCGGACTCAAATAAACCCACACTTAAAATTAGAGGGAGAGGTACTTGCGATTTTGAGGTACGGATAATTCTCGCCCCATTTTTAATCTCTCTAATTTTTGTTTCCAAAACGTCTAGATCGCCTTCATTTACAAGGTCGGTCTTGTTAAGTAAGATAACATCACCGTAGGCAATTTGACTGTGTGCGGCTTGAGAGTTGAACAAATCCAGACTAAAATTAGCCGAGTCTACTAAAGTAACGATCGAGTCGAGGCGAGTCATATCCCGCAATTCCGTTCCCAAAAAGGTGAGTGCTACAGGTAAAGGATCGGCTACACCAGTTGTTTCAACTATTAAATAGTCTATCTTGTCTTCACGATCGAGAACTTTATAAACTGCTTCTACTAAATCGTTATTAATGGTGCAGCAAACACAACCGTTATTTAGCTCCACCATATTATCGTCAGTGGTGACAATGAGTTCGTTATCAATACCAATTTCACCAAACTCATTCACCAAAACAGCCGTTTTGAGACCTTCCTGATTGGTCAAAATGTGATTTAGGAGAGTGGTTTTACCACTCCCAAGAAAACCAGTCACGATCGTAACTGGTAAGCCTCTTTTAGCATCTTCCATTCCCTTAGAAGCAAGTGAGCGTGCGTTTGCTGTTGACATAACCTAAAATTTCAAAAATGTCACGAGATACTGAATACTATTATTTATCTTACCTATCCCAACAAGGAAAAATGTCTTGCTGAGACCAGTAATTCTGTAGCTTAGATCGCAATTGCCGAAAATGTCCAAGCATTTTTTACGTTCGATCGCCAATTAGGAATGAGTATTACTATTAGTTTAAATAATCTTATGACACCTATTTGCTTTTTGTTAACAATCCGTTTTTAGTCTTTTTCTATGAAAAACACTTTAGTCAAGTATTTGAAATTTTTATTAGTAATTTGTAACAAATTGATGTATTATCAAAATATAGCAACAAAGAGCTCGAAACTTAGGACTTACACATAAAAATGAGAAACCAATCTTTAGTAAAAAACATTACTTTATCCACTATAGCAATTACCTTTGGCCTGAGTTTTTCATCTGTTTTTAGTTTTGCGGCTAACGCAAGTGAATTAAAGACGAACAGAATAGAAAATTATAACTTAGAGCTTAAAGGCAGTTTGTCTAGTGATTTTGGCTATTGCTATATGGTTTCTCATCAAGACGATAGTGAATCAGAAAAGTTTGAAATAATATCTAATGATAATTTGAAAACAAACTATCATTCTGAACTCGCCCCTGTTCGGTCCAATTCTGAAAATCTCAGATTGGAAAAAAGTTTGAACAATAATTTAATTTTTTGTGACAGGAATTAATTTAACAGTTGTCAGTTGTGAATGGGAGCGAAAGTATTCTACCTCTAGAGGTAGAATGTCTCCTTTTAAATCAATGAGCGAGACCCCGATAACTGATAACTGATAACTGTTTTAACGGGATTGGAAGCCCGCGCTAGGATAACAAAATTTAGCGCGGGATGAGCTCAAAGAGTCTGAGAAATAGGATAAGGACTGGTTAACTTATCTAGACGTTGCACCAACAAACTGAGGAATAAACCCACATCAGTAACTAAACCAAGAGATTCGATCGAACCGCGATCGCTCAATTTGGTCACAACTGCGGGGTTAATATCAACACATACCATCTTCACTCCTGCTGGGGTCATATTTCCTGCACCAATGGAGTGCAACATAGTAGACAGCATCAAAATCATATCTGCCCCTTGAATTAACCTAGCGTATTCAGCTTGGGCTTTAATTAAATCCATTTCGGTATCTGGTAAGGGACCGTCGTCGCGGATGGAACCAGCTAAACAGAAGGGAACGTTATTTTTAACGCATTCATACATTATCCCTTGTGTCAAGATCCCTTTCTCAACTGCTTTGGCGATGTTGCCACAACCCCGTATAGTGTTAATTACTTTTAAGTGGTGGCGGTGTCCCCCCAGTACTGGAGTACCTCTTTGCATATCTACGCCGAGAGAGGTTCCCATCAATGCTTGTTCGATATCGTGAACGGCGATCGCGTTACCTCCCAAAAGTCCCTGGACGTAGCCATGACGAATTAGATGGGATAGGTGTGAAGCGCCTCCAGTATGAATTACTACTGGCCCTGCTACTACCAATACTTTACCGCCGCGATCGCGAATTTGCCGGAGTTCCCAAGCAATTTGTTCTACTACCAATTCTACGCGACGCTCGCTGGAGACCCCAGCACCCATAAAGCTGAATTCGGTACCGCTAGGTTCCCGATCTCTTGCTTCTTGTTTGCGAATAGTACGGATGCCGTCTACCCCTACTATTACCCGATCGTCTACTTCTAAATCTCTGAGAAGTTTACAAGTAGCTACTGAAGCATCGGGGGTGTTCTTAACTACAATAGCTCCATCCATGCGCTGATTTTGCACTTTCACCCATTCACAATTAACCCTTACTTCTGTGGTGTAGATAGTGGTGACGTAAAAATCTTCAGGAGCAACCCCTGGTTGAGTAACTATTTCTGTATTAGTATCGCAAGTTTCTTGTGGAGGGGCTACAGCACCGAGATCGATCAGCATTGAGAAGATCTCTTCCATAACTTCGTGGGAAGGTGCCGATACTTTCACCTCTGCTTTGGAAGTACTTTGTCTTTGTTGTCCTAAATCGAAATTGAGAACCTGAAAACTACCACCATTTTCTACAATTAGGTCTAATGCCTTGTTCACGATCCCCGCATCCAGCAGGTGTCCTTGTAGGTGAATGACGCGACTTTCTACAGGTGCATTAGCATGAACGTAATCTAATACTGGTTCGGTAACTCGCAGGGTGAGGCATTTAGCTGCACCGCCAGCTTTAAGAAATTCTGTCAGTGGGGTTTGTATTACTTCAAAACCAACGTCTACTAGCCGTTGTTGCAAACCCTCACTAGCCTTGTTCATGACCACAATTGAGTCAATATTGACCGCATTGCAGGCAAAATTTACTGCATCCGCCTCTTCGATCGCGATCCTTTTTTCTGGGGGTACTCGCATTTGAATCAGACGGTTAGAGTAGAAATCGAAAGCATCGGGATAGTAAAGTAAATAGCCCCCAGAAAGAGGACAGAAACAAGTATCTAGATGATAAAATCTTTCGTCTATTAATCTTAGGGAAAGTACTTCAATATCCAGCCATTTAGCGATGTAGGGGTGAGAATCTAATTCGGAACGAAAACCGTATCCCGCCCACAACCAACGTCCTTCGCGATCGAGTAAAGCATCTCCAGCCCCTTCAAAGGGCAAATCTTTGGGCAGTTCGTGTACGGTATAGCCTTTATCCTCGAACCATTTTCTGAAGTGAGGTTCTTCTCCTTGGCGCTCTTTGTGTAAAAAGCGACTTAGTACCACATCATCTCCCAATACTAGCCCCGCATTGGCAGTAAATACCATATCCGGCCAACCAATTTCAGGTTTAACTAGATCTACAACTGCCTTATCTTTGAGAACGTGGTGAAGTTTTTGCCACTGTTCTACAGCGCGATCGCGTGCTGATTTGTGTATGTTCCCCTCCATCCAAGGATTTATTACGTAATCTACGTCGTAATGTTCGGGGGCGCACATGAGAAAGCGAATTGATTCAGTCATAATTAATTGATGTTAAGATAGTACGGGTAAATGCTAAGTGCTATTACCAGGTCAATTTTTATTTACTCCCTACAACCAGACCGCTTCTTGGATTCCGAAACCCAAGAAGCAATGAATCTTAATTTACTTTAAACTATTAATAGACCAATTTTGCATTATACATCTTTGCTGTTCCACTAATTTAGGCAACTCGATCGCCAGTATTTTGACGCAGTTTCTCAACGTAAGTGTGTAAATTACCTAAATCTAGTCTGTAACTGAGGGGATGAGCAATTAACCTCGCCGTGCTTTCAAAGAGAATGTCAATTTCTATGAGACCATTTTCTTTTAAGGTACGACCTGTAGAGACTAGATCTACAATTGCTTCTGACATTTCTGTAATTGGTCCTAATTCTACAGAACCGTAAAGGGGGACAATTTCTACGGGTAAATCTAGGTTGTTAAAGTATTCTTTAGCACAGTTGACAAACTTAGATGCTACTCTTCCGTGAGGAGGAAGTTCGATCGATCTCCTATAGGAATCGGACTTGCGTACTGCAACCGACATCCGACAGTAACCGAACTTGAGGTCAGCTAAATTGGCAACTTGAGGTGTTTTTTCTCGCAGAACGTCATAACCTACTATACCCAACTGTGCCTGACCGTATTCTACATAAACAGGCACGTCCTGCGCTCTAACTAAAAGTGCTTTAGCAGTGTTAGTGGGATCTGTTATTCGTAATTGACGAGATTTGGAATCGAGAAAAGCACTAAAGTCCAATCCTATACTCTGAAAAAGTTTTATGGTATCTGATAGAAGAGCGCCTTTAGGTAATGCAACGGTAATCATCGATCGCGATTGATGGGGTTTAAACTATATTACTTTATTGAGTTGCGCCAAAGGCACGCTTAGCGCTTACAAAGTACTTACCCGTGAAGATTCTTTTAGTTGACGACGAAGCTGAATTAACCTCTCCTCTGACTCATGTTTTAAAAAGTGAAGGTTACGAGGTAGATGTGGCAGATAATGGCAAAGATGGTATAGAATTAGCATTAGATCGAGAGTACGATCTCTTAATTCTCGATTGGATGTTACCGCAACACTCAGGAATTGCAATTTGTCAGCAATTGAGATCCCGTGGTAGAGCTACTCCCGTTCTCTTCCTCACAGCCAAGGATACTGTAGACGATCGAGTTGCTGGTTTAGATGCTGGTGCTGACGACTATTTAATTAAACCTTTTGAATTACGAGAATTATTAGCCAGAGTTCGCGCTTTACTGAGGCGATCGTCACAAAATGAACCTACTCTCACCTACCAAAGACTCAAAGTAGCCGATCTCGAACTAGATTGTGAAAATCAATTAGCATATCGCCAAGGAAGAGTAATTAAGCTTTCAGATAAGGAGATTAAGCTCTTAGTCTATTTCATGCGCCACCCAGGTCAATTATTGACTCATCAGCAAATTTATCAGAACTTGTGGCTAGAAAAAGACCAACCCAGTAGTAATGTAATAGCGGCTTTAGTTCGACTCCTACGTCGCAAAATAGAACTCAAAGGAGAAAAACCTCTGATTCATACTGTCTATGGTAAAGGGTATCGGTTCGGGGATAAAGCCTGAATACGGTTGAAAATTTTGACTTTTAACTTCATCGCCCAGGGAAATAAATCGATTGAGCTATTGTTTAGTCAAAAAGCTTAATCCTTATCACAAAACTACCAGCTATTTTACTCTTGTAACAATATGCAATATTATATTAATATATTCGATACGGCTTAAATATTCTTCACATTATAGCAGAACTAGGAGGTAAGAGAAGTGTTAGACAGAAAAAATCCTCAAAACTACGCAGTAATTGACTTAACCAAAAACGTATTAGTTAATACAGCCATACCGAAAGCCAATCATGCAGCTTTGCGAGCTGGTTTTGCCGGCTACCCACCTAATCCTCACTGGACTACTAGCAAGTATCTTGCCTGGAAAACTGGATCTAAGTGGCGCAAAGCACTGGCAAATGGTGAAATGACGGTACGCTCTCAAGATGGTATGTTAGTACCACTAAACAATAAGCAAGATAGCCCAAAGAATAAATTAGCACGAGGAAAATACGCCCAGTTTTATCGTAATTTCCGCCAAAGTGCTGAGACCTTAGCTGCCAAATTAGGTCGTTAATTAGTGGCAGGTCAGTTCGCAAATCAAATGATAGGAAAATGTTTATTCTCAAATACCCCGTTCTAAGTTCTTAGGACGGGGTTTATAATAATTACCAAAAATCCTGACGATATGTAATTATGCTCGATTTTCCATACCAGTCAGGGAATTGATTGAGGTATCTAGTTGAATTTTCTCGCTTATGACTTCTAAATTATGGGTTTCGCTCCACTCGTAATAGTCTCCTACTAGCTGACCGAGTAACCTTTGCTTAATTCTGAGTAAAACACTCTTGAGTAAACCATTACCAGTGACTTCTAATAGGGGTTTTGGCGTTAGCCATAAAGCAGGTGGCATTTCTACTTTAACTTCTAAATTAGCTTTACCGACTAGGTAAGTTTTTCCATTATTTTGACTAGGAGATAATTTTCCTTTCACGTAGAGGGAGAAGCGATCGTTAATATAATCAATTCCTCGAATTTCGCAATCTTCAGAGTTCAAATATAGCGTTCCGCTTGCTCCCGTCCAGACTTTGAGAACCACCGTTGGTTGAAAATGATATATCTCCATAAAATTCAAGGGACGCATTTTCAGCCGGAAGTGAGATTCAGATAGCTGTTCCATCAACTTGGGATTGGCGATCGCCTTGACTAGACGTTGAGGTTGACGGAGATAATGTTGAATAGGGACTTTTCGTTGCTCTACAGAAATTTCCACTGATTCTGTGGCGGTAAAACAAGCGTACATAAAGAAAATATTTAGATTTTAGTTTTTTCTTAATCTTACTTTATATTTGTTCATTTGTAAGTAGTCGTAATAAATGAGGCTCCCTTCCATAACACTTAAGTTAATTCCGAAGGGCGATCGGTAATACCAAATTATGTTACTAATTATTTATTTTTATTGTAAAAATTAACAATTTTTAGGCCAAACTCCAATCTGGTCTGAGGTTTTTAGCTTGGCGCAAATAGAGGTGATTAATCTTGACGTCAGGACTAGGGATATTGAGGTGAATTAAAACCCGAATACAGCGCTTTATGCTATTTTCTACGTGCATTTGCTGTACGTCCAATAAAGGAACACAATCCCAACAAGAGCGATTCCTCGCGATTTCAGCCGGAAAAATTGCATCTAGATCGCGAGTAGATGTAAAAACGACACTGATAATTTCTTCTGGATCGAGCCGATTGTGTCTCTCCAGTTCGTCGAGCAGTTCTGTTACCGCTTCTCTAATTGCTTCTTCTGTATTTTCTGAAGCAGTTGTTGCACCGCGAATTGCTCGAACTTTCCACATCAGATGCAATTTCCTCCGCTTTGTCAATATATATAGTTTTCTACCAGTTAAGAACTGGGTTTTTCAGTTTGGAGTTTATGGTCTATATAACCATAAAGGCTGACCGGACGTTACCAGTTCAAATTTTAACCAATCTATTGCCGATCCTATACTCGAAGATTTAGTTTGACTTCTACCTAAAATACGGCTAATTAAAGATTTTGGTTCTTCGATCGTCTGACATTCAGTTTTCTCAGGATTGAGTCCAGCCAGTTCTGCTGCCCAACGACGAGCATCTTCTTCTGTACCCAAGCGATCGACAACTCCTAGTTCTAGAGCTTGTTCTCCTGTAAAAATACGACCGTCAGCAAAGCTTTTGACCTGGTCTACTGCTAGTTTACGAGCTTGGGCTACAGTTTGCACGAATTGTTGATAACTAGTATCGATCAATTCTTGAAGAATATTTTCTTCTTCTTTGGTCAATTGGCGGTCAAACGCAAGAATATCTTTATAAGGACCAGATTTGATCGTTTTGAAAGATACTCCCACTTTTTCAAGTAAGCGCTCTAGGTTGTTACCTCGTAAAATCACACCAATACTACCAGTAATAGTGCCTGGATTAGCAACTATATTTTCTGCTGCCATACCTACGTATACTCCACCAGAAGCCGAAATATTGCCAAAACTAGCGACAATTTTGACCTTTTCTTGAAGTTTCTGAAGAGCATAATAAATTTCTTGAGAGTCTCCTACCGTACCCCCAGGAGAATCGATACGTAACAAAAGAGCTGGAAACTTTTTCTCTTTGACAGTTTCAATAGCTTTAAGAACTCGTTTGCGGGTTTCCGAGGCGATCGCCCCTGTAATTTCTATGCGAGCAATTTGCTTGCTCGTTCTTGGTTTAAATGGCCATACCATAAGCTTTTAAATCGATTAACTCTCTAAGTGCGAGTTTATTGTTTGTATTCTTTGTTATATCTTAAATTTGCTAATTTTATATATTTTCTATTTCCAATTCATTTTGGTCTATTAACATAAATACATAATTGATTAGAATTGTATAAATTAACTTAATTTAGTTTACGAGTAACCAGTACTCGACGAAAATGGAATTTAATCTCAAAAAAACAAATTTATTAGTAGTTTTACCACTAGCACCGTTTTTTTTGTGGGGAACAGCAATGGTAGCCATGAAAGGAGTCATTCCCCATACTACTCCTCTATTTATGGCGGGAGTGCGCTTGTTGCCTGCAGGATTATTAGTCTTAATAGCAGCAGCAATTTTAGGACGAAATCGACCGCAAAATTGGAGAGCATGGTTGTGGATTGTTTTTTTCGCCATTGTCGATGGGGTAATGTTTCAAGGTTTCTTGGCAGAAGGATTAGTAAGAACCGATGCTGGTTTAGGATCGGCAATCATAGACTCTCAACCCATAGCGGTAGCATTATTATGTAGCTGGCTCTTTGGAGAAGCGATTGGGTTGTGGGGCTGGTTGGGGTTGAGTGTAGGTATAGTGGGGATCTGTTTAATTGGGTTGCCAGAAGAGTTGATTTACAATCTAGTACAGACCAAAGCGATCGCGATCTCTTTTAGCTGGGAAAATTTATTTGACAGTGGCGAATTGCTAATGCTATTAGCTTCAATATCAATGGCAGTAGGAACAGTTATGATTCGTTTTGTTACTCGCCACGTCGATCCGATAGTAGCTACAGGTTGGCACTTAGTTCTGGCAGGATTATTTTTATTATTGGGTTCGGGAATTTGGGAGTCAGGACAGTGGTCGGATATAGATTTTAACGGTTGGATTGCTTTAGGATATGCGACAATCTTTGGCAGCGCGATCGCTTACGGTTTATTTTTTTACTTAGCTTCTCAAAAAAATCTGACCAGTCTCAGCTCTTTGACCTTTCTAACTCCAGTGTTTGCTCTCATATTTGGGCACTTATTTCTCTCTGAATCTCTCCTTTTGGTACAGTGGCTAGGAGTTGCTCTGACTTTGACGAGCATTTATTTGATTAACCAACGTCAAAATTTACCTCGACAATTAGTTTTTCTCACTCTAAAATCCAATGGTCGACAAATTATTAAGGCTGCTTCTAATTCGACCCAACTCGAAACCAACTCCCAAAGTAGCAATAATAGCAATTGGAAATTTTCAAAGTCCCTCGCCGGTACTAAAATAGCAGTCAAAGTTTCCCAAATAGAAAGCGAACAGGTTGAATAATTAGATAACAACCCAAAGCGATAGCATTTAGCGATCGATAAAGGGTAAAACGATAATATCTACCCCAAGTAATACCGGCTGTACGCCAAAGCCTCTAATTAGTTAGTTTATTATGTCGTATAACTTTTTTTTATTCCTAGCTGCCTGCTTTACCTGCTTTGGTTTCGATTGGGTCCTCAGTAGGGATTTCAAATCGGGATTAACGCTTTCTAATTTTCCACTTATGATATCGAGTGTCGAAGAAGTAGATCTAACTTCACCAGATCCTATAATTAAACAAAACCTCCTTAGAGTGCAAACTTTTGTCGCAGAACCCCATACCAATATCAATTACGCGACAAGCCAGCAAAACCTACTGCAAAATTTAACTAAAAATTTTGGGAAGCTTGACAGTCAATTTGCCAGAGTCGAAGCTGAGAAAGAGGGACAAAAGCACATTATCCTGAGTCAAGAAAATTCTTCAGCCAAACTGCAACAAGCAAGTGTGACAATATTTCCTTTGTTAATCTTGTCTATAGCTGTTGGGATCCTAATAGGGTTGTGTATCTTCTGGGTTTTTCGTAAAATCTCTATAGATAAACAAAACAAATACGTCTCCGATTATGTGCCTGAGGAAGAGGATAAAGATATTACATTTACCCGCATAGATGACTTCCCTGAAAACGACAATTTTAACCCTAACTCCAGCAGCATAATCCAAAATCAACAGGCAATCCAAACCGCCACGCGCTTACCAAAAATTGATATTATTGGAGAGCTAATTAAAGATTTAGGCCGTTCCTCCGAACCAGCCAAACGGCAGAAAACGATTTGGGAATTAGCCCAAAGAGGTGACTCCAGAGCCATAGAACCTCTGGTAGAATTGCTGATTACTGCAGATTCTTACGAACGCGGTCTAATCTCAACAGCAATCACAGAAATCGCCAGCCGCGCCCTCAAACCAATGAATGAGGCATTCTCTATTACCCTAGAAGATGCCAATCCTCAGGTGCGCAAAAATGCCATTCGAGACGTGACTAAAGTTTACGAACTAATGTCTCAAATTACTCAGCGATTGTCTCACATGGCAGACGATAACGATGTAGAGGTTCAAGAAACTGTACAGTGGGCACTTAAAGAGTTAGACCGAGTACAGTGGAGGAATATTGCTAACCAACAAAATATACTGAAGTCTAAAAAAGATATTGATGAGGATGAAGAAGAATAAATCCAATAGAGAATGAAAATGCTGAAATTATTGTTTCTTTCCACTCCAGTTGGTCCATTGGGTTCGGGTACCGGAGGTGGGGTGGAATTAACGCTGCAAAATATAGCTTTTGAGATGAAGCAGCGAGGACACTTAGTTAAAGTGCTAGCCCCCACTGAATCAGTACTTCAAGGAATTTCAGTAGAGCAAATTACTGGAAATTTACAAATTGCAGCTCAAACTCAAGATATAGACGATCCTATATGCTTGCCAGCCAACTCCATGTTGGGTAATATGTGCGAATATGCCCGTAGGGTTCAATCTGAGTACGATTTAATCGTTAATTTTGCTTTTGATTGGCTGCCTTTTTATTTGACACCTTTTTTTGAGTGTCCCATTGCTCATTTTATTAGCATGGGCTCGATGAACCAGGCATTGGATCTGATAATGGGAGAAATAGCAGTTCGCTTTCCTGGTACGCTCGGGGTATATACCCACTCTCAAGCAGCAACCTTTGCTTTCACAGACTCTTGTCGCATTTTGAGTAGCGGGATTGATTTGTCTTTATATCAATTTTGCGATCGCCCAGGACAAACATTAGCTTGGTTGGGAAGAATCTCAAGAGAAAAAGCTCTCGAAGATGCAGTGCAAGCAGCTCAAATTAGTGGCAATCGTCTCAAAATCTTTGGCAAGATGCAAGAGAAAGAATACTGGGAAAAAATACTCGCAGACAACCCAGATGCTCCTATTGAGTATGGCGGCTTTTTGTCTACATTAGAATTACAAGAAGAACTGCGTCAATGCCGAGGGTTGTTAATGACCCCTCGTTGGATAGAAGCTTTCGGGAATGTGGCAATAGAAGCCTTGGCTTGCGGGGTACCAGTAATTTCCTATAGTCGCGGAGGACCAGCAGAAATAGTTAAAGACGGGAAAACTGGATTTTTGGTAGAACCAGATAGTGTGGCTGGTTTAGTAGATGCTATTGCTGCGATAGATAAGATAGATCGACATATGTGTCGCCAACAAGCCGAACTAGAATACTCTTTAGAAGCTTTAGGCGATCGATTTGAAGCTTGGTTTCAAGACATACTAAGTTAAACAAAAAAAAATCTTAAGTTTTCATAAAAGAGAATAAGCAAGAGTATGAAGGCTTTAGGGAGATTTTAATCGGAGTTGGCAACATATTTGCTAAAATAATAACGCGTGCTTCAAAAACCTGTAGGAAAGGTAAAAAATCCAATCCTCGATCGCTTGAAGAACCTAAAAGAGTAAAATAACAAAAACAACAAAAACAAAAATATTAAGAGCGCGAAAGCGACTATAAGCGTAGCTAATAGGTTCAACTTTAATCACCTATGAGCAAAAAATTAAACTCAGCAGATCGTCTACAAAAAGTATTATCAGTTGGTTCTTCCGCTCAATTACTGCTACAAGTGCAAAAATTCCTCCCAACAGCAGTAATAGAAGCATTATTAGAATGGACAGGAGGCGAACCAAAACTAACACAAGCCCTATTTCAGCTGGTTGTCGAAAGCTACAAAAAACAAGATAACCTCAGTGATAGTATGATTTTGGTGGACGAACAAATTGATTGGCTAGAAGAGTTAATTCGCACTGAAGCTATCGGCAATTGGGAAACTACCAAAGAACTAGAATTAGTAAGAAAGATTCGCGATCGCCTCCTCAATAACAAAAACTGCGAACCCTTTTGGTTGCTCAAAGTCTACAAGCAAATTTTAAAGCAGCGAGAACTAACATACGATGAAAGTCCCGAACAAGAAGAGTTACTTTCAATAGGATTGCTGGTTGAAGATAAAGGAAAGTTAAAAGTATGCAGTCGTATTTATAAATCTATTTTTACTAGGGGTTGGATTGACAAACAATTAACAGGTTTGCGACCCTACGAACTAACTTTACAAAAATTAGAAGAAAAAGCTAACTCGCCCTATACTGTACTTGAACAAATTCTCTCTTGGACAAATCGCAATTTTTTCCTCACTCAAAAAATATGTCATTTAGTCTCCGAGTCTCCAGAGTTCATCGCTTCTGGAAAAGAAGCTGATAAAATTACGGATATTGTAGAGAATTTCTTGTTTAACGATTGGGAAAATGGAGTAGCGGGAACTCATCTCAAAGAAATTCGCGATCGACTCTTGCAAAAAAAACAAGGTGTTCCCAGACTACTCAAACAATATCAACAGGTTTTGCAATATCCAGAGCTTCCAGTCAATTACAACAGTAGAGAACAACAAGAATTATTACAGTTAGGGTTGTTAGACGTTCATCAAGGAAATTTAGTCATTTACAATCGCATTTATGAAAAGGTTTTTAACGTAACTTGGGTTAAGGAGCAATTAGCACAACAGTCTAACTCCTCAGTTTCGGATCCTAGCGATCGAAAGACTTCTTATACTAAAAAAAATACGGCAAAATTTCCTCAACAGCAACCCGTTCCACCAGTCATCCCTAAAAAAACTCCCCCTCAACAGCAACCCATTCCGTCAATTAATATTGCAGAGAATCTCTCTCAACATCAACCCATTATCCCAGTTACTGTTCCAGAGAGTCCCCCTCAACAGCAAAAAATGCCCCCACTTACTCCTAATACAGTTGAGAATAATCTCGATCGAGTTCGATCGGAAAGTATCTCTCCTTCTACTAGTAAATCTCAAGATAGACGTAGTGCTTCAAAATTGAGTATTTACGGGGGAATAGTCGCATTAGTGTTGTTAATTGCTTTAGCTGTATCTGAGGGAATCAAGACAGTAATAAACAATCGCGATCGCACCCCCTATAACCCAGAAACATCCAATCCCGAATCACGAGAAACCTCTGAATTTTAACTTGTCTGAGATCGCCCTAGTATTCGCCAGATAAAAGACCGATAATTGTATTACTTCCTACGCCACGCAGTCACCCCACCTGGTTTATCAATCAAGATAATTCCTCGATTTTGTAATTCGTCTCGGATACGATCGCTCTCTGCATAGTTTTTCGCTTTTCTTGCATCTGCACGTTTTTGTATCTCTGTTTCTATCTCCTCGTCAGTTAACCCATCTAATTTTTCCTTGACATTTTCTTCGATTTGTGCATTAAACCCTAACACGTCTGCCAAGTTAATCAGAGTGTGCCAAAGTTCTTCTAATTTTCGGGACGAAGTCTTGGTTTTTCCTTCGTGAACTAGGATATTTGCTTGTGTATTTAATTCTTTAGCTATTTCAAACAGAATCGCTAAACCGCCAGCAAAATTAAAGTCATTGTCTACTGCTTTTTGGAACTGTTGGAGGTGGTTGGTGCTGAGTGGAGGATTTTCTCGATCGTCCCAGCCCAATTTATTACCATATTTTTGACCAAACAGCAACCCTTCTTTGAGAGTTTGCCAACCATTACTAGCAGCTTCTAGGGATTCGTCAGTAAAATCGAGGGGTTTGCTGTATTGTGCGTTCAATATGAACAAACGCACCGCCATAGGGTCTACGGGGCGATCTAGCAAATCGCGAATAGTAATAAAATTGCCCTTAGATTTAGCCATTTTCTCCCCACCCACTTTTACCATTCCGGTGTGGAGCCAATATTTTGCTAAGGGTTTACCCGTCACTGCTTCTGATTGAGCAATTTCGTTTTCGTGGTGGGGAAAAATCAGATCGTTTCCACCCACGTGAATGTCGATAGTTTCTCCTAAATGCTCCCTTACCATCGCCGAACACTCGATATGCCATCCAGGACGACCAGGACCCCAAGAAGATTCCCAAGAGGGTTCTTCTGGCTTAGAGGCTTTCCACAGAGCAAAATCGAAGGGGTCTTTTTTCTTTGCTGCTTCAGGATTTTCTACTTCTACTCGTCCGCTTGCACCTGCTTGCAAATCTTCTAAATTTCTTCCCGAAAGCTTGCCATAACTAGGAAACTGGCGAACAGAAAAGTAAACGTCCCCTCGTGCTGGGTAAGCATAGCCTTTTTGTTCTAATTCGTATACTAACCGTTTGATTCCATCGAGAGTATGAGTAGCGCGGGGATAGGTATCAGCAGGAGAGATCGCCAGTCGTTCCATATCCTCGAAATAAGCAGCGATAAAGCGCTCGGCGACTTCTTCCATAGAAGATCCTTCTTTTCGCGCTCGATTGAGAATTTTGTCGTCAATGTCGGTAAAATTTTGCACGTATTTCACCGAATAGCCGCGCCATTCAAGATATCTGCGAACTACATCCCAGACTAAACAAGTTCTACCATGACCCAAGTGACAGTAGTCATAAGTAGTGATCCCGCAGCAGTACATTCGCACCTTACCATTTTCTAGTGGTTCAAATGGTTCTTTACGACGGGAAAGAGTGTTGTAGAGAGTTAGGGACATAATGAACTCGGAAGTCGGAAGTTATTAGTCGGAATTTGGCGATCGTGCACTTGGAGTCTTTTTTCGCAACCAGTGGGTTACAGGGTTGTCTCTGACTGAGATCGATAGCTTACGTACCTGGAACACTTCAGAGAAACTAGTAAGCAACTATGCCTAGCCCAGTAGCAACCTAAAAATTATACAACAAAAATCGCTCTCATCTCCTAATTGCCTTTCCCTTATTAGGGGACTTTCCGATCGAGGTTAAGAGGAAGAAATATCTTTGGGTTATTATATTTTGAGGTTTGATGTTGAATTTTTGATGTTTAGATTCAAGAAAATATAAACTTGGCGATTCTCTAATGCGTGTTATTATCCAGCGAGTTAAATCATCTTGTGTTGCAGTAGATGGAGAAATTGTCGGGAAAATCGGACGTGGACTAAACCTATTGGTGGGAATAGCAGCCACCGATACAGAAGCCGAACTCGACTGGATAGCGCGTAAATGTTTGGATTTGCGTTTGTTTCCAGGAGAAGAGCAGAAAGGTTGGCAAAAATCGGTTCAGGAGATTCAAGGAGAATTATTAGTAATAAGTCAGTTTACTCTTTATGGCGATTGTCGCAAAGGTCGTCGCCCCTCTTTTAGCGGTTCAGCTTCTCCTGATACCGCAGAAATTCTCTACGATCGATTTGTAGCAAAATTGCTTCAAAGTGGTTTGCGCGTAGAAACAGGTAAATTTGGCGAAATGATGCAAGTGACTATTGAAAATGACGGCCCTGTTACCCTATTGTTAGAACGAGAAGCAGAGCAGGGAGCAGGGGAGAGGGGGAGAGGGGGAGAGGGGGAGCAGGGGAGGGAGTAATAAACAAACAGCCAACAGCCAACAGCTAACAGCTAACAGCCAACAGCCATCACCCTCGATTTCCAGTAACGATATAGGAGACTCTTTGCGCAATATTAGTGGCGTGATCTGCCATTCTTTCTAGATGACGAATCAATAACCCTAACAGTAAAATTGGTTCTACTACCCCTTTAATATCTCGCTGTTGAGCTAAAGTTGCATAGAGCCGATCGTAAGCTCGATCGATAGTATCGTCCAAATGTTTGACTTTTTCTCCTGCTTCAGCGTCCAAATCTGCTAGGGCTACTAAGCTAGTTGCTAACATAAGTTGAGCGTGATTGGACATTACCTCAATTTCTTTAGTAGAAGGATGAGGGGGATAAGAAAAGAGCTTAAGGGCAATTTCGGAGATATCTTGGGCATAATCCCCTATCCGCTCTAAATCTCGAACTAATTGCATATAGGCACTCAAAAGGCGCAATTGTCGCGCAACGAGTGGGCGAGTTGCCATCAAACTCACGCAATCTAATTCAATCTGACGATAATAGCGATCGATTTGCTTTTCTATAACACTAATTTTATTGGCAGCATCTAAATTACGGGCAAATAAACATTGATGGCTGAGGCGAAATGATTCTTCAACTAGAGTTCCCATCCGCAAAATATCTTGTTCTAAGCGTCGAATATTTCTGCGCAGTGAGGGTACCGAAAAACTGTTGTGTTTATCAGCAAATAGTCTCAAGGATATATGATTATTTATAACCACTTTATAAAATCTCCTTATTAAATTGATAGTAAAAATAAATTTAATCTTGGGAATTGTCCAGGGGTAGTGTTAATTTTAACCAACCTCCACCAGTTTCGGGATGGTTTTGAGCTTCAATTGAACCGCGATGTGCTTGGACTATTTCTTTTACTAAAGAAAGTCCGAGACCGCTACCGCAACCGGTAGAAGGTGGCTTAACATCACCTGAATTAGTAGACGACGGTCTCTTTCTAGATGTGTCGCCTCGGTACAGTCTCTTAAATATATGGGGCAGATCTGATTCGCGAAAGCCGGAACCAGAATCAATAATATTAATTTCAATATACTGCTTATTAATAGATGATTGCTTCTTATCTGTATTTCTATCGACTATCTTAACTTCGATCGAGATCTCTCCTTGGAGAGGACTGTGTTTAATTCCATTATCGAACAAGTTAAGAAATACTTGAATGATACGGGATTTATCTGCTTTGAGGTCGAGGCGATCGGGGCCAGAATAAACAAGAGAGACTTGTTTTTGTGTCGCAATGGGTTCTAGAGTGTGCCAGACAGAAAAAATTAATTCCTTTAATTCAATTGACTCGTACTCTAGATGTTGAATGGGATTTTCTTGTAGTTCGCTGATTTCTAACCACCCTTGTACCAAGTTAATTAAACGATTAATCTCCGATTCCATTTGCTCTACCCAGCGTTTTTCCGGATATGAGAGGCGCTTTTGCAAAGCTTCTACAACCAAGCCAATTGCAGTAAGTGGCGTTCTGAGTTCGTGGGTAAGATCGGAAAAGGCGCGCTCGCGAGATTGAGAAAGTTCTACAAAAGGTTGCTGATTTTCTAAGAAAACAGCTACTTGTCTTTGAGGAAGGGAAAAACTGGAGGCTTTTAAAGCAATGGATTGAGGAGTTGCCACCTTTTGTTTTGGGGTATATTCAGTAGTGTAAAATACCCATTCTTTACTTTGAGGTTTTTGAGTTTGGCGGGTTTGCTCGATCAGTATATCGAGTTCGTAAGAGCGAACTAACTCCAGCAACAAGCGCAACTTTCCTGGTTGCCAGCGATCGATTTTTAATAGTTCTCTTGCTTGCTGGTTGCACCAGAGCAGTTGATTTTCTTCATCTATGCGCAAATATCCAATTGGCGCTAACTCTAGCAACTCTTGCCCTATTTGTAGTTCTTGCTCTAATTGTTGCCGTCGATCGTCGATGCGAGTAATTGCGCGACGGATAGATGAATTTAGGGACAAAGAAGTGAGGCGATCGACATCTGAAAAAAATGGAGCAAAAGTCTCCTTCAGTTTGCGCTTGTACTGCCAGTTTTGCCAGTAGTAAAAGCCTATTCCTAGAGTTAATCCTAGAATAAATGCGATCGCTAATGTCATTGTTTAATTGTCGCATTGGACTCACCCAAATCGATAGCCAAACCCCCTCACTGTAATCAAGTATTCTGGCTGAGAGGGATCTAGCTCTAATTTTTCGCGCAACCAACGAATGTGAACGTCTACAGTTTTGCTATCCCCTAAGAAATCTGCTCCCCACACTTGTTCGATCAATTGTTCTCGCGACCAAACTCGACGAGGATAGCTCATAAATAGCTCCAATAAACGAAACTCTTTAGGAGAAAGATTGACTTCTTGACCTCGAACGATTACTCTACATTCTTGAGGAAATAGGGTAATATCTCCGAATTGTTGTACGGGGGTTGGAGCTGTACTGCAATAGCGCAAGCGCCGCAGTAAGGCGCGACAGCGAGCTATTAATTCCCGCATACTAAAGGGTTTAGTGAGGTAGTCGTCAGCTCCTACTTCTAAACCCAGAACTCGATCTGTTTCGCTTGCTTTAGCACTGAGAATCAAAATCGGCACTATATTGCCTTGATAGCGCAATAAGCGGCAAATATCCAAACCATTTACCTGAGGAAGCATTAAATCGAGTACCAGTAGATTAAAGGGAAATTCAGAATTATTAATGTCACAATCAGTAAGTAAATTTAGAGCTTCTCTTCCGTTACTGACACTGACTACTTCGTATCCTTCTTCTTCTAAAGCTAAAACAACCATATCTCGAATTAAATCCTCGTCTTCAACGACAAGAATTCGATTTTTATGGACTATTTCTGAGTTAGAAGAACTCTGGGGTAATTCTAGAGATAACATAAATACAATCTCTCTAATAGCTTCCTATGCCAACATCTACACCGAAACTTGTATATCTTACACTGTTCTGTAAAACTTATCCAAAGTTATCCACTTTAGTGTTTGCTTCCTGCTTCCTTGCATTAATGCTTTTCCCATCACCGTCGGCGGTACGATGTCCACAGGCGTAAATTGGGACTGAACCAGCCCCAAATTAGGTTGAGTAATTCAAAATCAGATATGTTACTACATTTAGCTACCTGGCAAGAAGTTGAAACTTACTTGCAAAAATCGCGGGGAATCATTTTACCTATTGGTTCTACCGAGCAGCACGGTCCTACTGGGTTAATTGGTACCGATGCTATCTGTGCCGAAGCGATCGCTAATGGTGTAGGTGAGGCAACTAACGGTCTCGTCGCTCCCACAATAGCTATAGGGATGGCGTTACACCATACTGCATTTCCTGGCACTATTAGCTTGAGACCTACTACTATGATACAAGTAATTGTGGATTATCTCACCTGTTTAACTCAATCGGGATTTACCAAATTTTTTTTCATTAACGGTCACGGAGGTAATATTGCTACCCTTAAAGCAGCATTTGCAGAAACTTATTATCACCTGGGTAATTTAAATTTACCTGAGGCTACAAAGGTAAGATGCAAAGTTGGGAATTGGTTTACTTGTAGATCGGTGTATCAGTTAGCCAAAAAGTTATACGGCGATAAAGAAGGCTCTCACGCTACTCCTAGCGAAATAGCTTTAACTCAATACATCTATCCCGATTCGATTAAACAAGCTCCTCTTGCAGAAGAAGTTGCTTCTGGTTATCCTATTTACAGTGCTGCAGACTTCCGCCTTCACTATCCTGACGGACGGATGGGATCCAATCCAGCCCTGGCTACCAAAGAACACGGCAAGGAACTTTACGAGTTGGCAGTTAAAGATTTAACTAAATCTTACCTAGAATTTCTTGGAAGTGAGTAAAAGTTGTAGTTGTTTGATATAAAGAGTTAAATTATTGGCGGGAAGATCTAGGATTGCCGAACTAATAGCTAAAAAAATTATGGGATTCGCCGCCATCTTTGATTTCTTTCGTTATCTCAATAGGGCGACGATCGAGAAACTTGTTGTTTGTGCTGTGAGACAGAGATTAACGGGTTTATCTGCTGAAATAGCGTATAATGCCATGCTTGCCCTGTTTCCAGCAATTTTGGCAATTTTCACAGCTATCAGCATATTTGAAAAATCTGTTAGATATAGCTTAGGGGATTTAGCAATTCAGCTTCAAGAGCTCCTACCAGAGCAGGTTTGGAATCTGCTGTTAAATTTTGTTCTAGATCTTAAGATCGAAAGAGATGGTGACTGGTTTTCCCTCAGCTTTATCGTTGCTATTTGGATATTTTCTGGAGCCTTGGGTGCAACAATGGGCGCTCTAGATCAAATTCGTCAAGTACCAATAGCTCAAAAAAGACCTTTTTGGAAAGCTAAATTAGTTTCTCTAGTTCTGACAATAGGAACTATTTTTCTCCTGATTATTGCTTCTTTTCTAGTATTTATAGGCGATTTGGCGATCCAAATCGCCTTAGAATTAAATTGGCACTCCCTATTTTTAACTGTCTGGAAAATTCTCAGTGGTCCCGTAATTTTAGCTATTTTGATTAATTCATCAGCTATAGTCTATCAAGTCTATCAATTGCGGATCGATTTGTATAGAAAAATTAAAGTAATCGCTGAGGTTATTGGAATCGCTATAGCTTTGTTATTAGCGATCGAATTTTTTTTGATTTTTATCAACTATCAAATTTCTTCACCAGATATCAAAGCAAGCGTAGTATCTTTACTATCATATATTTGGAAACTTTTAAGTTGGCCAGTTGCTTTAGGCATTGTAGCTATTGCTTTTGCCTCGATATATCGTTTCGGGCCTAGTGTTTGCGATCGCAGCACTCCTATCTTTCCAGGAGCTATTTTAGCAGCTATTTTCTGGGCAATAGTATCGGCTTTGTTTCGCCTTTATGTATCTAATTTTGGTAACTATAATAAAGTTTATGGTACTGTAGGCGCTGCGATCGTTTTGATGCTTTGGCTTTATATTAGTTCTTTTGTAATGCTGCTCGGCTATCAACTCAATGTAATTGTGGGAGAAGCAATGGAGAATAACCGCAAAAAAACCTTGAATCTTCCATCTGGCGAATAATATACGACAAAAATAACGAGTCGTTGAATCCGAGGGACAAGAGCGATCGTAACTAATAGAGTAATTTCCGTCTACAATAGAAAGGTTGTACCGATAAATTAGGAAATCGATCGTGGCTGTCCCAAAGAAGAAAACATCAAAATCAAAACGCGACCATCGCAAAGCTCACTGGAAGCGTAAAGCTGCTCTAGAAGCTCAAAAAGCACTTTCTCTAGGAAAATCAGTTTTAACTGGACGCTCTAATAGTTTTGTTTACCCCACTAAGGAAGACGAAGACGAAGACGAAGAATAAATTCACTCGATTTATACCCAAGCGACAAAAGCTGCAGACTTCCAGAAGTCTTTTTCTTAAACGAACCTATACATTCATCTACAAATTGTATAGGTTTAAAAATAAAAAGCTTCTAGAAATAACCTAGAAGCTTTTTAGTTCGATCGCGATCGAGAATACCGATCGGGGGATAATAGCTTAATAATTCCTTCGTTTGAGAGGGAACGCGAGGAAGCTATCTTTAGTAAAATTACTAATCTATGACAAGGATTGCTATAAGATTGAGAAAGTTTTCTCAACTAAAAGTATGTTAGGAAAATTTTTTCAAAAACCCAACCCAGAATTAAGAGATCGAGTTCCTCCTGGTCAATACTTAGCTAAAGGCTTCCCAGTGCTAACTTACGGAGATACTCCTACGATCGCAAAATCTGAATGGGAGTTTCGCATCTGGGGTTTGGTAGCAGAGAAGACCTTTGAATGGTCAGATTTTATGAGTCTCCCCCAGCAAGAGTTTACTAAAGATTTCCACTGCGTCACCCGTTGGTCAAAACTGGAC
The DNA here is from genome assembly GCA_030065755.1 of Prochloraceae cyanobacterium. Lineage (GTDB taxonomy): Bacteria > Cyanobacteriota > Cyanobacteriia > Cyanobacteriales > JASJDA01 > JASJDA01. The sequence goes on along the minus strand of JASJDA010000022.1, from coordinate 9,801 downwards.
GTTAAGTGGACTGGGATTAAGGTAACAGATTTTATGGAATTGGTAGAATTAGATCCCAAAGCTACTCACGTGATGCAACATTGTTATGGGAGCTACACTACCAACTTAACTTTAGAAGAATTTGTGCGGGAGGATAACTTTTTTGCTCATACTTTGTTTGGAGAACCACTAACCGCAGAACGTGGAGGACCGATGCGGTTGGTAGTTCCTCATCTGTATGCCTGGAAAAGTGCTAAGTGGATAAATGGCTTAGAGTTTTTGGGGAGTAAAGAGTTAGGCTTCTGGGAACGCAATGGCTATCATCCCAGAGGAGAACCCTGGGCTGAAGAACGTTATTCTTATTGATATTGTATTTGTTCTCTAACCTCTCTACTCAAAAGTCGATCGCTTAGGCTCTATTAGCCTACTGATAATTATTAGACTACAAAAATTAAAAGCCAAAGTAGCAAGATTAATGGCAATGGAAGAGAGTCAGCAGCTATTATAGTGGAGGTTAATTTTTTTCTTACTATTTTTGTTATAACCATTTATAAACACAAAATAATTTCAGTATAATTACTTAATTTTATTTCTATAAAAAAAGCTATAGAAAATCCCATAAATTCAATAATATTTCCAAAAATTAAGGCATATATATAACTAAGAGGTTTATAGAATAAATGAACAAAGCAGTTTTAAGTAGATATTTTATGTAAATATGTTTAGAAAAAATTAGACAAATATTCTTTAAGAACTCACTATAATTCAAACACGTATTTCAGCATAAATGATTAAAATAGGAAGTAAGATTTAAAGCTAAAGCTGTTAAGTTGAAAATATTAATAATTTTTTTTAAGTAAAACAGTTTTGTTTATGAAAGTTTCATTATTAAGAAGTTTACGATTTCGGATACCTCTGCTAGTGTTAGCGGGAACAGTTCCGTTGATTTTAATAGCGATTTTATATTCTAGCGATCGAGCTTCTAAAAAAATAAGTCAAGAGGCTAAAGAAAATATAGCATTAAAAGCCGAGTTATTGGCTGAAAGTATAAACAGGTGGAACGAGTCAAATGTTTTAGCTTTGCATAACCTGAGCAAACAACCAGATGTTGTTAGCATGGACCCCACAAAACAAAAACCAGTGCTATCTAACATCGCTGAAAACTACAAGCACATATATTTGGCTGTAACGGTTGACAAAAACGGTCAGGTTTTAGCTCGCAACGATAATAAAAAATTAGGAGGGTATGGCGATCGATACTGGTTTCAAGGCGCTATGGCAGGAAATAGCATTACTTACCAAGCTTTGATTAGCCGTACCAACAAAAAACCAGCTTTATGTTTGTCTGCACCGATTCGTCAAAACAAGTTAACTGTAGTGGGTGTAACAGCTTTATGTACTGATTTAGAGGGGATAGTAACCCAAATAGGTAAATTAAGATTTGGGGAAACCGGATATGCGTTTTTAGTTAATCGAAACGGCATAGTATTAGCTCATCCAAATCCAGAATTTATCTCTGGACGACAACTAAAAAACTTAAGGAGCAATCCACCCGAAAGAGACTCTGCACCCGTGGAACATCTCTTGTCTGATGAAGGAGGTGACTTCTCTTTCAGAGACGAAAAAAATATTAAGTGGTTTTCTTACGGCACTCGCCTGCAAAATGGCTGGGGTATCGTAGTTGTTCAAAAAGAATCCGAGCTTTTCGAGAACCAAGAAGAATTTCAGAGGTTAGCATTTTTAGTTGCGACAACCGCCGTGTTAGGCGTCAGTATTTTAACTTGGCTCATAGCTAATCGTCTAATTAAACCAATCGATCGCTTAACAGAAACAGCAGTCGCTATTTCTAAAGGTCAACTGGATCGAAGAGTAGAAATTAATCGTCAAGACGAACTTGGAATTCTTGCAGAGTCTTTTGACGAGATGGCAACTCAGTTGAAAAGCTTCTTCGAGTTATTAAAATATCAAATTGACGATCGCACTGTTCGACTAAAAAAAGCACAAGAAGCTGCCGTACTTACTCACCAAAATACAGATAAATTTCTTGCTAGCGTCAGTAGCGAAATACGGATTTTTCTCAATAGCATCTTAAGCTATATCAATATACTCAAGCGAGAAGGTTATCTAATACCTCGGCAACTTCAAGTTTTGAGTCTTATCGAACAGAGTAGCAATCATATATTAACTTTGGTTAACGATACTTTAAATTTTTCCAAAACTGAAGTGGATAATATAGAAATCAACCCTGCTGACGTATATTTATCAGATATGTTAGAGGGAATAGCAAATATTATTAATAACTTGGCAGTAGAAAAAGGACTCGTGTTTAACTTTATTCCCAGAGGAAAACTTCCCTCTGTTGTTAAAGCAGACGAGAAGAGACTGCGACAAGTACTAATTAATCTTTTGAGTAATGCAGTTCAATATACTGCTTCTGGCAGAGTGACTTTGAAAGTTAGTGTTATTGAAAGTTCCTCAGACTCTTCTGAAGACTCTTCTAATAATAATTCGATATCAGAACAAAAACTGCGCTTTGAAGTTATTGATACAGGTAAGGGAATAGACAAGCATCAGCTAGACAAAATGTTAATTCCTTTAGAAAACATTGAAATTTCTGAGTATAAAATTAATAGCGAAGGTTTAGGCTTGGCTATTACCAGAAAAATCCTAGAAATGATGGGAACTAAACTAGAAATTAAAACAGAATTAGGCAAAGGTTCGCGGTTTAGATTCGAGCTAATTTTACCAGTTGTCAATTCTTCGCCCGAGCTAGAATCCGATCGAATAATTGAGGAAGTATTAGGTTACAAAGGCAAAAGACGCAAGCTTCTGGTCGTCGATGATAAAGAAGAAGATAGTTCGCTTTTGTTTAACATTCTTTCTTCTCTTGGCTTTGAGGTAGTGACCTCTAATAATGGGAAAGAAATGCTAAAAATAGTATCTTCTATCGAACCAGATCTGATTTTTCTCGATTTATTTATGCCAATTAAAAGCGGGGTTTCTTCAGTAAAAGAACTTCGGCAAATACCAAAATTAAAAAACGTTCCCGTAATTCTGTTGTCATCTAGCTCAATGACAGAAAAATTGTGTCAATATTTTGGTTGCGAAGCTTATCTGAAAAAACCTTTCGATCGAAAAGAATTAATGGATTTATTGAAGCAGCATTTAAATCTAGAGTGGATTATTAAAGCTCAAAATTTTGGCTCTACCGAACCTCTAATTTAAAAATAAGAGCCTACAAGCCTTGTTGACTAAAATTTGCAAAGATTGCATTCCATAAGTTCTGAAAGGGAGACAACAACCGAGATCGCAATTAAAACAAAGGACGCTCGCTACACCTTATCGCGATCGAACTGTTGTGGTGAGTCGAGAATCTCAACTATTCCCCTCTGACCGTCTAATAGCACTCTCTGACCGTCGCGCAACAATTGAGTGGCATTATTAATATCCATTACTGCGGGAATGCCATACTCGCGAGCTACGATTGCGCCGTGGGACAAGCGACCGCCTACTTCGGCAATTATACCCCCTGCACGAGCTAGCATTGGGGCCCAACCAGAATCAGTATAAGGCACGACGACTATAGTTTCTCGATCGACTCCAGCAATTTGTTGAAGGTTGCGTATAATTTTAACCTTTCCTTGTATTTGTCCTGGACTTGCAGCAATTCCTTGCACGTGCTGTGTTGCTGATAGAGGGGAAGTAAATGCAATAAAAGCTGAGGCTGGAGGATTACCATAGATTACGTAGGGAACGCTAGTTAGTCTCCGATCTTCTTCGAGTTGGATGCGTCTTTGCCTTATTAACTCAGGTAGTTTCTGTTTCAGTTTTGGATCTTCATCTTCAATTAAATGGCTAATTTCAGAAAATTCCAGGAAAAAGACATCTTCTAGTTCAGAAAGTAATCCCAACTCCAGCCATTTTTGCTCTAAAGCCAAAAAACTCCAGCGCAGATGAGCTAATAGCTGAGAATAAATCTTTGTTGTTTTGGCTTTGAGAATAAGTCGTTTTTGCACTAGCTGGATTTTCCAACCAACATTTTGCGCTCTCTGTTTGGGTTCAGTTTCGCTTTTTTTCTCCTTACTGGTGAGAAACTGAGAAAGCAGCTCTCTGACAGGTCGAGGGTCTTCTTTCCAGCGAGGAACGGAGATATCAGTCGCTACTTGAGACAGATAACCGTAAGATTCTAGCCATCGATCGAACGGTTCTAGGATACTTTGACTGTCGGGCATATCGGCGATATCTGCAAACAGGGAAGCACAGCAAGAGTCAGAGGCTATATACTCCTCTGGTAGTAAGTTGCGCACATTTTCAGCAACCGAAGCTAGCGCTCTCAATGATTCTACTTCTGGTGTCTCACTGTTATCTAGTTCTGTATCTTTAACTTTTAAAATTGCTTGTCGCAGTGCGAAACTTAAAGGCACGAGAATGCTATAATAGGTAGCTTTCTCTAAAACAGATAAAATTTTATTTATTCTTTCTAAAACGATCGAGACTGACAATTCTGAAGCAGACTGGGACTCGAGATCTTTGAGAATAGGAGCAAAATAGCGCTTTAGATCGTCTTCAAAGTCTTTTTCTAAATTACTTTCGCGACTTAGCAAGCGCAATAACCCTGGAATATTTTGCAGTGTAGACATCAGGGGAGGTTTGCTCAATTTTGTCCCTCTAGTAAGAAATTCTAAGCTTTCGGGAGGTAGCCCCATGCGTCGAAATATCTCTCCGAGCAGAGTGGCATTAAAATAGGCGTTGGAGTAGTGTAAGGTTGCAGTTTCAGTAAAATCTAAGCCCTCAGCTTTTTTTCCTAAAACGATAGTAAAAATTTCTCCCCAAACGCCACAAGTCAAAGGGCGATTAATAGACCAAGTTAAAGGTCGAATCAATCCTGGAATTACTTCTGCTGCAATTTTGCGCGTCCAAATTGGTTGTAAAGTGCTAATAGGTCGCGTTTGCAGCAGCCATATTTGCTCTCCGTCATAAGTCCATTCGATATCCTGAGGAATACCGTGGTTCAGATCTTCAATCTCCCTCGCTATTATTGCAATTTCTTCAATTAATTTTTGGGGTATATCTCCAACTCCTTCTATATTTGCTTGGAGTGTTTGTTTTTCCTTAGTAAAGGAGTTTGACAAATAGACTCGATACTGTTGAGGAGTAACTTGCCCCGATACTACTTGAACTGCATCTCCTGGCAAGGCTTCTATTATTATGGCGCTACTGAGTCGATCTATAGGGTCGCGGCTAAAAACTACTCCTGAGAAAACCCCTCGAATCTGCTTTTGAATTATTACCGCTATCGACGCGTCTTCTTGCTGTCTGTCCTGGCGATATTGAGCAGCGGTTGGGTTGTTGTAAGAAGCCTGACAGTCAACGATCGCTGCTTCTAGTTCCTCGGAGTTAGTGATATTCAAAATAGTGGCATATTGCCCTGCAGCCGAAACAGATTCGGAATCTTCTCCCACTGCTGAAGAGCGTACCACTAGGGGTTGAGAAAGGGAAGGGGATAGATATTTAATGTAGGGTTCGCGATCGTCTCCTGCTAATAATACCCATCCATCAGGTACGGAATAGCCCCAGTTTTTTAGTTTAGACAGATTAGCAGCTTTAAAACCCACTTTAGAAGCATCTAATGCGCTATTAAGCGAAATAATTGTTTTGTCACCTCGAAAAAAACGAAACACTTTTTGAGAGTCCCCCTTGGCTCCTTCTGCTGGCAGATCTAAGTCATCGGGAATTTTAGCCAAAATCCAGGCAAGTACGCTAGATAAAGCCATTGCTGCGACGATCCTTTCTGGTTCTTGAGGATGGCGGATTGCTAATATTACCACCAGTAGAACCAGTATGACTAACTTAAAGGAGGCGCGCTCCCGAAAAATTGTAAAACTAATTCCCCCAATTAAAAATATTAATCCTGCCGATATTGGGTCGTGAATTAAAATTCCCCAGACTGCGTTAGTTGTCCCAGCTCCTTTACCTATCCAGTAACGTCCCATTACCAAGGCAATTAAAGCAATTAGTTCCCACGTTGGATCTGTTGGGAAAAAAACGCGAGCTATGTATACTGCCGCAATTCCTTTTGATGCCTCTGACAAAACTGCTAAAATACCTGACAGTTTGCCACCGTGGTAAAAAGCGGCTGATACTGATATATTCCCCGTTCCTAATTTTGCTAGCTGACGACCTGTAATAGCATAGGTAATCCAACTAATTAGGGGTAGTCCTCCTAAAATCGGACATACCAAGAGTATTAATAGAGCGCCCCAGACTTGAGTGAGTGTCATTTGTTATGACATCCGACTTTTAAGTTTCTATTAGTTTCTATTATTTTAAATTCCCGTCTGGATTTGCATAACAAATAACTAAAAACTTATTGGTCTCGGAAGACAAACACTCATACTTACCATTTTTAATTTGCGGTAGCCTTAATTAACTATAGGTTTTCAATTCAGTTGATAAAAATGTCATGTGCGATCGATGGTTGAGTGTTTGTCTGTTTGGTAAATTATTATATCGATCCTATTCCAGAGGGAGTTTCGGAGGTAACTCGATAATCTCGCCATTGCTGTAAATTTTCAGCCCAATTGTAAGTCTTGGCAATGTACTCGGATGCTTTGACACGATACTCCCTTTCTGGTAGCGAATCTTTCCATTCTTTCAGGCGATCGCTTTGAGATATTACTTTTTGCAACTTTTCAAAGTTGTCAGACGATTCAGATAAAATCGTTAGAGCTATTTGTACGTCTACTTCCCAAATATCGATATCCTTGGTGGGACTATTCGCAAAATCAGGAGAATTATAAACTTTTTGTTGTAAATTCAGATATATTTCTCTGTACTCTTTATCTAAATCCCCAAGTAATTCATGTTTAGCATTAATTGCTGGTGGATCTTCTGTTGTAGAATTCTTTTGTAACTTCTGTGGACTAACTTCTTTATCTTGAAAATCTATAACGCTATCGTCCGAATTAGACAGTTTTCTTTTTCCTGAAGAAGATCTATTGTACTTAATTGAACAACCAGTTCCTATCAGGACTGCTAAACCTGTTACAGATAAAACAATCGCGAACTCCATACGGCGAAATTCTGGGGATAAGTTACTTTCCTCGCCTTGTTGTTCCTGCTTTTCGTCATAATCAGAACTAGGAGCTGCATTTACTTTTAGTAAAGTTCCTTGTATCAATAAACCAAATGCTATTGCCGTTAGCAATCTAATATATTGTTTTCTCATTTGCTTTACTTTACGTTATCTTTACATTACTTATTGTAATAAAATATTTTTTGATGACATCCTCTTCAAGTTATGTTATCTCTACCCATAATCTCATTTATAACGAAAATCTACACGAAGGATAAACATAAATTTAAGAGACTGTTTACAAAATAAATATTACGAAGGCTTTTGAGTTACTCTTAAACTTTGCAACATCTTCTTTTCTATCATTATTAGCTTTTTATTGTAATTTGTAAGTGAGAAAAAGTGTGTAAAAGTGTAAAAATCAAAAAAAAGTTTATAAAAAGTACAAACAAGCCAAAAATTATCCGTCTAATATGAACTTTAGTTGAAAAGTTATCCTATAAGGGGTCAGGTATAGGGGGTCAGGGATCGGGAAAAAAAAGAGCATTTATCTTCTACCTAGACTGAATAACTTTCAGAAGTCCTCTAACCTCTGACCCCTGACCTCTGATACCAATTTAATTTATCTTTGCTACAAATAATTGTGGATAGGAGTGTGGGAGGGGTGGGGAGTGTGGGAAGAGGGGGAATATAAAGATATATAGTAAACATTTAGAAAATTGGTATGACCCATCATAATTCGCAGGAGGGTACTGCAACTATAAAACGAAAGCGATTTAAAACAACGCAGTTGTTGCGCTTAAAGTTTTTAGTTGTAGGGGTGACAATGATTCTATTTTTATAGGAAACCCTTTTTGTTTTAACTTTTGTCCCTTCGTAATAACCTATCGGTATAGAAGGGTTTCCTATAAAAATAAATACATCCTTCGGGGAATCCTGCGCCAACCCTTTATTCACCACACCGATGTATGATCAAATACATAAAATCAGCTTAAGAGACGAAGATTTAAAAAAGAACAGGTGAAATACCTGATACACAACCGCGTATGCAGTCGGCAAATTATTTGCGAACAGACAATCGTCAGGTGTATAAATTAGGTGCTTTTTTAAAGAGTGAATCATTTTAAAGTTGAGAAAAAATAAAAGTATGCTCAAGTACTTCGGTATGAGAGAGTAGGGTTGCGCAAGACAAGTGCCAGTGTGACACCGTAATTGGTGTGTTCGTAACTTCTGTTACCTCCGAGATTCTGTTTTTAAGAATCCGTTTCTATAACGGAGTTTAGGAACGGAGTATGTCAAACTTGTCGCCAAAATATTCCAACCACTGTCTGAATTTCGATCGCGCCGCATCAGATATCGACTTCGAAAGACGACGATTTTTAACTAGTTCTTTGACATTTAAACTCCTTCTGCCCTCTGCCTCCTGCCTCCTACCTTCTGCCGTAGGCGGTTAAAACCCTCGATCGCCTTCTGCTACTATTGCTGAGAATTTGCCGTCGATTTAGTCAAAATAGCTTGTTAAAAATATAGGCATTATATTATACTACTTATATTCCTGAAATTTTTCATAATTTATATTAACTTTATTTTTTAGCCATATTTATTGAAGAAAAGTAACAGATATAGTCAATATTTATTGTTCTTGAGAGTCAATTTTAGGGAATTCTATATATGAAGGCTACTTTATCCGCAAGTGGGGAAACGGCAATGGGGAATTCGGAGTACATTCTATTACTCAAGCAAGGGAAACAACAATGGAATCACTGGAGAACAAATAATCCCGATCGCGATCTGGATTTGAGAAAAGCAAAACTAGATGGAATAAATGCTAATGGTGTTTATTTAGATGGGGCTAACTTATGTTGTGCGTCCTTGAGTCGTGCTAACCTCAAAGCTGTCAATCTTCAGAATGCTAACTTAAGTTACACTTTACTGTGTAGAGCTTTTTTGGCGAATGCATCGTTAATCTTTGCGGATCTCGATTGTGCTAACTTAGGTCATAGCTTTCTCAATGATTCCGATTTTAGTGGTGCTAACCTCCAAAATGCTTTCTTAAATGACTCTTTTATTTGTCGTGCTTCTCTGCGTAACGCCGATCTCAGTAATGCCTATCTAGTACGTGCCAAATTAACAGATGCAGATTTAACTGGTAGCTGTTTAGTTGGAGCCAATTTTTTCGGTGCTGTGTTAAAAAGGGCTAATTTAGCCAAGGCTAATCTCAATGGTAGTGATTTGAGAAATGCTAATCTAATAGGTGCTAATTTACAGGATGCTAACCTCAGTAATACTAGGGTTGAAAATGCTCGCTTTGGCGACAACCAAGGTATTTCCCAATATATGAGACTAAATTTAATTGAAAGGGGAGCAATCTTTGAAGATTGTTCGAGCGAGCAAGCGACTCACACCACCTCAACCAGCGATCGCTCCCAATTAAAAGTGTTAGTAAGCGTTTAATTTTTGTAGGTTGGGTTGAAGACCAGCAAACCTAACCTATTTTTTATTTTATGGATTATTTAAAACTAGCGATCGCAAAGAAGATTTTGGAAGAAGTTGCAGCTAAAAATGGCTTATTGACATGGTATAACATCGTTAAATCAATAGATAGATTAGATAATATTGAACGCACCCCACCTAAATCAAAGATTATAGGTGGGGATTCGTGCGCTAAGAAACAGATAAATTTCTTAACGTATCCAGAGTTATCGGCGTTCTCGATGTGCCGTGGGAACTTTTGCCCTCATACACTC
>JASJDA010000217.1 GCA_030065755.1 Prochloraceae cyanobacterium | reverse complement strand
TCTTTTTATTGGACATCGATTCTTTTAATCCCTGGACAAAGCTTTGCCATTATTTCTTTGAAAACGATCGAGGCTGGATTTTGGGGTGGTTTGTTGACATCTATCGGGTCAATTATTTCCCATCTTACTTACGTCTCAATTACTCTGATAGAAATGGATTACCTGACCGAAGCTCCCATGACGATCGCGATAATAAAATTCGTTGGTTGTGCTTACTTAGCCTATTTGGGAATAAAACTTTGGTTCAAGAAAGGTAGGAGCAAAAAAAGACCTTCTTTAACAAATGGAACTGAGAAAAATAGTTTGTGGCTATATATTCGTCAAGGATTTTTGTGCAGTATTTTTAGCCCCAAATCTTTTGTGTTTTTCTCCACAATGGCTACTTTAGCTGTAGATTTGGAATTGCCGCTCAAAGGACAGTTTCTTGTAGTTAGTGGAGTAGTAATAATTGGATTGATTTGGTGGGCTTTTTTAGTTGGCTTGTTATCAAGGGAAAAAATCCGCAATTTCTATCAGGAAAAAGCTCGAGTTATCGAGAGAGTATCAGCAATGTTCTTATTTGGGCTTAGTGTTGATATTTTGTTGTTCTACCATTAGGATTTCAGTAGGAGAGAAAAAAATGCTTTTATTTTCATCTAAAAACCAGAAAAAAAAGTATTCTTTGCGGAACAGAATCTTAATTCCTGCTGTTGTCCAAATTGTTTTGGCTGTAGGCATTACTGGATATCTCTGGTTAAACAACGGAAAAAAATCGACAGAAAAACTAGTTTTTTCCCTAACCGAGCGCATATCTGAAAGGATTGTAGCCGAAATAGAAGGATATTTAAACGATTCTTTAATTGCCCAAAAAGCGATCGAATCTGGCTTAGAAACCGACCCATCTTTGTTTGAGAACAAAGATCTACTGAGACGATATTTTTGGCGAAATGTTCGGGATAACAATCTCACCTTTCTATATCTTGGGCAACCCAATGGCGAATTTCTTGGAGTACAAAAAACTCCAGAAAACTTTTTCGTACAACAACGACGATCTTTTCATTCGGCTCCCAATAGAGAAACTGTGGTTCTCGATCGCAATGGGAATTTGACGGCGGAAATAATCGCAGAAGCACTTTACGATCACAGGGAAAGGATTTGGTACGAAGATGCGCACAAAAGGAAAGAAGCTATCTGGTCAAAGCCTTATGCTTTTGCTTCTATGAACTATCAAATCCTCGGAATCACTTTATCTGCGCCGATCTACCAAGGCAATGACTTCAAAGGTGTTTTGGGTGTCGATCTTACCCTTAACCAGCTTAGCGATTTTTTGAGTAGCTTAGAAATTAGTCCTAACGCCAAAACGATCGTTATTTCGAGATCTGGGCAGACGATCGCAAGTAATAGCAACGAATTGTCGTTCCCCTTGGAGAATTCTTGGCAAAAGAAAATCACCACCAGCAACGATCCCACAGTCAAGAAAACTAGTCAATATTTGTTGCGTAGATATGGTAATTTTGCCAATCTAGACAACCTATCTACTAGTTTTTCTAGTCGGGATGGAGAGCAATACTTTTTGCAGGTGAAGGAACTCGATCGTGAGTTGGGTCTCGACTGGCTAGTTATCGTTACCGTTCCGCAAAGCGATTTCACTGGCTCAATAGATGAAGCCACCAGAATTACGATCGCGCTGTGCATTGCCGCCACTACGATCGCTGTGCTTGTCGCTTTTTATACGTCGAGGCGTATTACTCAGCCAATCCAAAAAATAAATTTGGCTGCTTCTCAGATAGCTAAAGGAGAGTGGGATACATCACTGGCTAGCGAGCGAAGAGACGAACTCGGAGAGCTTTCGAGTTCGATCGAACATATGGCAGGCCAATTAAAGGAATCCTTTGATTCCTTGGAGAACAAAGTCGCTCAGCGTACTATTCAACTCAATCAAGCATTGAAATCAGCCGAGATCGCAAATGGCGCGAAAGATAGATTCTTGGCCTTTATGGGCGATAGACTCAGAAATCCTCTCAATACGATTTCTGGCTACACTCAAGTTTTGATGCGCTCGAAGAATCTCAGCAAGGACGAGCAAAATTACCTACAAATCATTAAAGATGCAGGAGCGCGTTTTTCAGTTTTGCTCGAGGATATTTTCTCCTTTTCTTCGAGCCAAAATAGTCGGGTAGAATTAGCTCCAAAGGTATTAAATTTGGATAGTTTTCTAACTGAAATTATTGCTGGCTTCGATTTGTTTGCTATTGAAAAAGGACTCCACTTGCTCTTAAAAACAGGTGAAAACTTACCCGAATATATTTGGGTCGATCCGAGCCGTTTGGAAAGAATTTTAAGTGATTTGCTCGATAACGCCATAAAATTTACCGCCACTGGCGAAGTAGTTTTGTCGGTAAGTATCCGTTCATCGAATGCCCATGCAAGACCTCAATCAAATGTCCAATTAAGATTTGAAATAATTGATACTGGTATTGGTATTGCTAACACCGACCATCTCAAAATTTTCCAACCTTTTGAGATGGTCGGCCAACGAGAATCTCATACTGGTTTTGGAATCGGGTTATCCGTAGCTCAACATTTCGTTGAGCTAATGGGATCGCAGCTTAAAGTCAGAAGTCAGGTGGGATCGGGATCTACTTTTTGGTTCGATGTTAGCGTGCCTGTCGTTTTCCCAACTCAACGAGATAACTCTTTGATTTGCGGATATGTGGGCCAAAAGCGTTCTGTTTTGGTTGTTGAGGATATTGAGGATAATCGCAATCTTTTGGTCAAAATGCTGGAACCAATAGGTTTTGAGGTTCTTACCTCCTCAAACGGCAAGGAGATGTTTGAGGTTTTAGATCAATACATACCCGATATTATTTTGCTCGATCTCTTTATGCCTGTGCAAACTGGGTTTACCGCGGCAAAGCAATTGCATGAACATCCCTTGTTTAAAAACATTCCTTTGATTATAATTTCTGGCTCCGAAATTACCGATGAAATGCAGCAGGGATATCTCAAGTGCGATGCCTATCTCCACAAACCTTTCGATGAACAAGAATTGTTGAGTTTGTTGAAAAAGCACCTGCAGCTTGAATGGGTGTTAGAAGAACATCGCTTTACTGCTGTTAATTAAAAAACTTTTTAACTTCAATTAAAACAATGGTTTTTAACTTTTCAAACAATAACCAAAAACAAATTGCCATTCCTGGCATTTTGGGAGGAATGGGACCACGAGCTTCCATCTTCTTTGAGCAAAAACTTTTGGAAACTAGCATAAAACGGGGAAACAAAAGCGATAGCGAGCATCCTGTTTGGATCTCTATCGCCGCTACCGACATTCCCGATCGCACCAGCAGCTTGGCTGGTAATGCTCCAGATTGCGTCCCTCATTTAGTCAGGTACGGAAAACTTTTACAAAAAGCAGGTGCAGACTTTTTGGTTGTTCCCTGCAATACTGCCCACGTGTTTTACGATCGAGTTCAGCCCCAGCTTGACATTCCCTGGGTTCACTTAATCGAATCTACGGTAGGCGATATCGTCAAACAGCACCCTACTGTAACGCAAGTAGGAGTGCTAGCAACCTCAGGAACTCTCTCTAATAGCTTATACAATTCTTATCTGCTTCAGGCTGGTTTAATTCCTCTTACTCTTCCTGTTGATTGTCAGCTTCAAGACGAGGTTATGCAAGCAATATATTCTCAATCTTGGGGGCTCAAAACTACTGGCTCGTCCACGGATGAGCGAGTATTTGAGGTCTTGGAAAAAGCAGTTTTTTATTTGGCTGAGCGAGGCGCTGAGTTAATAGTTGCTGGATGTACCGAACTATCAATCGCCTTGGAAAAAATGAATTATTTAACAATTCCCGTGCTGGATCCTCTTGATGTAGCAGCGGAGGTAACTCTCGATCGTGCATTGGCTCCATTGTTTTATCCCGAACCAAAAATGGAGGTCGCAGCTTGAAAGTTTCTACCATTAACCAATTTTATCTCTCATTTTCTTTAATCCGTTGCTTGAACTCTCGCTCTCTACTGACGATCGCCATCGCCATTGGCGCTTTAGCTGGAATACATATTGGCATTAACGATATCGATCTGGCATCAACAATAGAGCCAATAGGTATAGTTTATCTAAGTTTGCTTAAAATCTGCGTTATTCCAATATTGTTTTGCCTCGTCGCCACTTCCATTGCACGACTTGTAACTGGAGCATCTAACATCCGATCGAAAATCTTTGTTGTCTTTCCTGCAGCTATGTTTCTAGTCAGTGCGATCGCTGTTTTGATAGCAATTTTATTATTTCCCCAAATGGGGCTATTTCAACAAACTTTCATCGGTTCTACCGTTTCTGTGGAAAATGTTGATAGTAGCATTTTTAACTTAGAAATTGTCTTGGCATCCTCTATTGTTGGTGGCATTTTCCTCGGTTCGATGAAGAAGTCTCCCATCACAAAAATAATTTTTTCGCTATTGTCGAAAATATATAAAACTTTTTCGATGGCGATCGATTATTTGAATCTTTTTTTGCCGCTAGCTTTATGCAGTTTGCTAGCCAATCAGTTATCCCGCATCGGGATAGATGGGATCTTGAGAATGTTCCATTTTGTCGTCATCGCGCTCGCCACATATATAATTATGTACTGCTTGAGTACGATCGTCGTTTGGCTACAAACAAAGCAATCGCTATTTTCAGTCCTCTCAGCTCTCAAAGAACCGACTTTTTTGGCAGTAGCTACTACTAGTAGTTTGGTTTGTTTACCTGCATCTATCTCCGCTCTTACCAGGCTCAATTTCAAACCAGATGACCTTAATTTGGCTGTACCCATATCGATTGGATTGTGCCGATTTGGGAATGTGGTTTATTTTGCGATTGCCAGTGTCTTTGTTGTCTCCATATATGAAATAGATTTAGGAGCAGTGGAACTAATAACGATCGTTCTTGGTTCGATCGTCGCTGGCATAGCTACCGCCGGAACAACAGGAATTTTAACCTTAAGTATGCTGGGCTTGGTTTTGGGTTGGCTCTCAATACCGCTTGCGCCAGTAATCGGTCTGTTCGTGGCGATCGATCCTCTGATCGATCCTTTTCGTACTTTGACGATCGTCAATACGGCTATGGCTGCTACCGCAGTTGTCAGTGCCAAAAATTGAGCTTCATAAATAGCGATGAACATAGAACAATTAGAAGAAAATGTTCGAGAATACTCTTATTCAGAGCTGAATCTCCTGAAAAAACAAGGCACATTAACTGATGCTCAATTTGAAGAAATTAAAGTAGCTATTAATACTATTTTTTCAGGGGTACAGCTCAATTTTTTTCAAGCATTTTTAGTTAAAATTAATCTATCTTCACAAGAAAAAGCTTGGCTAAGAAATCGTCGCTTTCAGTTGAAAAAATGCGCTAAAAGCTTAGATAATAATACTTTTAGCGTTTTAGACAATCTTTATAGAAAAATTTTATTACTGGCCGTTTATAAAAGTTTAAATAACTCGGAATCTGGTCAACAATATTATCAATTAATTCCTTCCGAGTTAAACGTAAAAAAAGATACTAAAGCGAAACAAATATCTTTTAAATCTTTACTTCACAATCCTGAACTTGAACGTAGCAAAAGAATTCAGCAAGGGGCTAACATGAAAAAAAAATCATCAAATAATCTTAAATTACTGGCGCTCGCTAGTGGTATTATTACTACGGGAATTTTGGCAATATGGATGTACAACTATTCCAATCATCCTGTTTCTCGCTTAACGAACGAAGGAAAATGTGTTAAGTGCAATTTCAAACAAATGAACTTGGCTGCTAAAAATTTACCGTCGGTTAATCTTAAATCATCTAATTTCAGCAACGCTAATCTTAACGGAATTCAACTAACAGGAAGTGAGCTGAGAAAAGTTGATTTTAAAGGGGCTACTATATTAGACGGAAATTTAAATTTTGCTACCTTGACAAATGCCAATTTTCAAAGCGCTAAACTCAGACGAATTTCTCTAACAAGAGCTAATTTGGTTAATGCCAATTTAAGTCACGCCAACTTAGTAAATGCTAACTTAAAGAATGCTAATTTGATTGATGCTAACTTGCAGGGAGCCATTTTACAAGGAGCTAATCTGGAAGGAGCGAAATTAATTGGTGCAGATTTAACGGGAGCAGATTTAACTGGTGCCAACTTGAAAAATGCTAATTTAGATGGTGCTATTATCGACGAAAACGCTCTTCTTTCTCTAGTTGATTTACATGGAGCAATCTGGCCTAATGGCCAAGAATATCAAAACCCAATTCTTTCAAACAAAAAACCTTAGTTTTTTTTACTATAAATTAAAAGGATGACTCTTGTGGCGACTAAATATAAAGCAGCATCTGTTTACATTCCTGCCGATATCGAAGAACGTTTGGTCAAATATTGTTTCGAGCACGAGATTACTCGAACATATAAATCAGGAGCGGTTAAACCCTCAATCAGTACTGGAATTATTGAAATATTAAAAGTTTTTTTGAGTAGCAACAATCCTCCCAGTCCCTTAACTCTTAATTCTTTCACTACAGTGACTAATAATTTAGTCACTGAAGAGCAATTAAATGAGGCAGTCAATAGCTTGAAAGATGAATTGTTAAGAGACCAATCTGTAACAGTTTCAGAAGTATCTTCTGGGGTCGCCATAAATAATGAACAAATTGAAGAATTGCGCTCGCAAATAAAGCAACAAATAGAGCAACTGCGATCGCATTTGTCTGAATTCAGCATAAACCTCAACCTCCCAAAAGACAGCTCTTCTGAAGAGCAAGAAAACGAGGAACAGTAACAACGAAGCATAGATCGCAACTCAGTAGACGAATGCTACTGAGCCACAGCAAAAAAAAACGAAGTCAGAAAAAATAATTACTCTAAAAAATACAAGCCATGAAATATCCCATTCCCCAACACAACTCAAAAGACATCCAACTCATTGCTGATTTACAAACAGTTTCGCACTTTGATTCTCAATTAGCTATTTGCGATCTACCTCCAAATATCCTCTGCGAAGCGATTACACTAGCGACGGAAAATCCAGTCTATTTTAACACTTTAAAAGCTCAAAATCTGGAACTGCACCCTGCTTTTAGGCTGCTGTGTGGTTGGTGGAACAAATTGGCACCAAATTATAACCGTGCTGCACATTGCTTGGTCTGGGTACGAGCACCTCATCAGCGCAATGAGTACTTATGTTCTTATACAGAGACTAAAAATTTAGACATCGACTTTTTCAAAGAGAATCGCGAATCGGTTGGGAGCTGTGGGCAAGATATATTGGTTCTTTTTCTGCAAACGAGATCGAATCAACCCATTGGCAATCCTTGGCCCTGCTCGTTGAAAGTAGATGGGGAGATTTTTGAAAGTTTCGGATGCGACTTTGACAACTTTGCTCCAGCCAACCACGGTTTTCGGGGACTTATGGAATTTCCGCAGCTATTTCCAGGCGTTTGGCAAGATTTACTAGCGAGCAGGTAAGCACGATCGAGCGCTCGCAAAAAGTTATCCAAAAATCCCCCTATGGCAGAAAAACCAGCAAATACTGTTAGCTTGAGAGTAATCGTCAACTTTGATGTAAAATGCTTATTTATTTTCCTTTAACTCACGTAAATCAAGCAATGCTTCATTAACCGAGCTATAACCTGCTTTCATCAGAGTGCTTATCGTCTTCGTTGGCAATTCTATGGTAATTTTAGTAGACGCTGTTGGGCAATGAAGTTCTTCTCGCTTAAGTGGCGGCAGTTCAAACTGCCAAACCTTGACTACTATTAACCCTAACTCAGTGATTCTTTCTACGATACCTAAAGAACGATCGTATCGATTAAGTTGAGGGTCACTCTTATTAGTTAAGTGAATTTGAACTAAATCGCCATTTTCTAGAGCAGGAAGTTCCTCAGAATTTTCTACTACAGATTCAGAATACTGTTCGGCGAGCATTTCTCCCACAACTTTTTTCACATGCTTCTCAGTAATTTTACCCTCTGGCGCTGTTTCTAGGACTATTGTCCATGCCTTTCGCTGTGAATCTGGGCTGAGTTTTGTCAAGTGCCGAGCTTGTGCCTCATTTGCTGGTAGGATTTTGGGTACAATTGTACCCTGAATTAAATTATTTACGACATTTGATGCGGCAATTTGTTTATTAGCATAGTTGCGTAAAATATTCCATCTTGAGATACAATACTCTTCAAATGTTTTGTATCCAAGTTGTTTATAAAGCTTATCTTGTTTGATTTCAAATAGTGCATTTCCAACACTAATGAAACTCTTTAATCCTTCCTCTATAATTTTCTCCAGTTCTTCAAGCCTAGAATTTCTTACTGGAGTATTTTGATTAGCCATTACAGTGGTATTATTCATTCCTTTGGTATTGGGAATACCAAGGTTTTTTATTGCTGACTCGATTATACCTATTATATTAGGAATAAAGCGAGCGGTCAATACCCAAAACCCTTCCGAATATGCGAGGATTAAATTAGAGGAGTATGCGAGGCTTAAATTAAAGAAAAAACAAGCGCTTGACCATGGCTACGATCAATACCATTAATCAATTGATGGATATACACTCAATAACTGCATACAGACTTTCAAAAGATACTGGATTGCATATGGATACAGCTTATAGTCTTTACAAAGATCGCGGCTATATTCCTAGGGAGAAAGTAATAGACGCGATTTGGAAAGCCTATAAATGGCAGCCTGGTATGTATATTATGTGTGTTTCTGACAAAATAGCCGAGCAAATCTCGGCAGATTAGCATATACATGTTATATTAGGAATATTCCCTCTTGACACGAGCGAATGCTTAAATCAAATCTGCCAATATATTTGTCACTTCTTTTTGATGCTGACGGCGGTTATCGTCATAGCGAATCAAGGTATTAAAATCAGCGTGTCGAGATAGTTTCTGCACTGCTCTAGCATTTCCTCGTGTTGCATCCAAAGCCGCAGTAATAGAACTGTGCCTGACCCGATGGGGACTCAATACCTTTTTTACTCCCGCTCGCTCGGCTGTCTTCCGTACTATATTGTAAATAGCATTACCACTTAGCCTGTGTCCTCTAGTTGCTCGATCGAGTGTGCAAAACAAAGGCAGTAGCTCGCTAACATTTCCTCGCATCTTTAACCAATCACAGATGGCTTCAATTGTTACCTCACTTAAGTCAACTGCTTCTAGTTGAATTTTCCCTTTCCCCCAAATCCAAAGTTTTCCCTCTATTTCGTCAAAATCTTTAAGATCGGCGAGACTAATCTCATTTCTTCTCAGAGCGTTATCCCACAGTAGTCGAAATATAGCGTAATCCCTTTTACCTTTTAGTGTCGTCGTATCGATCGCCTTAATAATTCTTAAAAATACTTCCGTCGAAACTCCTGTAGTATCCCTATAAGGGACAACCTTAATCGATTCTATTTCTTCTAAAGTGAAACTGCACTTACCTATTTTTTTAGCGTAGCGAACTAAACTTTTAATGGCTGATAACCGCAGGTTAATCGAAGCTGGAGATAAATTTCTTTCAACAAGAATGCTTTTGTACTTTAATACCAGTGCCGTAGCGTTGTAGTGGTTGAGACTGAGAAACTCTCGAATTAAAGCCACTGAGGGAACTATCTTGGGGTCGTTGGTTATGGCGCGAAAAAAATCGGCAATGCTTTTGGCATAAGTGCGACGGGTATTGGGTGATTTTTTGTCTCGCAGCAATTCATCTAAGATATCTCTACTCGCACTTTGAGCTAGAGATTCTAGAGATACTGCCGCTAGGACTGAGTTGGAATCGGTATTTGACGAGTTTGACACGCTACTGTGAACTAATGGAATTAAGAATGCGAAAACAGACATTATCACATTCTTAATTGTACGAGAAGATTATTCGTTGGGTTTAAAAAGGTTATTTTGAGCCGAATGCCGCTTTATCCTACATGTATTTAGTATACTAACTATTTATATGATATATTATCAACAGTATACTAAGATTGCGTGATATTAGAAAATGGAGGATAAACTCGATGAAAATTCGAATGCCAGTCAAAAATATCCTCAGAAAATTGCTCAAGGAACAAAATATTACCCCATATGCTTTTTGGAAAGCAATCGACGTGGGACAGAATACTGCTTATCGTCTTTGTAACGATCCAGACAGTGTTCCTAGTAAAAAAATTATGGATAAAATATTAGATGCTTTTGGCTGGCTTCCTGGAGATTATCTTGTTAACGAAGATGATTGGAATGATTGGGTGAGTTCTCTTCCCTTAAAAGAAGGGCAAGAAATCTTAGCACAAGCTGAATCTTTTAAGCGCAAAACTCCAGACGGAAGATTGAAAAAATCTGATTCTGAAATTATTAAGCTTCCCTATGTGGCCGCGTAAAGTGCTACATATCGTTATTTTTGGCTCAAAATCAAAACAATTAGTTGTTAATTAATCTGGTTCTTTATAACATAATTTGGCCAGCTTTTTCTTTAATTACTTAAAGTGTAAATTAGTTATTTATTAATTAGTTGATTAATAAATAATTCTGTTTGATTTTAGGCTTTTTTGTATTAAACTATATACATCAGTATTTGGAGGTCGAGATCTGATGAAAAAAATTCAAAGAGTTACCCAAAACCCAGAAAACCGTCCGTGTTGCTTGGCAGGCGCTCGGACGGCTCTCTTCATCGGGTCGCTCAGTTTTTTTTACCATTTGTTTACCATCGGAGGTTTTAACTGAGGAAAGAACTTATTTAGATTTTTGTTTCACAGAGTGTAAAGTTGTCAACAACGCCTTTGTTGCGACCACTGCTATTGTAGCAGTAAGATTCTCTGCGATGCAAGCGATCTCGAAAAAAATTTTCGCCCCAATGCGATCGCTATCTTCTAAAAAATTTTCTTCCCAG
>JASJDA010000021.1 GCA_030065755.1 Prochloraceae cyanobacterium | reverse complement strand
GCCGTGGAGGGCGATATTTGCCAATAGAGGTGATATCACGCCTCCTTGTGGTGTACCCTCGAATGTTTCGGAGAACTCTTTCTTATCCATAACACCAGCTTTTAGCCATGCTCGGATTTGTTTCCGTAGGGTTGGATACTAATTCACACTTATAAGTCAATTTTGCAATCAGTTTAGAATGGGAAATATTGACAAAGTTTTGATTGTTAGTCTTGCCCATATTAATCGATTGTTTTTGGTGTTTATTTTGACCGATTAGCAACGTTCCAATTGAGTTATCGCGCAAAGTGTTAACAATCTGATTACTGGCATGATGTAAGTAATTGTTAATCTTTTGATTGCGACGACGAGTTAGTCGAAGTATTCGTTTAGAGCTATAAGTAAAGCGCGGTAATTGTTCTTGCAGACTAGCTTTTCTCTTGTTATAAAATTGATTGATACTTTTTAAAGGTCGCCCGTTAACCAAAATAGGTTGAAAACCTGCTCGATTTGAAGTTAGCGCTATTAAGTTGTTCAATCCCAGATCTATACTAGCTATAAGTTCATTGTCTTTGATGCTACTAATTAGCTTTTCATAAATTACCTCAATAATATAACAATCAGTATGGGGTACTATTCTGACTTCTTTGATAGATTCAGGAGCTATTTTGGTAGGGATTTTGATGTTAGTTTTAGATGGGGCAACTATTCCTTTTTTCAACCAGACTTGGCTAACTGCCTGAATAGTATAAACGAGAATATTTCGTCCTTTTTGTTTATCCTTGTATTTAGGTAGCTTGGGACGACCTGTAAATTTATCTGGCATTTTCTTCCATTCTGATAGTGCAGCAAAGAAACTAGACCAGTTTCTTTCTAGAACTCTTAATACTTGTTGAGCGACTTTAGCAGGTAAAGCTTTATATTCTTGTGTCTGCTTTAGAGCTTTGTCTAGTAAATTGTAATTAGAGTAAGTCTTAGCATAAATAAAGCCTTGACGAATATTATAATTAGCTAAATTATAGAGATTTTTAGAGCTAAAGCATAGAGAGTCACACTCATCAAAAAACCTATGACCTCTTTTGATAATATGTCTCTCTACTAATTTCATTAATCTTCGACCTTACTACTTTCAAGTTCGGCGATAATCTTCTCTGTTTTTCTTTTAGCTCTCCTCAAACCATACAATCGAGGTGACTGTCTTTTTAAGTTGTCTTTGTTCTCAGAACTTGATACTCTCGCACATATGCAAACAGTTTCAGCTAATTTTGTTACTGACTCCTCATCATCTTTTACAATGATAGTTCCACTGGGTAGTTGATAGGCATCGAGTTCTGCTTTCTTCCACATCCTCCATGGAGTCGTATAACTGATTCCCAAACATCAGATAACCAAGCTCTTTCTTCAGTTTTCTTGGCTTGAGTAATTACTCGTTTATCAACATTTTTTGGTCGGGGTTTTCCCTCTTTCCAAGCTTTTTTATAAATAGCTAGTGCATCGTTCCAAACTACTCTAGCACAACCAAAAGCTTTCGCCAGTGGTAATATTTGATGTGGTTTAGCATAAATACGATACTTAAATCTAGCTTTCATTTTTTTTATTTAACAACTCAACTATAATTATAAGCTAATAACTCTTGAATTACAAGAGTTTAAGAATTCTTATAAACTCGATGATTTATAATACTTAATATTGATAATACTAAAAAAAACAATAAGTTTAGTATTAGAAAATAAATAAATGCCGTCCTTCTAGGACGGGGCTTCAGACACCGTTTTTGCGTGAGGTAAGTTACAATCCATCGTAATTGCGATCTGCGGGTACTGCAACCATAGCGAGAGCTTGGTTTTAGGGGAATTGAGGTGAAGCCCTTATATTACTTGTAACTGATAGTTGACAAGTTTTAATTTCGTTATATCATTTATATATGACGGATTTATTTTTATGCTGTTAACACTGACGAATCGATTAAAACTAAATCGGGATGAAAATGATGCGTTAAAAGCATTGTGCAGACTTTCAAAGAATTTATTCAACGTAGGTCTTTATAATGTTCGTCAGTACTTTTTTGCCGAAAGGAAGTTTCTTCGTTATGAAAGTTCTTATCATTACAGCAAATCAAACGAAAACTATATATTGCTACCAACGGATATCGGACAGCAAACTTTAAAGGTTGTCGATCGAGCTTTTCGTGGGTTTTTCAATTTAATCAAGTTGAAAAATGCTGGACAGTATAACGCCAAAGTGAGATTGCCTGGATATTTGCCAAAAGATGGTTTTTTTGCGCTTATTATCCCAATACGAGCGCGAGATTGGGACAAGCTAAAGGACAAGGAGTGGCAATTTTCAATTCCAATGTCTAGACCTTTTAAACGAAGCTTTGGCTCTGTGACGTTAACAATTCCTGAAAAAATTAGAAATAAGCAGGTTAAAGAGATTAGAATTTTACCCAAATATAAAGCGAGGTTTTTTGATGTAGCTTATGTTTACGAGCAAGTAGAAGAAAAGCTGGCCGTAGGATCTGATGTAATCGGTATCGATGTTGGTCTTAACAATCTTGCTACCTGCGTTGCCACCAATGGAGAATCGTTTATTATTGATGGAAAACGGTTAAAAACATTAAACCAATGGTATAACAAACGTAATGCAAAATTGCAATCGATTAAAGATATTCAAGGTATTGAAGGGACGACTAACCAACAAGCTTCTCTACTCGATAAAAGATCTAATCAAATTCAAGATTATCTAAATAAATCAGTTAGATTTATTGTCAATCGTTGTTTAAATACGGGAATTAGCAAAGTGGTTGTGGGCTACAACCCTGGTATCAAACAAGATGCCAATCTGGGTACTCGCAACAATCAAAACTTTGTCCAAATTCCAATATCTACTTTTCGACTCAAGCTGGAAAGCCTCTGTGAGAGAGTAGGACTTGAATACATTGAAATCGAAGAATCTTATACCTCTAAAGCTAGCGCATTAGATGCAGATAACATTCCCAATTATAATCCTAACGATACAAAAAAATATGTGTTTAGCGGCAAACGCATTAAAAGAGGTTTATACAAAACCAAAAGCGGTCAGTTAATTAATGCTGATGCCAACGGTGCGCTAAATATATTAAGAAAACATCTAGGGTTAAGTAAAGCGAAGGATCTGAAAATGATTCAACGTATTAGTGGTTGCTTGACACAACCTAAAAGGATTCGATCTTTTGAATCTAAGACCATAGCGACAGCTTGTTCTTAGAGATGTCAATTAAATTTATATTAGAGATAATTATGAGTGATACTGTTCTCGACGTTCGCAACCTCACAGTTGAATTTGCAACCGATCTTTCTCTCGTTACCGCAGTCGATCGCATTGATTTTCAACTTAAACGAGGCAAAACTCTGGGTATTGTAGGGGAGTCGGGATCCGGTAAATCAGTCTCTTCTCTAGCAATTATGGGTTTGATATCCAGTCCTGGTAAAGTTAGGGAAGGTGGTGAAATTCGCTTTCAGGAAACAACTGAGGCAGAACCAATCGACCTTTTGAGTTTAAAGCCAAAGCAAATGCGTCATTATCGTGGCAATAAAATTGCTATGATTTTCCAAGAACCCATGAGTGCGCTCAATCCAGTCTACACAATTGGCTTTCAGCTCACTGAAGCAATTTTACTTCATCAGAATGTTACCGAAGAACAAGCAAGAGAACAAGCGATCTCGCTGTTACAGGAAGTAAAACTTTTTCCCACTAACGAACAACTAGAACAACAATATCTCGAAGAAACAGAAAAAAAAGGAAGAAATCGAGCGAATCTCAAGATACTTGACTACATCAAACAACGAAAGCAAGCAATACTCGATCGCTATCCCCATCAACTCTCTGGAGGTCAATTGCAAAGGGTGACGATCGCCATGGCAATTTCTTGCGATCCTGTAATTTTAATTGCTGACGAACCCACAACTGCTCTTGACGTGACCGTGCAAGCAACCATTCTCGATCTACTTCAAGAACTATGCACCAAAAGGGGTATGTCCACCATCTTCATATCCCACGACTTGAGCGTAATTGCTAACATTGCTGACCATATAGTAGTAATGCGCAAGGGAAAAATTGTCGAGAAAGGTGAAAAAAACCAGATTTTATTCCATCCCCAACATCCTTATACCCAGGGTCTTTTAGCTTGTCGTCCTCCCCTAGACGAACGCTTGAAATACTTGCTCACCGTATCTGATTTTATCGAAGAAGAGCAGCAGGGCGAAGACTCGAAACCAGATAGAGAAGAGACTCGAGAAAGTCAGATCTTCACTCCTGAAGAAGAAAAAGAACGACTTTCCCAATTACAAGA
The DNA here is from genome assembly GCA_030065755.1 of Prochloraceae cyanobacterium. Classification (GTDB taxonomy): domain Bacteria; phylum Cyanobacteriota; class Cyanobacteriia; order Cyanobacteriales; family JASJDA01; genus JASJDA01. The sequence goes on along the minus strand of JASJDA010000021.1, from coordinate 58,758 downwards.
ACAAAAGCCTTTACTCTCAGTAGAAAAACTTTCTGTTGGTTTTCCCAAGCGCGGAATGTTTGGTAGGACAAAAGAGTACTTTATGGCAGTCCACGATCTATCTTTTGACGTTTATCCAGGAGAAACCTTAGGATTAGTAGGAGAATCAGGCTGCGGTAAATCTACTTTAGCTCGTACCATTTTACTTTTGATTCCCGCTTATGCTGGGAAAATTCGCTTTGAAGGGAAAGATATTATCAATATAGATAAGGAATCTCTGAGAAAATTGCGTCAGGATATGCAAATTGTTTTTCAGAACCCTTACAATTCTCTCAACCCTCGCATGACTATTGGTAAAGCGATCGTCGAACCTATGGTCATTCACCAAACAGAAACTAATCCAAATCAGCGCAATGAAAGAGTAAAATATTTATTAAATCGAGTCGGTTTAAATGCTGAGTGGACTAATCGCTATCCTCACGAATTATCTGGAGGTCAACGGCAAAGGGTTTGTATCGCCAGAGCATTAGCTCTCAATCCTAAATTTATTATCTGCGACGAATCAGTATCAGCCTTAGATGTATCGGTGCAAGCGCAAGTACTGAATTTATTAAAAGAATTACAAGAAGAGTTTAATTTAACTTATATTTTTATCTCTCACGACCTCAGCGTAGTCAATTTTATGAGCGATCGCATTATGGTTATGAACCAGGGAAAAATAGAAGAAATTGACGCAGCTAGACGAATTCTAGAAGATCCTAACACCGACTATACTCGCACTCTGATTGACTCTATTCCTAAATTCCCCCACGAACAAGACGATCTATTTAAGAAAACTGATCAAAAAGATAAGATTGTTTAATACTTATAGCAGGAACAAAAACTTGAGAAAAAGTGTCTACTCAGTTATTGGAGTAGTATAAAAATCATCAATAAATGATTAATTAACTGATCTGCACAACATCTTTTCTCAAAAAAAATATTGTTCCAATTGTTTTAATGTTGAGTCTCAGTTTTGTCACTTTTTGTCGCTAATCTAAAAGCAGTAAATGGAATTGATTTTTTTTATTGACAAGGTTTTTTATAGCTTATCTATCGTATAAACCGGACTTTATGATGACAAACTCTGCTATTTTAAAATTACCAACTCATTCTTTCTTTAATAGAGAAGTTTGCTTTCCTAAATGGGAACAAGAATTAACCATATTTTGTGATTTCGATGGTCCAATTGTAGATGTTTCCGATCGCTATTACAGCACGTACAAACTCGGATTAATGAGAACCATCTCCTATTATAAGGAACAAGGGAAAAAATTAATTCCCAAGCAATTGAGTAAAGCTCAATTCTGGCAGATGAAACAAGATCGGATCGACGATGTTGAGATTACTAAAATTTCTGGTTTACAAGGACAACAAATTGACTTTTTCCTAGAGCAAGTTCAAAAAATAGTCAACCATCCAATGCTCCTAGAACAAGACAAAATACAGCCAGGAGTAAACTGGGCTTTAGGAATGCTCCATTTAAAAGGAGTTCAACTAGTATTAGTAACCCTACGATCGACCTCACAAGTAGAAAATATTTTAGAAAAACAAAATATCAAACATCTTTTTTCTGGCATATATGGGAGAAAAGATTGCGAAAGCGCTTATCAAAATAAAGCTGCACTTAAAACCGAACTATTAAAAAAAGCTAGCACCGATTTTGGCGATCGTACCTCAGCCTATACGATCGGAGATACAGAAGCAGATATCCTAGCAGCTAAAAAACTGGGAATACCCGCGATCGCTCTAACTTGCGGCATTCGCAGCTATAAGTATTTAAAACAATTCCAGCCCGATTATTTCTACGCCAACTTACTCTCTAGCGTACGCCATCTCTTAAAACAAAAAGTGTAAACTACCCACGACTTGCGGCACAGCCTTAGTCGGGAATTCCTGTTTCCCGCCTATGCCTTTAACAGTACGAGACTCTTTTTGGTCTTACTCAGCGTCCAGAGGTTTTGCTCACATAAGTGACACTTACTCTATCTTAGTATTGTATTGTATAACACTTTTTTCGTGAAATCAATGAATGTGCTCGTTCTTATCTCCGAACCAGCGATTCACTTATTAGGAGACTTCCCGCGAGCAGTGTTAATATACATTAGTACTATCGAGGACGTGTAAAGTACCATGAGTGTAAATATAGTTCATCTTGTCGGTCGTGCTGGAAAAGATCCGGACATAAAATATTTTGAATCTGGCAGTGTCAAATGTACCCTCTCCCTGGCTGTAAATCGTCCGACAAGCAAAAGCGATAAACCAGACTGGTTTAACCTAGAGATATGGGGAAAAACAGCAGAAGTAGCTGGTAACTACGTTCGTAAGGGCAGTTTAATCGGAATTCAAGGCTATTTAAAGATTGAGACCTGGAACGATTCTAATACTGGCGCGCAGCGTTCCAGACCAGTAATTAAAGTAGATAAACTAGATTTATTGGGGTCGAAGAAAGATAACAACCCCAACGCTATGAACCAATACAGTAGTAACGAGAGTGATTTCTTTTAAAAGTCAACAGCTCATCTGAAGAGTGACCGCCATTAAACCTGACACTGTGAAGTGTTGCTTCTAGGAGTAGCATCAGGATAAAAAGTGCGTATACCACTCGCTCTTCTGACAAATACTGCTTTAAATTCTTTCCCCTCATCTTCTACATCAAGGAGACAAGCACTGCTTCTGCTGCTTCTTGTCGGGTTATCGCGGAAAGCTTTGGTGACAAATTTGAGGATATCTTCTGCAGATAAAGTAAGACCGTATCCTTTAATTTTAGATGAGGCAATGCCACCATCTACACTCATTTCAACACCTAGAGTATAGATTGTACCAGGCACTACCTCTTCTCTAGACGTGTTACCAGGTAGACGACCAGCTAAACTCGCTTCTTGAAGTTCTAGATAACGACCCCAGAAGTGCAAACCGCCAATTTTACCTCCTGGTACGGGTTCGCCGCAGAAGATATGATTAAAGCCTTCTGCATTGCTAAACCAAGCATCGGTTAGATCTTGTAGGAAATCAGAAGAAGAGGTACTGCTAGGACGATTAGCAAATACTCGATCGCCAACAAATTCTTTAACCTGTTCGAGAACCTCAGGATTATCGTTCATTAGATCCACAAATTCGCGCCGACTTACTCTTTTTCCTGGTTCGCCACAGGCTTTGACAACAGCTCGATCGAATTTATTTAGTTGAGGAGGAACGGGTGTAATGTCAGCAATTCCTCCAACTCTTAGGGGGATTGGATTGTCAATTTCATCGAAGAAAGGCAGAAAATCCTTTGGTTCCTCTGTGGGAGGAGTAGTAGCTACTTCTCCTTCATATTGACCGCAGGAAAGAGCTACCCACTTTCTAGTCCCTTCGACCTCTATATAAGCGTGAGTACCGCCAGGAATTTTATTTTCTCCTAATGCAGTATAAATCTCATCAACCGTTAATTCAACAGGGTCAGTTCCTTTTCTAATCGATCTGGTAGCAATACAAGATGTTTTGACCACAAACTGCTTCGGACTTTCAAAGAAAGCTTGTGCTCGAGCGGGTTCGTTCAAAAAGCCAAATGAAAATAAGACGCTCAAACAAAAACATAAAGCAAATGTTAATATATGTTTTAGTTTTGAAGTCAAGCCTTGAAAAAAAGTGAGTTTCATGGATAGTTTATCTCCATTTCTGAAAGCAGAAAAATAATTCAACTCGTACCTATTATTTACATACCTGAGTAGCTAAACTTAGTGGTTTTATTTTCTTTTTATCGTCGGCTATTGCCTCCGAGGCAAAAGGCAATAGGCAAGAGGCAAAAGTTTAGTTCGTTCACTACTTACTAATACCTTGGTTTAAGACCTCCCCTTCTATAAGGGGAAACTGGTTGAGGAGGGGTAAAGTCCCCTTTTCAACGGGTGACTTTTGCCTTTTGCCTCTTGCCTTTTGCCTTTGAACTAGTTATTTGGTTATTTCGTAAACTCCGATCTCGAACAAAAAGAAATAAGCTCGTAAAAACTATCCTTAAAACAGTTGAGGATAAATACTTGTTAGTGCTTAGTATTTTTCAATGATTAAACTAAAGAAAACGTGATTTTCTCAAAATTTAGTTCTTAAATTATGAAATATGCTCTGGTACATGAGTGGTTAACGCCAAAAGCCACTGGCGGTTCAGAATTAGTAGTCAAAGAAATTTTAGAACATATTGATGCCGATCTTTATGCTCTTATTGACTTTGAATCTGTAAATCCCCAGAGCTATTTATTCGGACGATCGATTGGTACGACTTTTTTACAACACTTTCCTTTAGCTAGGAACGGCCCTCAAAAATACTTACCCTTACTTCCTTTGGCGATCGAACAGCTTGACTTAAAAGACTACGATGTAATTCTTTCATCTTCCCATGCGGTTGCTAAAGGAGTTCTCAGCAATCCTCAACAATTGCACGTCTGCTATTGTCACAGCCCCATGCGCTACGCCTGGGATTTGACCTTTGATTACCTCAATAATAGCTCTCTCGGAGGCGGTATACCAGGAATCTTCACTCGATATCTTTTACACCAGCTGCGCCAGTGGGACGTAATTTCTGCTAATCGAGTAGATTATTTTATTGCCAACTCTTCTCATACTGCTCGTCGAATTTGGCGCTGTTATCGTCGAAAAGCAAAAGTTATCTATCCTCCAGTTAATATCGAGCGCTTTAAGATGCAGTCGCAAAAAGAGGATTTTTATCTAACGGTCTGTCGGTTGGTATCTTATAAAAAGGTCTCTTTAATTGTGAGAGCCTTTAATCAACTAGGAAAACCCTTAGTTGTCATTGGTGACGGGCCAGAATTGGAACGAATTCGTCAACTTGCCAAATCCAACGTGCAAGTACTTGGGGCACAAACCGATTCAGCGATCGAACAATATATGGCAAATGCCAAAGCATTTGTATATGCTGGTTGCGAAGACTTCGGTATTGCTCTAGTCGAAGCACAAGCGAGTGGAACCCCAGTTATTGCCTATAAAGGAGGTGGTGCTTTAGAAACAGTTATCGATATTAGAGACGATTCCAAAATGGGAACGGGGTTACTATTTTTTCCCCAAAAACCAGAAGCCTTAATCGAAGCAGTGGAAACTTTTTCCCAGTATCAAAATCTACTCAATCCAGAAAACTGCCGCTTGCAGGCTGCTAAGTTTGATACTCCAACGTTTAAAAAATCCTATTTAGGCTTCCTCGAACAGTCTTACCAAGAATGGAGGGCTACTATTTTAAGAACAAAATTTTGATTTCGATCGCCAATTTGGCATTCTAGCTTTATTATTGGGACTGTGTGGTGTGATGAGAAATGAAGGAGTAAGATGACTGCTCATAGCGAACTTATCTCCGTCAAGCTTTTGCCAAGCTTAATTAAGCGAGGCTTTAAATCCCTAGTTGCTCCAAAAAAGCACAAGGATTTATTCTTGAAAGCTTTAGACGGAAGTTTTGCCAAACGCTTGTTTGATATTGTTTTTTCCTTATTGGTTTTGATTTTGTTTTCTCCGGTTTATCTTTTGTTAGCTTTATTAATTGCTCTGAGTTCGCCTGGACCAATTTTTTACGTTCAGCAAAGGGTAGGAAAAGACTATAAGAAGTTTGGCTGTATTAAATTCAGGACAATGGTTAACAATGCCGACGAAGTTTTTCAAGCGATGATGGAGCAATCGCCCCAAGTACGCGAAGAATTTGAAAATAATTTCAAGTTAAAGCAAGATCCTAGGGTGACTAAAATCGGAAAATTTTTACGAATGACCAGTCTCGACGAATTTCCTCAGTTTTTGAATGTTCTCAAAGGAGATATGAGCGTTGTCGGACCTCGACCATTGGTTCCAGAAGAATTGCATAAATACGGAACCCGCATGGACAAAGTGCTGACAATTCGACCAGGAATTACAGGTTTGTGGCAAGTATCGGGACGCAACGACATTCCCTATCCTCTAAGGGTTCAAATTGACGTTTATTATGTCAAGTGTCGTACCTGGTGGTTAGATATGTCGATCGTATTTAAAACATTTGGCGTGATGATTTTTCCTCATAACAATGGTGCTTACTGAGAAATTCTCGCCCTCAGAGAATTTACCGACATAACCTACTAACAAATCAATATTCGTCCCATAGTTGTGAAACTGTGGGACGAATACAAAACATCAAAAAAGTTAACTTTAAATTAAATTTAAATTAGGCGCTTGAAGATAAAGACATTTTTATATGAATCGAGGATAAATCGTAACTATAATGGGGTAAGTGTCATAAATACGTCAGACTTAGGAGCAAAATCAAAATCAAAGCGATATAGACAGATATTTAGAGCAAGTTAATCTATAAACAGATAAATTGACAACTTGGCGAGCAATCGCCATCGTTACTAAATCAGTTTTATTAGTTAATTTTGAGTGAAAATAAAATGACGATATTGTGGCTGCTAAAAGAGTTGAATACTAATACATACAACTACAAAATTAGCTATTAAGTATAGGGAAAAAGTACAGTATGAATCAATCCAAGCGAGCATTAATTACAGGGATTACCGGTCAAGATGGTTCCTATTTAAGTGAATTATTACTAGAGAAAGGTTACGAAGTTCACGGTATTATTCGCCGAAGTTCTACATTTAATACAGATCGCATCGATCACCTATATATAGACTCTCACCGTCCAGAGGCCAGGTTATTTTTACACTACGGAGACTTAACGGACGGGACTACCCTGCGGCGAATTTTAGAAGAAGTTCAGCCAATAGAAATATATAACTTAGGAGCTCAATCTCACGTAAGAGTAAGTTTCGATTCCCCAGAATATACCGTAGATACGGTAGGAATGGGAACTTTACGGTTGCTAGAAGCAATTAGAGATTACCAACGCCGTACGGGTATTCGAGTGCGCTTCTATCAAGCAGGTTCTTCAGAAATGTACGGAAGAGTCCAAGAAGTACCGCAGAAAGAAACAACCCCCTTTTATCCTCGCAGTCCCTACGCTTGTGCTAAGGTATATGCTTACTGGCAAACCCTCAACTATCGGGAAGCATACAACATGTTTGCTTGTAATGGCATTCTCTTCAATCACGAGTCGCCACGTCGAGGAGAAACCTTTGTCACCCGTAAGATAACTAGAGCGATCGCCAGGATTATTGCGGGCAAACAAAAGAAAATTTACATGGGCAACCTGGATGCGAAAAGAGACTGGGGTTACGCTAAAGATTACGTAGAGGCAATGTGGTTAATGCTACAGCAAGAGCAGCCAGACGATTATGTAGTAGCTACAGGAGAAACCCACTCCGTGAAAGAATTCCTCGATGTTGCCTTCAAGTACGTCAATCTCGATTGGCAAGACTACGTAGAATTTGACAAACGCTACTTGCGTCCTACAGAAGTGGATTTACTGATAGGAGATCCAGCTAAAGCCCAACAAAAATTAAATTGGAAACCCTCAGTTACTTTTGAAGAACTAGTACACATAATGGTAGATTCTGATTTAGCTGCTTTGGGTCTTTGTTCTCCCAATGGAAGCGGTATCAAAGAACAACCTCTACAAGATGCTTTCGCTCTTCGCCAACAGGTAGGTAAGATGGTGGATTAAAGGGTACAGTTAAAGCTTTAGCTATATGCGCAAGAAGCCTCACGCTATAAATCTTTGATTTTAGCGTCGAGATGAATTGCGCTAAAAATTATGGTAACAGAGGAGTATGCTTACCATGAATTACACGTATCGAATTTATCCAACTGCTGACCAACAAGCTTTGATGCTTGAATGGTTGGAAACGTGCAGACGACTTTACAATCATTGTTTGCGCAACATGAAAGATTGGATTAATTCGAGAAAATGTAGTTTGTTTTCTTGCTCTTTGAATCGGGAATATATTATGTCCCCCGATACGCCTTTTCCTGATTATTTGGAGCAGAAACGACAACTTACCCAGTGGAAAAAAGATAATCCTTGGTATAAAGCTGTTCATTCTCAAGTAACTCAAGATGTAGTCAAAAGACTTCATAATACTTGGGAAGCTTTTAAAGCAAGAGGTTACGGATTTCCTCGCTATAAGAAATTTGGCAGATATCAATCTTTTTTGTTTCCTCAATTCAAGGAAAATCCAATCTCTGGTAATCAAGTCAAACTTCCAAAGATTGGAAAATTGACAATCAATTGCCATCGATCGATCCCTGAAGGTTTCAAAGTCAAAGGAGTAAGGATTGTAGCTAGAGCCAGAGGAACCATTTGGTATGCAGTAGTAACTATTCAGTGCGATGTCAAAGTTCCCGAGCCATTGCCATTGGGTCGAGGGATAGGAGTTGACATTGGGCTGGAGTCGTTTTTGGTAACTAGCGACAATTTCCGAATTGAACCCGCCAAGTTTTTTCTTGAACTTCAAAGTAGGCTTAAAGTGCTGCAACGAAGAGCATCTCGTAAAAATAAACGGTCTAAGAATTGGGAAAAAGCGCAGCTTAAAGTCGCTCGTCTTCACCATCAAATATCTAATACTCGAAAAAACTTTCACTTTCGCGCCTAGCCATTTGCTTTGCGACCAAGCTGACATGATATTTGCTGAAGATATCGATTTTCGCTTCTGCGCTAAAGGTTTTTTGAGGAAACAAATGCTTGACGGTGGCTTCGGGCAGTTTCGACAACTGCTGTCTTGGGTTTGTTGGAAGCGAGGCAAATATTTTGCTACTGTTGACCACAAATACACTAGTCAAATTTGTCCTGAGTGCGGAGCGCACACGGGCAAAAAAGAACTCTCTGAACGAGTTCATATTTGTAGTGAATGTGATTATACAACAAGTAGAGACCATGCCAGTGGAAGAGTAATTTTAAATCGAGGAATAGAATCTGTAGTACCCGTGGACTGCGGGGAATGGAAACTGTCTGGTAATGGCGTACTGTCGGGGATAAAGTATCTAGATAAGTGCCGATCCAGAAATGCCAATTCGTGAGGGTTGGAAGCCTACGACTGTACCGACAGGTCAGCGTAGGAGAGGTCACTCAGTGCGAAATTCAAGGACTCAACCAAAATGTTAGATTTGAGCGAAAAAAAATTTTTAGTAACTGGCGGGGCTGGATTTCTAGGAAAGCAAGTAGTAGAACAACTTGAGAAAGCAGGAGCAAAATCGGAAAATATTACCGTGCCTCGATCGCGGGATTGCGACCTGCGCGTCCTAGAAAGTTGCCAAAAAGCAGTTATAGGAATCGATATTATTGTTCATTTAGCTGCTCACGTGGGCGGTATTGGTTTAAATAGGGAAAAGCCAGCAGAACTGTTTTACGATAACTTGATGATGGGGGCGCAGCTAATTCACGCTGCTTATGAAGGAGGGGTAGAAAAGTTCGTTTGCGTCGGTACTATTTGTGCTTATCCTAAATTCACTCCCGTACCTTTTAAAGAAGACGACTTGTGGAATGGCTATCCAGAAGAAACTAATGCACCCTACGGCATTGCTAAGAAGGCTCTTCTAGTTCAACTTCAGTCATATCGCCAGCAATACGGTTTCAACGGTATCTATCTGTTACCAGTAAATTTGTACGGCCCAGAAGATAACTTCGACCCCCGCAGTTCCCACGTTATTCCAGCTTTGATTCATAAGATACATGAAGCGCAGCAGAAAGGAGAGAAAAAGCTTCCGGTTTGGGGCGATGGCAGTCCAACCCGCGAGTTTCTCTACTCCACAGATGCAGCCCTGGGAATTGTGATGGCAACTCAGAAATATAACGACCCCGAACCAGTTAATCTGGGCACTAATTATGAAATTTCTATCCGCAATTTAGTAGAGTTAATCTGCGAGTTGATGGAATTTGACGGGGAAATTGTCTGGGAAACTGACAAACCCAACGGTCAACCCCGTCGTTGTTTGGATACGGCTAGGGCAAAAGAATCTTTTGGTTTTACAGCCCAGGTAGAGTTCAAGCAGGGTTTGAAAAATACTATCGATTGGTATCGACAAAACGCTGATAGTTTAAATTAGTTTAATTGCTTTGAATTGGGAAGCTATCTTGCTTGAGTTTTTCAAGTAGGATGGCTATTTTTTTTCAATAAAAGCAAAAGCTAACTCCAATCTTCTTGTTCTTTTCCTCCACCTCGATTTTGATAAATTTTAGCTTTAGAGTGTAACTCGCGTGTCATAGCATAAAGTTCTTCTTCTGTCAATCCCCACTGTTTGATTAATAGGTCGAGATCTCGTTGCATCTCTCTGGCTCCAGGAAAGTTACGATAGCGAATTTGGAGTCGAGCTAATTCAACCAAATTGAAGTCATTGATTCCTTTTTGTAAAAGATTTTCCACTATTTGGCGATCGTTTTTTTCTTGGGGGTGTTTTTGGTCTCGATCGGCTGTTGAGGTCATAATTATGGGAAATTATTTGACAAGAATGCTTGTATTCTAGGGTTGGAGAAGAGTTTTTGCGCGTCTTTTCTGAGCCGATCGCCCCAAAGATATTGTTCTTTGAGATAGTTTAGATTGGTCAAGCGTTTATCTGAGGCTAAGGCTATTTGTCCTATCTCGAAGGCTTTTTCGGTCTCTCCTTTGCTATATAAAGCTACAGCCAGTGCTAATTGTGCTTCTGCAAAGTCACTTGTTATTTTAGTAGTTTGCTGCCATTGGGCAATGGCTTCGTCTACTGAGCCTTTTTCATATTGTACTAGGCCTATATTGTTATAAGCTTTAACGTAATCGGGTTTAATTTTGATAGTGGAGTTGTAATCGTTAATTGCTCCTTGTAAATTTCCTATACGATAGCGAGCATTTCCTCGGTTATAGTAAGCGATTGCTAAATGGGGTCTATATGCGATCGCCGAAGAATAGTCTTCAATTGCTCTGCGGAAATCACCTAACTTATAATAGACATTACCTCGGTTGAAGTAGGCTGGGGCATATTGGCGATCGTATTTAAGAGCAGAATTATAATCTGAAATAGCTCCTCGAAAGTCTTCTAATCTAGCACGAGCTGTACCCCGCAGGTAATATGCGACTATCATATCTGGTTTGTATTTGATTGCTTGGCTTAGATCCGCAATAGCCCCTTGAAAATCTTTCAACTGATTGCGAGCGATCGCTCTATTGGAGTAAGCATCGACATCATCTGCTCTAATTGCGATCGCTCTGGTATAGTCTGCGATCGCATTGGTTACGTCTCCTAATTGACTGCGAGCCAGACCTCTACTATTGTAAGCAATTCCATAATCTGGTTTGTATCTTATTGCTTCTGTGTATGCCTCTACTGCTTCGGAGTAGCGTTTTAAAACTGCGAGCAATTCCCCTTGTAAATAGTAAGAAAGAAAATCTCGCTTGTTGAGGGCGATCGCTTTCTCTACGGATGCCAAGGCTTCTGGGTATTGCTGCAATTGCATGAGCATTCTAGCTTGCCAGCGCCTAGCTTCGTAAAAATCCGGTTTTAAAGACAGTGCTTTGTCTAAAACACTAATTGCATCTCGATATTTTTCTGCTTGAATTAGTGCTAAACCTTTGGCATAATACACCTGAGCTGCAAAGGGCGGATTGAGGGCGAGGGCTCTATTGTATGCCTCAACTGCTTCCCTAGCTCTATCCAAGCGCCATAATTGATTCCCCCACCTCAGCCATTGAGTAGCACTAGCATTTTCTTGTGGGGCTTCTAATTTTTCTCTGGCACTTTTACGTAAAGACTCCATTTGTCCCGCATCTAATTTTGGTGGCAAAGATTGTTCTACATTCAACCAATCTCGATTTAATTGGAATTGGCTGGCAAAACTTAGAAATCTCCTGACTGGAATTCCCAAACTAAAACCTAACTGCAGCTCAAATCTCTCTGTTGCCGCCTGGTCTATTATTACTTCTCCTTCTGCTCTTCCGTGAATGCCAATTACTCGCCCTAGGCTATCTAAAACTGGCCCGCCACTCATTCCTTTGACAGTTATATCGCTATAAACTAAGTCGTAACCATTACTGAAAGAAACGTAATTTTTTGCTACTGTCAAGCCCAGTTCTTTAGATAATAACATTCCCGAACTAAACTTCCAGTTTCTTAATTGTACGTTTTCTGGTTGAGGCCAGCCTGCTACAAAAACCCATCTTTTCTGATCTACTCCTAATTTATAATCTGCTAATACTCCTACTCGGTAATTATTCTTGCTGGTAAACTGTACTACTGCTAAATCTATTTTTGGCTCGCTTTTTACTTTGCTATAGTCTACTCCATAGCGCTGTCCGTCTGGAGCGATAATTTCATATTTTATATTTTTATCTTTCACCACGTGAAAAGCAGTTAATACGTAATACGTATCATTTTGCCGATCGACTATTACTCCCGTTCCATTTTGTCCGTTTGCTCGTTCAATTCTTACTGTGATTTTTCTAGCTATCTTATCTATTTCTGCTGCTTTTCCTGCCAGTTTAGGTGCAGTTGTTTTCGGCTCTGGTAGTTGGAATTTTGCTATTATTTCTGGACTGGATTTAGCTAAAATATTTTCAATAGTAATGCCCCAATTAGAGCCTTCTATATTTTTGATTATTTCTTGAGGAACTGGAGAATTATCTTCGTAGTAGTAAGAATTTATTCCGATCGAATCTGTTTTTTTTCCATTAATCCCAATTAATTTGCCGTTAGCTACATTCAGAATTGGACCTCCTCTTGTTTCCTCTTCTCGATCGCTGCTGTAAGCAATTTGGTATTCTTGTTGTAATGCTTGGTCGAGTATTTTAGATATTTTTCCCCGTGAAAATACTAAACTTGTCTCTTCAGAAAAACCTGCTGCAAATACTTCATACCCTTTTCTTAAGAAAGTCTTTGTGTCTAAATTAGCTACTTGATAGTTATTCTGGCTGTTAAATTTTAGTAAGGCTAAATTACTATTTTCCGTGACAACATCTTTTACTAATTCTGCTCTATGGATTTGACCGTCATTAGTTTGTAACCGCAGGTTCCCATGCTTTGCTATGGTGCTGGCTTCGGCTGCTATTAGATAAGTTTGTTCTGATTTACCAATAATAGTTCCTGAAACAAAACTATTGTTTCGATCGCTAATTATTTTTACTGTAATTGAAGCTGCTATCTCTTGTAGTTTTTTGGCAGAAAGAAAGTTTATTGACTCTCTTTGTTCTGCCAATATATTGGTGTTTTGTTTTTCAGGAAGCGTAATTATATGACTTTTTTTATTAAAGGCTAAACTTGCTTCTGGCAATATAGATACTAAAATAATTAAAAACTCTAAGTATTTCATAGGATTTTTGTTATTTTTTTATTTATTCAATTTTTTCTCTGAAAAATCTGCAGAAAATTTCTTTTTTTCCCCTCCGCCCCTGTTTTCTGCAGTTTTTTTCAATTAATTATATTGGTCTACATCAATTGTCAATGCTATTTGTAACAACTCGTTTAGAGATACATACAATTGTGCTTGTTCTTCTGAGGTTAACTCTAGGAAGTCAGCATTTCCACTTCTGCTAGCTATAATATCTATTAATGCAATCATTACTGCTTGGGGATTATCGCTATTTTTGAGAGTAAATAATATGTTGGATTGGTTGCAAGTTCCATTGATACCATTTACAGCACATATGACCGGATATCCCCCAACTCTGCCATAGGTAATATACTTTAGTTCGCCTCGATCGTAATATTCCTGAATTTTATTGGATATGGTTTCGCATTGCTCTAGATTGTCTAAACCTAACTGCTTGGATAACTCGGGTTTCCAACGAAAAATAGGAACGTGTGCCTCGCGCCGAGGAACCCAAGCTACTGTAGTGAGTACATTTTCTCTACTTCTCCAGTCTTTGGTCTGCTGACAAGAGAATGTTACCTTTTGAGGAGATTGGGATTGCTCTTGAGCAAAGTTAACTTTACTTCCTAGAGCTATACTTGTTGCTGTTGTTAATAAAGCTGCTAGGATATATTTTATTTTCATTTTTATTACTCCTTATTTCACAAACCCAAAAACTCATTTAATAATTATAGTTATTTTTGTCAGTTTTTATTATAAAGTATAGCTATTTATAAGTATATTCTTGACAGTCAAAGTCTGTGAGGCGATCGCATAAGAGGGTAAACAGCAAATTTTAACCTAATTGTCAGTTAATTTCTGGTTTTTGGACTGTTTCCGATTTTAAGATTAAAAATAGGGTAATTTAAGATCTTTGAGGAGAAAACTGATTTAGTGGCAAATCAAATAAATATCTAAATTTATATTTTTGTTACTGGGAAAAGCTTAAAACGATCGAAAAAGAGGAAGTAAATCGGCAACGCATCCAATATCTGTTAACTCAGACGCACAGGCATCGGCGTTCAGCAGAAAAATCCTAACAATAATTTCTTATTTGACTAAAAGTCAATCTGGTAATTTAAACTCCAGACTGAGATACAAGTGAAATGTCAAAGGCTAAGTGACAATATCAATCCATCTAGACAATTAAGGCTCTTTAACATAGGTGAGCTCGTGGAGTTCAAAAAATTCGTACTAAATATATTCAACAGAGCGATCGCGAAGAAAAAAACAAAGGGATTGAAGTCAACTCATTTAGCTAAACCTCTTTTCTTAGCCATAATTATTTTGCCCTTTTTTCCTCTATCGAGTTGGGCTCAACCTTCTCCTAGACCAGTTGCACCCAGAGAACCTAGAATTCCTCAACCTCTCATAACACCACCCAGACCTAGACCAATTCCTGAAGTAGAACCATTACCCGCTCCCGAAGATTTATTACCTCCTCTAAGAATTCCGCGCGATCGACCAACTCCACCTTTTATACAAGAACCTCTTCAGCAAATTAGTGTAAAACAATTCTCTGTTCTCGGTAGTACTGTCTTCAGCGAAACTGAATTGGCTGAAGTTCTCAAACCTTTTACCAATCGCACTCTGACTTTCACCGAATTACTAGCAGCTCAAGATGCTGTTTCTCGACTATATTTAGAAAAGGGCTATATTACTTCTGGTGCGTTTATTCCTCCTCAAGAAATACGCGATGGCATAGTTAAGATCCAAGTAATAGAAGGAAAAATAAAAGATCTTAACATTACTGGTTTAGACCGACTCAATTCAGAATATGTCCGCAGTCGCGTTGTTCTGGGTACGAAAACCCCCTTTAATAGAGACGATTTATTGCTAGCTTTGCAATTACTGCAGCTCGATCCCTTAATCGAGCGACTCTCAGCAGAATTGGCATCGGAAGCGAGTCCTGGTATTAGCAACCTCAATATAGATGTAGAAGAAGCGGATGCTTTTGAATTAGAGTTGAGTACCGATAACCGACGATCGCCTAGTTTAGGTAGCGTGCGCGGGATATTAAATGTCAGACACATTAACTTAATTGGGATTGGCGATCGCTTTGAGTTCAGTTACTATAAGACTGAGGGAACTGATGCTCTCGACAATCTCAGATATACCATTCCCGTCAACCCCCGCAACGGAACCGTAACTCTCGCACACAACCGCACCAAAAATGAAATTGTTGAAGAACCTTTTAACTTACTAGATATTGAGTCAGATAGTAGAGAGTATGAACTTAGTTTCCGTCAACCTCTCTATCAAACTCCTAACACAGAATTCTCTTTGGGATTAATTGGTTCGAGACGAGAATCGCAAAATTTCTTAGCGGGTGAGCCATCTCGTAAAATTAACCGAGAAGCAGATGAGGAAGGGAGAATCAAAATTTCGGCTTTGCGCTTCTCTCAAGAGTATGTCAAGCGCGATCGCCAACAAGTATTTGCTCTGTTTTCTTTATTAAGTCTGGGTATTGATGCTTTTGATGCTACGGACAATAAAGATATTATAGATATTCCAAATAATAGATTGTTGCCAGACAGTCAATTTTTTAGTTGGCGAGGACAAGCACAATATCTGCGCTTGCTAAGCGAACAAGCTCCACATCCTGCTTTGTTGTTTCGAGCTGATTTACAATTGTCTAACGATAGTTTACTACCACAAGAACAGTTTAGCATTGGAGGGCAACAGAGTGTTAGAGGTTATCGTCAGGATGCTTTGTTAGGAGATAAAGGTTTTTTTGCTTCAGTAGAACTTCGCACTCCCATTTTCTATTCTGCACAGAAAAATATTACCTTAGAATTAATTCCATTTATCGATTATGGTAGGGTTTGGAATGATATTAGTACTGAAACCTTTAATGAAATAATTGGCTTGGAAATTACGCGATCGCAACTGGCTTCTTTTGGTGTTGGTTTGCGCTTTCTTCTGAGAGATGATTTCGACATGCGAGTGGATTTGGGGATTCCTGTAGAAAGTTTAGACGGGCCAAAAAGAACTTTGCAAGAAAAGGGGGTTTATTTTCAAGTTCGATATAGACCTTTTTAGGATTAGTTAGAGGTTGTTCGAGCGAGGTTTAAATAATAGATAAGGTAGCAGATAATGAAAAAAATATCTTTGTTTACTATTTGTTTGTTGGGATTTTATGGAGTATTTAATAATTGCTCAGTCCTGGGATTAAAATCTTTACCCTTAAACATAGAAATATTTGAAAAAACAGGAAAAAAAAGTGATTTAGAAAAAGAAGCTCGGAATTTATACGAACGAGGACAGTATTTAGAAGCTATTTCTGCACTAGAAGAAGCGATCGTTAATTATACTTCTAGAGGAGATGTTGTCGGTGAGGTAAATGCTCGCAGAAATTTAGCTTTAGTCTATCAAAGAGCCGGTGAGTGGGAGCAGGCAAAAAGCTCGATCGAACAGAGTCTGAATCGCATTGAAACTATAGAAGGAATTCAGATAAGTAAGACTCTAGAAGCACAAAGTCTAGATGTATACGGACAGATTCAACTTGCTAGCGGAAAGTCAAAACAAGCATTAGAAAGTTGGAGGCGATCGGGAAAAATTTATCAGGCAATTGGCGATATTGAAGGTTTAACTAGAGCAGAAATAAACGAAACAATAGCTCTACAAACATTGGGATTATACGATCTAGCTAGAAAAAACTTATTAGCATTGCAAAAAAAACTTGAAGAGAAAGCAGACGATTTAGTAAAGGTAAAAGCCCTAGAAAGTCTGGGAAATGTATTGCGGAAAGTCGGAGACTTAAACAGTGCAGAAACAGTCTTGCAACAAGGTTTAGAAATTGCCCGAAAAAGTGAAGATAGAAATGCGATCGCGGAAATATTACTGAGTTTAGGCAATACTGCTAGAGTAAAACAAAACAACGATCGAGCCTTAAGTTATTATCAACAAGCAATAGAAATATCTGCTTCAACAGAGATAGAAATAGAAGCAAAATTAAATCAGTTCACTATATTGAGCGATTCCGGCGAATGGTGGGGAGAATTAGTAGAAGACATCGACTCTAAAATCGCACAATTGCCTCCTGGTCGCACAAAAATTTACGCCCAAATAAATTTGGCTCGAAATTTAATGAAATATTTAGACGCTCGAGCCCAAAGCATTACAACTCGTCAAACTTACCAACTACTAACAAGCGCGATCTCTCTTGCACAAAAATTGGGAGACAAAAGAGCAGAAGCTTATGCTTTAGGAAATTTAGGTAGGTTGTACGAACAGTATCAACGCTACGAAGAAGCCCAAACATTAACCGAACAAGCAACTATCTTATCTCAAAGCCTCAACGCTCCAGATTTACTATATCAATGGGAATGGCAATTAGGCAGAATTTTTCAACAAAAAGCCCAGCCACAAAAAGCAATTTCGGCTTACACTCAAGCAGTTAACAACCTCCAATTACTTCGAGGAGACTTAGTTGCTATTAGCGATGAAGTTCAGTTTACCTTTCGCGAAAGTGTAGAACCAGTTTATCGCGAGCTAGTTAATTTACTCTTATCTTCCGATCGCCCTACTCAAGATAACCTCTCTCAAGCCAGAGAAACGATCGAATCACTTCAGTTAGCGCAGCTGGATAACTTCTTCCGAGAAGCCTGCTTGGATACTCAACCCCAACAAATAGACCAGATCGATCGCAAAGCTGCTGTTGTCTACTCAATTATTTTGCCCGATCGTCTAGCTCTCATTTTATCTAGCACAGAACAACCCCTGAGTTATTATTCCATTCCTCTCGAAGAAGGAGAGGAAAAAATAGGGCGAGTTATAGATAGTCTCTATGTGAGATTAAATCCGTTTATCGTCACGAGGGATCTTTTAAAACCCAATCAGCAACTCTACAATTGGTTAGTTCGTCCCCTAAGTGCTGAACTGAGAAGAAATGACATTAAAACCTTAGTATTTGTTTTAGACGGGGTTTTACGGCGAGTTCCAGTAGCAGCACTTCACGATGGCGAGCGATATGTGATAGAAAAATATAACCTCGTCCTCACTCCAGGATTGCAGTTATTAAAACCTCGCACCCTGTCCCCAAGCAATTTGAGAGCGATCGCTGCAGGTGTGATTGAATCTCGTCAAGGCTTTCCTCCCTTACCAGCAGTTGAAAACGAAGTTCGAGATATTTCTCAGTTAGTTCCCACTCAAGTGCTTCTCAACCAGCAATTTACCCGCGATCGTCTAGAAGCTGAAATCGAAGCTAGACCTTTCCCGATAGTCCATTTAGCAACTCACGGACAGTTTTCTTCCAATGCTGAAAATACCTTTTTACTTGCTTGGGACGGTCAGATCGAAGTTAAAGATTTAGATTTATTATTGCGATCGCGAGAGCGTCGAGTGCGAAATCCGATCGAATTGCTGATCTTGAGCGCTTGTCAAACAGCAAAAGGAGACAGACGAGCAGCTTTGGGACTAGCAGGAGTAGCAGTTCGATCTGGCGCGCGCAGCACCATCGCTTCTCTTTGGTCGATACAAGACCAATCTACTGCTGAACTAATGACTGAATTATATTCGGTGCTGAAACAGCCTGGAGTTAATAAAGCTGAAGCATTGCGAAATGCTCAGCTGTCTCTATTAAACTCCAATCGTTACAAGCATCCCTATTATTGGGCTGCTTTTGTGTTGGTTGGAAATTGGTTTTGATAAATCCTGCCTTTGCAAAGGCAGGATTAGCTCGATCTTAAGAACTAGAGAATGATAATGTCGGTAGAAACATTGAATTCACCAGCATTAATATTCTCTAAAGTAGCTATTTGCTGTTGCTCGTAGAAAAGAGCTCCATTGGCTGCATTAAAATTAAACTGACTAGTACTGGTTGCACCGAAACTCCGATTAATCTGAATTGTATCTCCTTGAAGTCTATTGAAGTCAAAGATAGTATCAATTCCATCAGAAACTGAATTAAAGGCGAAACGATCGGCACCACTTCCACCGTACATACTGTCGTCACCACTACCGCCTTTGAGATAATCATTACCACCATAGCCGTACATAATGTCGTTACCGTCTCTGCCGTAGAGATAATTGTTTTTGTTATTACCCCAAATTCTATTATTAGAAGCATTACCATAGCCAAAACTAGTAGCGTTATTGCTATAGACGCCCAAGTTTTCTACATTATCTCCAAGACTATAACTAGTGACGTAAGAGTAAACGGTATCATTACCTTGACTACTATATTCAATTACTCGATCGCCAAAACTATCGACTACAAAGCGATCGTTTCCCGTGCCGCCGTACATAGTGTCATTACCTTTACCGCCGTTGAGATAATCATTACCACCATAGCCGTACATAGTGTCATTACCGTCTTTGCCGTAGAGATAATTATTTTTGTTATTACCCCAGATTCTGTTGTTAGATGCATTGCCATAGCCAGAACTAACAGCGTTATTGCTGTAAACGCGTAAGTTTTCTACATTATCCCCAAGGGTATAACTGGAGATGTAAGAATAAACAGTATCAGTTCCTTGACCGCTATATTCAATGACTTTATCCCCAGCACTGTCGACTACAAAGCGATCGTTTCCCGTACCACCGTACATAGTGTCATCACCTTTACCGCCGTGGAGATAATCATTCCCACCATAGCCGTACATTCTGTCGTTACCGTCTCTACCGTAGAGATAATTGTTTTTGCTATTACCCCAGATTCTGTTGTTAGATGCATTGCCATAGCCAGAACTAACAGCGTTATTGCTGTAAACGCGTAAGTTTTCTAAATTATTCCCAAGAGTATAACTGGAAATGTAAGAATAAACGGTATCAGTACCTTGACTGCTATATTCAATGACTTTGTCCCCAGCACTGTCGACTACAAAGCGATCGTTTCCCGTGCCGCCGTACATAGTGTCATCACCTGTACCGCCGTTGAGATAATCATTCCCACCATAGCCGTACATTCTGTCATTACCACCATAGCCATAAATACTATCTGCACTTCCAGTTCCGAACAAAGTATTTGGGTTATTGTTTCCAGTAATTGTAGCCATAATCTTGATATGAATTCTTCTTATTGAGGTGTACTAAAATCACTATAAAAAAAAAGTAATAGTGATGGCAATAATAACAGTAAAAGAATATACCTTTTATACATTTCATACTTTTTATACATACTTTTCATACTTTTTTTGCTTGACAGTAAATGGGAAAAAGTATGAAAAGTATATTTGAAAAAAATAGACAACAACCAAGTCGAAATAATATGAACTACGGTTGAAAAATTAGCCTATAGGAGGTCAGAAGTTAGAGGTAAGCATCAGGGATCGATTTTCAGGTAGGGAGCGTCGAGTTAGTATAAAAGGGAAATAAAAATCTTTGTATAAAATTTTTTTCCCTTCCCCTCTAATCATAAAAGTGTCCCCACTCCCCATTCCCCATTCCCCACTCCCGCGCGAAGCGCATCAACGATATCATAAGATAAAATTGAGACTAAATAGATGCCATTGAGAAGAACTTAAAAGCAGATAAAATAGTCTTTATTTTTTTATGTACTATTAACCTGACACTGCTATTTTCATCGTCAGCTAACATTTTTAAAATTGATAAAGTAGTATTGGGATTTTGAGCGACTGCTTTTTTGACAAATCGATCGCGATCGCCAGCCAATGTTTCTAAAACAACTGAAGGAGCATTTTTATTCTCAGCCACCCAAGATCTTACATATTCGTGTTCGTCGTTAGCTAATAATTCTAAAACAGAAACAGGAGTACTTATATTAGCAGCAACTCCTTTTCTTACACCCCAGTATTCATCTGTAGCTAATAATTTTAAAACAGAGACAGGAGTATTTATATTTTCAGCCACTCTCCACCTGACACTTTCATTTTCATCTGTAGAGCATAATTTTAAAACAGATATAGCAGTATTTCGATCGACAGCTAGTTGTTTTCTTGCACATTGTCTAACAATAAGTTCTTCATCATTAGCTAATTTTTCTAAAATATTTATGGGAGTATTTTTATTCTTTGCTACTGCTTCTCTAACATACTTATCTCGATCGCTAGCTAATTTTTCTAAAACAAAAACAGGTGTATTTTTATTTTCTACTACTACTAGTCTAACATACTCATCTGCATCAATACCTAATTTTTCTAGAACACAAATAGGTGTTTGCTTGTGGCTTGCTACTGCTGCTCTAACATACTTATCTCGATCGCAAGCCAGTTTTTTTAGAATGCGAATAGGTGTTTGCTTGTGGTTTGCTACTTCTGTTCTAACATTGCACTCTCGATCGTCAGCCAATTTTTCTAAAATATTTATAGATATCTTTTCGTTCCGAGCTACTCCTTCTCTGACATATTTATCTCGATCGTCAGCCAATTTTTCTAAAGCATAAATAGGTGTATTTTGATTCCAAGCTACTTCGTATCTAACATCATCATCTCGATCGGTTGCTAAGTGTTTCAAATATGAAGCAGGAGTATGCTTATTTTTGGCTATAAAAGCTCTAATTTTAGAATTTGAATGCAAATATCCTGACTTTAAAAACCAATCTGGTAGCGATTTTAATAAAGAAAATTCTCGGTTTCTTTTGCCAAAATTATTGTAATATATGTCGGCAATAAAATTAGGATTTTCAATTAAGAAAAGAGATAAAGCAGGGTTATTTCCTATTTCATCTAAGTGTTCGCCAGCTAATTTTACTATTAAATCGATCGGCGTATTAGGGTTTCTAGCAATAGCAGCAAGTACTGTACGATCGCTCGTCTTATCTGCTAATTCTCTTAACTGCTGTGCGGGAGTATTAATATTTTCAGCAATAATAATATCTTGAGACTCTACCATTTAATCATTAGTATTTATATTTTTAGCTATTCTTATTCTTACAATCCAGTCTTTAGGTGTATTCTGATTTTTTGCTACTGCTTCTCTTACATTCCTATCTTCATCATTTGCTAATTTTTCTAAAACAAAAATAGGTGTTTTTTTGTGTTCGGCTACTGCTTCCCTAACACACCAATTTTCGTCAGTTGCTAATTGTTCTAAAACAAAAATAGGTGTGTTATTATTCCCAGCTACTGCTTCTCTTACATAATCATCCGTCTTATCTGCTAATTCTTTTAATTGCTGAGCGGGAGTATTAATATTTTCAGCAATAATAATATCTTGAAACTCTACCATTTAATAGCTTTACTATTTTCGCTTGCACTCTCCTAATATTTTGACCTCGGTGAAAGCCTCGAAGGGAAGAGGGAACAGGGAACGGGGAACAGAAAATACCTTTTCCCTTATACCTTGGTTTGAAGCCTCGTTTTTTAAGACGGAATAGGGAAAGGGGGAGGTCTAAATCCTCCTCTAAACAATTCACTGTTCCCTATTCCCTATTCCCTGTTCCCCTTAAAAAAATACCATCTAATCTTACCCTAAAAACGATCGTCCCACGTCAAAAGCGATCGAGTCAGACGTGGGAGTGTAAATGCGTATATCTAGTTGCTAAATTTTTAAAACTCCTTCAGGCATAACTGATAAAAGCTTCCTTCTTTGCAAGCCTTCTCTATGCAAAATAGAATTTGCCGCAAGCATTCCACTACTAACAGCTCTTTCCATCAAACCGCAAGGAAAAGGCA
Source organism: Prochloraceae cyanobacterium (assembly GCA_030065755.1). Lineage (GTDB taxonomy): Bacteria > Cyanobacteriota > Cyanobacteriia > Cyanobacteriales > JASJDA01 > JASJDA01. The sequence goes on along the minus strand of JASJDA010000021.1, from coordinate 35,952 downwards.
TTTTAACCCAGTCTCCAGCAAAAACTAAATTAGAGATTTCGGAATTAGTTTCTGGTCGATCGCTATAACTACCAGGAGGATAACCAGAAAAATTCTTCTGGTTGACTAATTCTTTATGTAAAATCTTAGCGTTTGCTAATTCTGGAACAATTTCATATAGTTCTTGCTCGAAAGTAGTCAATAGCGCTTTTTGAGTAGGAAATTCTTTTTCTTTGTAACAGTAGGCGTGTAATTCGACGACACTACCCCCAGTACGCTGGGACCACTCGATAAATTGTGTTTGAATTTTATGATAGAGGGTGATACTGTCGGTGAGAGAGTAGCCAGACAGAGAAGTAAAGTCGCTGTGTTCCCATTCAAAATCGCGATCGAACCAAAAGCGGGCCACAGCAAAAGGATCGGCAAGTGGTAATTTTTCTATCTGTGTCTTGACTTTTTGATTTACTTCCCCATTCATTAACTCGAATAAGTGTTTAGCACCAGGTACGTCAGTGGCGATAACGTAGTAGTCTGCTTCAATTTTTTCGAGGTTTGTTGGTTGAGAAGGTCGATCGGCTACTAACTGCACTCGGTCTTCAGTACGCTGAGTAATTTTATAGTGGGGTAAATCTCTTTTAGCTGGGCCTTTAATTACTTTACCGTCGCGATCGTACAATGTTCCGTGACAGGGACAGAGGAATGTGCCATCGTCTTGTCTTCCTACCGTACAGCCTTGATGAGTACAAGTGAGAGAAGTAGCCTCATTACTTTCTGCAGAAGAATAAAATACCCGATCGCCAGCACCGTAATATTCTTGTTCTTCGTCGCTGAGTAACAAGTTGCGATCGACCGTGAATGGGACTTCAGTTCGATCGCTACCTTGCTGATAGGTAAGGGATTGAATTCCATCTCGATCGAGCACGATATTACTTACTGAAGCTTCAGTAATAACTCGACCCCCATTTCTCTCAATTGCTCTAGCTATGGGTTGGACTAAGCTAGTTCCCATATCGTCTACAGTGCCATTAAAAGCTAATCCTTCTGGGTTGCCAAAGAAGTAGAAGTGAAAAAACTGTAATAATTCACCAGTACTGAGTACGTCCGGAGCGTTGAGACTAGATTTTGCAAAGGGCAGAAAATAGAGGTCGTAGAGTCCTTGGGGAAAATCGTTTCCTACCCAATCAGCTACCGAAATATCGTCGAGACGGTTAAAACTTCTAGGAATCTGAAAACTGGTAATAGCGTGAAAAACTTTCCAGTGAGAAACTTTAGTTAGGTTGATTCCCCAACTAAATCTATTAGGAGAAGCGATCGCCAAGTCAACTATATTCCAAGGAAAAGCCGAATGAGTGGGACGAAATACTTCTGGATCGTATCTACCGTCCCTGAAAACTAGAGAATAGAACTTTAAAGATTTAAAATTGTCAACAATATCTAGTTCTTTTACTAAGCTTTTGAGGTTGTAATACTGAGGGAAGAAGCCGTGGAAACCGTGTTCCATCATAAATGCGTCTTCACCTACCTGGATTTTCCAATTAGCGATTTTGCCCCCCAGGTTGGGCGATCGCTCTAATAGGGTGACGGCAAAACCCCTTTGACTTAATTCATAGGCACAGGCCAACCCAGCTAAACCAGCCCCTACTACCACTACTGTCTTTCGAGCGTTGAGTTGAGTAGGTAAATCGAGGGTATCTTCTTGAAACACAACTGGTTGAGGTTTGGAAATACGGGAATATCCGACTAATCCGCCTACTGCCCCCACACCGAGTAATTTTAAGGCTGTTCGTCGCGAAATAGGCGGTACGATAGAAAAATTTGACGATTGGCTCATTTATTCCTGTAATTTTACTCCTGCGATATTTATTGTGTCTGTGGGGGATTGTACCAAAAATAATCGTTTTAAGCCTTGCCGCCTAATAGTTGGGGATCGAAGAATCCCCTCGCCATAAGCGCAGGGGAATGTGACAACTTATAAATCTCCCTTTTTGCTGTCAATAAACTACCCCTCCCATGACGAGCATGGAAGGGGTTTTAACCCTGTCCTTCAAATGCTGTTAGTGAGCATCTGAGCTTCGAGTTTTTAGGCTGGTTTATAACAGCCCCAAGACTAGCAATGTTACGCGCTCCGTTCACATCTGCATCCAAGGAAGCGCCACAATGACCGCAATCAAAACGTTTCCCGTTTCGATAGCTTTTTCCTTTCTCTGGATGGATGTGCAAACAGTTGCTACAAACTTGGCTAGAATATGCTGGGTTAACAAATTCTACTCTTACTCCTGCGATAGTAGCTTTATAGTTAACTTGCTCTCGAAGTTGATAGAATGCCCAGCTATTTAGCCAAGTTCGCATAGTCTTATTGTTTCTTTTGCTTCTTTTGCGAATACCTTCTAGATTTTCCATCGCTATTCCAACATTATCGCCCTTAGCAGCTTTAATTAACTAAAAATTTAGAGGGAGAATCCTGCTTGATTTTTGTTGAATTCGGCAGCGATCTCGAAGAGATCCGCGTAGCGGCGAGCGCAGCGCCTAGCCAGAAGCGATAGACTATATCGAGAAGAACGAGTTAATTTAACAAATTTAAATTGATTTTTGATTTTTGGCGATCGGTTTGTCCGCTCGCCGAATATTTAAACAACACCATTCTCCTCGCTTCCAGAGGGTGGCAACTATCCAGCCATTGCTTTCGAGAGCATCAGCAACTCTTTTTGCCTTATCTAACAAAATTCCGCTGAGGACACCCCAAGTATTGGCATTGGCGATCGCGTTAAACTGAGGAATCATTTCGACGATCGGTTCTGCGAGTATATTGCAGATAATACCGTCTACTTTTTGTTGTTTTAGTTCTGTTAAATCTTCTAAAGTTCCTTCTATAATTGTCATTTTTTCGGGATTAATGGAATTTAGACCCCGATTTTCGGCAGCAGAGCTAACAGCAAGGGGATCCACATCTAAAGAATAGACGTGTTTGGCTCCCAGTAAAAGCGCAGCGACCGAGAGAATCCCAGAGCCGCAACCCACATCCACTAAAACATCTTTGTTAGTTTGAGAAAATCCCAAGCGCATTTCTAGAGATTCGATACACAACTGGGTAGTAGGATGAGTTCCAGTCCCGAAAGCAGCACCAGGATCGAGAAGCAAAATCGAGCGCTCTAAGTTTTTTGGTACGCTCAACCAACCAGGGTAAATTAGGAAGCGATCGCCAATTTCTGTCGGTTCCCAATATTGCTTCCAACTACTTGCCCAATCTTCTTCTTCTATTAACTTCCAGAGGATCTCGGGAGGATCGAGTTCGAGTTCCACCGCATCTAGATGCAATGCTCGATCGATCTCTTTAAATTTGGATAATTGAGCCTCAGCTTCAGGAATATAGGCCCGTATTAGACAATTTTTGCCTTTGACCTCCGTAGCTGTTCCTCGACTACCCCAAGTTTCTAGTCGCCAATAAATTGACTCTTCTTGGAAGCTATCGCAGAAGATTCTCATTTCCCACCAGCTATCTGACATATGAGGTCAATGGTTTTTTTATCGTGCAAAAGCGGTCATTAGATTTACTTTATTACAGTTTGACCGTATATGCGTCTCTAATACCAGAGACTTTAGTAATTTCTGAGAGAATTCCTTCTGGTAGAGGGTCGTCTAAACTCAGTACCATTACCGCTTCACCTCGAACAATCTTCCTTCCTACCTGCATGCTGGCTATGTTTACATTAAAACTACCCAACAGAGAGCCTATTTTACCGATAATTCCAGGCATATCTCGGTGAAGGGTGAATAACATATAGTTGCTGGGGGGTACGTTAATGGGAAAATCGTCGAGATTTGTGATGCGAATTTCTCCGTCAGAAAGCAAAGATCCGCTTACGGAATGTTTGCCCATCGAACCTCGCGCTTCTAGATGAAGAGAGCCAGAATAATCGCGAATTGAGGCATCTTTGGTTTCAATCACGCGAATTCCTCTTTCTTTTGCCTCTATACAGGCATTAACGTAATTAACCCGCTCCCGTAAAGCTGGAGAGAGGAGTCCTTTGAGGGAAGCTACCACGATCGGCTGACCGTCAATATTGGCTAATTCTCCTTGCAGTCGCACTTCTAGCAAATCTATCCTTCCCCCTGCTAGTTGACCGACTAAATTACCTAGGGTTTCAGCTAGTTGTAAATAGGGTCTGAGTTTCTCCATGACATCGGGGTTCAATCCTGGGATATTTACCGCCGATCGAGCAGGGAGTCCTAATAATACGTCCCGAATTTGCTCTGCTACGTCAATTGCTACATTGACTTGAGCTTCTGCGGTGGATGCTCCCAAATGAGGGGTGAGAATGACATTAGAACCTAATTCCCGCAATTTCGATTCTGCTAAGGGTTCGCTCTCAAACACGTCTAAAGCCGCACCCCCAATTTTTCCTTCTTCTAAAGCTTCTGCTAATGCGTCTTCGTCTACAATACCGCCGCGAGCGCAGTTTATAATCCTAGCGGTGGGTTTCATTTTTGCTAACGCATCAGCATTAATTATGTGAGTGGTTTCTGGAGTTTTAGGAACGTGAAGAGAGATGTAATCAGCTTCACTAAAGAGTAAATCTAAATCTACCAGGGAACAACCCAATTGTTCGGCGCGTTCTTTGGAGATAAATGGATCGTAAGCAAGTATTTTCATCCCCATAGTTCGGGCTACTTTAGCTACGTGAGAGCCTATTTTGCCTAAACCCACCAAGCCCAAAGTTTTCTTATAAACTTCTGAACCCATGAAGCGCTTGCGATCCCATTGCTTGTTTTTAAGCGAATGGTTCGCATCGGGTATGTGACGGGACAAAGAGAGCATCATCGCTAAAGCGTGTTCTGCTGCGGCAATTGTGTTACCTTCAGGGGAATTAACTACCACAATTCCTTTACGAGTTGCCGCGCTTACGTCAATATTATCTACTCCTACCCCTGCACGTCCGATTATTTTCAGTTGACTAGCAGCTTCGATAACTTCTTGGGTTACTTTAGTACCAGAACGAACCATTAAAGCATCGTATTCAGGAATAATTGCGATCAGTTCCTCAATAGGAAGCTTTGTTTTTTCGTCAACTTGAGCAACTTGGGAGAGAATTTCAATTCCTGCTTTGTCTATAGGATCGGATACGAGAACCTTTGCCATAGTTATTAGAAACCTTGAGATCTTTTTGGGCGGCTGTACGCTCTGTTTGTCAGTAGTCCCTTTTAGTGTCCGATCGCCTCTGTGTTATTACTGATATTTCTGGAATATCTTAATTTTCTCCCTGGTCTTGCTGTTGGCTGTTAGCTATTTGCTATTTATTTCTCCCCCATCTCCCCCATCTCCCCCTGCTCCCCTGCTCCCCTGCTCCCCCTGCTCCCCTGCCTCTTCTACCGAGGCATTTGATAAGTCGGAGGAGTGTAAATCAAACTTTCGGAGGAGTTATTAAGGGAATTATCTGCGGGAGGTTCAACTGGTATCTCAATGGCGTTTTCAGAGGAACTATCGAAGGAATTATCGGTTCGATCGGAGTTGACATGAGTGGAATCTTGTGAAATACCGATCGCTTGAGAATTCCCACTAAAGTAAACGTGACCTAGGGTTCTTCCGTCAAAGGTTCTTTTGCTGAAATGCCAACCAGGGTTGAGAACAATCTCCATAAAACCTTTTTCCAAGCCGTTGGTCTCCCCAATAATAATATCTGGTTGACTGGGGTTGCGAGAGCTGCCAACTAGATGTAGTTCCCCATCCTTTTTGATAATTCTTAGAAGATAATTCGAACTGTAATCTTGACCGTCGATACGAACGGAGTAACCGTTGCTATCAACGCTGCGACGACAATGTCCGGTGAAATCAAAATTTACTAGTAGTGGTTCGACCATAACTGGGTTGCTTCCACTTTCACTCCAACATTGTTCTCCATCGGGAATTTGTTCTATGACCAGTAAATTGTATTGATCGTAACCATAAGGTGCAGCCACAGCAATAATTTGATTTTCGTCTACGTTTTCTTCGCCAAAAACTGAGGCTTCGACTCGACTACAAACGAGCATGCTAGCTAGTGCTGTAGTAGCTAAAGCAAGTAATTTTACTGGTAGTGAAAGTTTCATTTTTTGCCTCCTCGCAAGCATTAATTTTACTTAATAGATAGCTATTATAATTACTCTCGCTCGAAGTCAGAAGTGTGAAGTCAGAAGTCAGAAGTTAAATATTTTTAACTTTTGACTTTAGACATTTTATTTTTTGGTTCGAGCTGTGGGTTTAAGACCCCATAGCTTAATTATGTTTAGCGGCATATTTTTAGTTAGCGGTTATAATCCCCAACTAAAAAAATACTTCTGACTTCTGACTTCTGACTTCTGACTTTTTGAAAAAGGCGAATTTTTCTTCTTTCCCTTTACTTTCGCAGTCATTATAGATTTCTACAACAAATACGATTTTATCAGATATTCTTTTCTTGGCAATGATGTCTACAGCACAATTAATTGGCAAATTTATGTGACAACATTCATCAAATATTCTATCAAAGTACTGGTTAGTGTAGCTGAAAATTTCTGAGAAAAATCAAACCGCTATAAAGTTCAAAAGCAGCATCCCAAAAACTATCTTCTCGACGAAGTAAATTGATATTAGGTTCGATTCGGCGGAGTATTTCCTCAAAATCTATTGCTGTTTCGGCAAAAGGAGTAAAATCTGACTGAATAGGAATCTCAGATAAGTTTTGCTGCAAAAACTTATTTAAGTTATTCCAATTGATTCTGGTTGTTGCTGGCTCGATCGAAGATTTCTTAGCAAAACTTATTCCTTTTTTAAACTGGTAGTTTCGATCGCACAAGCGGAGAATAATTTTCTTTCCTGGTAAATGCAGGTCGCGAAGTTGCACATAATCTATAGTTTCACTTTTGCGATAAATTTTTCCCCTGACATCTGAGTGCAAAGATGCATCAAAAACAGGTAGTAACCCTTCTACTTGTTGAGCTACTTCTTGCCAATCAAAGATTAATTTATTCTGTTGTCCGCGTCTACCATAACAGACAACGGTGACTTTGGGAATAGTTGACTCAAAATAATTTACTTGATAAATTTTAAGTCGATCTATTTCGGCAAGAGAAGCGTAAAAACAGGGAATTTCTGCTTTTTTTAGAGACGAACTGTAAAATTTTAATTCCCCTAGCTTTCCAGTACGATATAAACGCCAACTGCGACTGGGCAATTGCAAGCGAGCATTATAAGGATCTATACTCATAATTTTCGCGAATTTTTGTGCAGCGGTTTGTTTTAATTCAGGAGAAATCTTCTCTAAAATTAACACTCCTATTTCGCTATTACCTGGTTCGGCTAAAGAATTAGCAAGTGCTTTTTCTCGTTGTTGTTGCTTAATTTTTGTTATGCGATCGATTCTTTGTCTGGCTTTAGAAGTAATAGTCGGATTGAGAGCGACACGAAGTAATAGACGATAGCTTTCTATCGCAGTTTGTAATTCCCCATTAGCTTCTTGCAGCCGCGCTACATAATAATCGCTCCAGGGGTTTTCTGGTTCTTGCTGCATTAATTTTTGTAGCAATGAGGTTGCACCTGGGTAATCTTGGCGCTCGATCGCCCTCTCAATTTGCTCTATCATTATCAGACCTCTTGTAAAAGTACCTTTTGCTGCTTTAAGTTATGAATTCTGGTTATTTGTTTGAGCTATTGCAGCTAAAAGGGATAGAGCAGCAATTGGTGCAGTCACAGCTCGCAGGATACGACGACCCAGTGAAACAGCCTGGAAACCAGCAGCCTTTGCTGTTTCTATCTCTTTTGGAGAAAAGCCACCTTCGGGCCCAGTAGCAATGACTGTATTCCTTGCTTGTTTATTTTGCAAACAATCGAATAAACTTTTGCCATCGCTCCGAGCAACACAAATATAACAATCTGTTTCTAAATTGACTAGATCTGCTAAAGCTGTTACAAATTTCACAGGCTCGGTAATATTAGGAACAATCTGACGTTCTGATTGTTCTGCGGCTTCAGTAGCAATTCTGCGCCAGCGTTCTAATTTGTGGGGACTGGGTTTAATAATGGTGCGATCGCTTATTACTGGCACTATTGTTGTTACTCCCAATTCTGTGGTGCAGCGCACTACTTCGTCAAAAGCATTTCCTTTTGGTAAAGCTATTACCAACGTGGCTGTTATTGGCAATTCAGTTGATAGATTCAGTGGCTCGACAATTTCAGCTGAAGTTCCTTTTATTCGAGCTATCCAGGATTTTCCTCGTCCGTCGAGTGCGATGAAGCGATCTCCTGACCCCATTCGCAATACTTTTTTGAGATAGTGTTGTTGCTCTGGTGTCAAAACAATTTGTCCGTTGGAATCTTGTTTGACGACTAATCGATAAAGCAAATTCTTTTTTGTCTAGTTATTTTTTACCCAGCCTCCGGCTGGAGGGAAGAGGGAACGGGGAACGGGAAACAGTAAAATTTAATTCATTAAGGGAAAAGTCTATTTTCTGTTGTTTCTTCCCTGTTCCCTGTTCCCTCTTCCCTTTTCCCTTTTAAGATTATCAATAAAATTTATAACTAATTAATAGGACTTGAGTCCTATATAAATTTAGGAGTTGAGCCTCATGTGCTTCGATGGTTTTGTCCTCTAATATCGAGTGTAAAAGACAAAGTCTTCTAGTGAGAGATATTCACACTAAAAAAAAGCATTATGAAACTTAAATTCTTTTCTGTAATACTTAGTATAGCTACTATAACTGTTTTAACTGCGCCGATCGCAGCTAACGCTCAGTCAAATCGCCAACAATTTCGGCAAAGATATCAAGACGCTTTATCCAACCTAAATCTAACCTCAGAGCAACAAGCTCAGTTGCAACAAATAGGACGGGAAACTCGCTCTCAAATGCAGACAATTCTCACCCCAGCACAAAGAGAAACATTTCAAAGTTCGATCGCCTCTGGTAAATCTATACAACAAGCAGTGCGATCGATAGATTTTTCACCCAGCCAAAAGTCTAAAGCGCTTTCTATTATGCAGTCTCACAGACAGAAGGTACAAAATATTCTGACTGAGGAACAGCGCCAACAGCTTCGTCAGCAAATGCGATCGAGACGAGGACGCAGATGGTAAGTAGGGGAGCAGGGGGAGCAGGGGGAGCAGGGGGAGAGGGGGAAGAGAGGGGAGTTGAACTTGAAAATAAATTGTCCTCCCACACCCCCCACACTCACGATGGGGAGGGGGATTTTTATATGCAAATTTTTTGCTCGAAACAAAGAGATATGGAGATAGTTCAGAAAAGTTTTAAAATCGATTCTTTGCGGATACTTTTAGTGGTAACGATCGTCGGATTGATTGGCACGGGGACGTTCTTGAGAATTCGACAACGCACTGCTATTAGAACCACTGTAAAGGATTTAACAGTGGCAGTAGAAAGTAAAACACTAACTATTAGAGTTGAAGCGAGCGGAACTGTGGTGCCGATCGAAACTGTCAATATTAGCCCAGAGTTATCCGGACGCTTAGTAGCTCTTTATGTCGATCGAGGCGATCGGGTTAAAACTGGTCAAATTCTGGCTCGAATGCGCTCTACGGAGCTAGAAGCTAGATTAGCTCAGGCTAAGGCACAATTAGCTGAAGCTAGAGCTGAGCATAGCAAATTGCGATCGGGAAACCGCAGCGAAGAGATAGAACGAGCGAAAGCACAGGTTACTAGCGCTAGATCGAAAGTGACTTTAACTGCTAAACGAGTCGATCGCTACCGCTATTTAGTCGAACAAGGAGCAGAAGCGAGAGATAAATTGGATGAAGTAATTAGCGAAGACGAAACTACTCGCGCTGGTTTGCTCGAAGCAGAGCAAAAATTACAGGAACTTAAGAGTGGGTATCGAAAAGAAGACGTTCAGCAAGCAGCAGCACGAGTACGGTCATATCGCGCCCAAATTCAGCAGATCGAAGCACAATTGGATGGAACTGTAATTAGGGCACCTTTTGACGGTATAGTCACTCAAAAATATGCCAGTGTGGGAGCGATCGTTACCCCTACTACTTCTGCTTCTGCAACAGCCTCGGCAACTTCGAGTTCGATTTTAACTCTGACAAAAGGTCTAGAAATCTTAGCAGAAGTACCAGAAGCAAATATATCTCGGATTAAACTGGGGCAACGAGTAGAAATTGTGGCAGATTCCTATCCCGATCGCGCTTTTGAAGGAAGGGTGCGCCAGATTGCCCCAGAAGCAGTAGTAGAGAACAATGTAACTTCGTTTCAAATACGGGTGGAATTAATAACAGGAAAATCCGAGTTGCTATCTGGGATGAATGCGGACGCGATTTTCATAGGTAAGTCTGTAACTGATGCTCTAATGGTGCCCACAGTAGCCATTACTACCCGCAACAATCGTATGGGAGTGTTAGTAGCAGACGAAGGAGGTCGGGCAAAATTCCAACCTGTTACAGTTGGCGTTACTCAGGAAGGTAAGACCCAAATTATCCAAGGTCTAACAGCAAAAGAGCGAGTATTTATTGATTTTCCTGAAGGGATTGCAGAATGAGTAGATATTTTCTAGAAAACCTCAATATGGCGGCGCGAACCTTGGCCGCTAATAAAATGCGCAGTTGTCTGACCATGTTGGGTATTATTATTGGCAATGGGTCAGTAATTGCCATGATTTCCGTGGGACAAGGAGCCCAAAAGTTCGTCAGTCAGCAGTTTGAATCTTTGGGAACTAATCTCTTGTTTGTGGTTCCAGGAGTCGATCGGGGTGGACCCCGATCGCAAACAGCACCTGCCCATACTTTGGTTTTAGCAGATGCGGAGGCGATCGCTTCTCAAGTTCCAGCAGTTGCTAATGTTGCCCCAGAAAAGACCCAGCGTTTTCGCGTTACTTGGGCCGATCGAGACACTCAAGTTAATGTAGTTGGTACTACTCCTGAGTATCCTATTGTTCGCAATGCTGGAGTAGCTAGAGGGCATTTTTTTAGCCAGTTGGAGATGGAGCAAAAAGTTGCTCTTTTGGGTAGCGCAAGCGCCCAAACTTTATTTGGCAGTCGAGACCCTATTGGAGAGAAAATCCGTATTGGCAATTTGAGCTTTCGGGTAATTGGGGTGATGGAAGAAAAAGGCTCTTCTCTGGGAATTAATCAAGATGAGGTCGTTTTCATTTCAATTGCAATAATGGCAAACCAACTCACAGGTCAAGATAATTCTCGTACTAGTCCCACAGTCCAAACTATTGCCATTTCAGCCCGATCGCCTGAAAGTACTAGCGCTGCTCAATATCAGATTACTAATTTGTTACGCTTGCGCCACAACATTCAAAAAGGAGAAAATGATTTTACCGTTCGCTCTCAACAAGACTTATTGCGCACTGCTAATAGCGTTACGGGAATGCTGGTAATTTTGCTCGCCGCAACATCAGGGATTTCTTTGTTAGTTGGGGGCATCGGAATCATGAATATTATGTTAGTATCTGTAGTCGAGCGTACTCGCGAAATTGGATTGCGCAAGGCGATCGGGGCAAATCAAACAGATATCACGATCCAATTTACAACTGAAGCAGTAATACTCTCTTTAGTGGGGGGAAGCTTCGGGATTTTACTGGGATTGAGTGGTACCTTAATTCTCACTCTATTCAGCCCTCTAGAAGCCGTTATCACTCCAACAGCTATTATTTTGGCAGTTGGGGTATCTGGAGCCATTGGTTTGGGATTTGGTATATTTCCTGCCCGCAATGCTGCTCGTTTAGATCCAATTGTGGCGTTGAGGAGCTAGTATAAAAAGTCAATGAATGCCCAAATAAACCAAATAGATGAAACCAGAAGAAATTACTACTATTCTTACCGACATATTCGGCGATAATGCTGTCGAGCGTAAAAGTTTCGATTGTTGGCAAGTCAGTACCGATCGACTGCGATTATTAGTCATTCTTTCTCAAGATGCTTCTTGGTTGCGTCTGTTAGTTCCGATCGTGCCAACCAAAGATGCCCAACCTTTTTTACAACAAATTCTCGAAGCTAATTTTGAATCGACCCAACAACTTCGCTATGCATCGAATCAGGGAGTATTATGGGCAGTTTATTGCCACACTATTGAAACTTTAACCGATTCGGACTTCAAAAGCGCGATCGCCTCTGCGGTTTCTTTGCGGGACAAAGGTCTTTCTGAATTTTTCAATAGCATCATAGAAGGGCGTATTCGAGAAATTATTAAAGCAGCAAAATCACAAAAGCAAAGCTTAGAAGTCACTCTCAAAAGTATAGAACGTCTCTATCGAGAAGGAATGCTTGGAGGTTTAGAGCAAGTCCCCGAAGAAAGAGATAAGTTTATAGCTGCATGGCAATATCAATTACAACGTCTGTGGTCAGAAGTAGAACCAGATTAGGGAATTGAGAGAGAAGTCAAAAGTCAAAAAGGTAAGAAGCGCAACACTAACTAGAACACCGATTCAGTAATCAGAATCAAGTCCAACTCAAAGGTTTCGCTGTTTCTCAACATGCGAGATTTCGTTGACTTTATGTCTGGAAAAGTAGCTTTTGGGATTACTGAATCAGTATTCTAGAGCATTAGGATAATTAAGAGAGCTTAGCAAAATGCTCTTTTTCAAGAGCTTCTTCTAGAAGTTCAGATATTAGCTTAAGGGTCATTTTTCTGCCCAAATCACGAGTTTTTTTGAGAAAATAAGGTTGTTCTAAAAGCTTAAGAAAAATTAAGTAAGTAGGACAACTTTCTCTTAATGCTTTTCTAGCAATAGCTTCGACTTTTAATTTGTCCACAATCTCAAAAAGACAAGGGTCTAAAATAGCTGGAAAAAAAATTGAACTCATAGCCATTCCTATTTTTTAAAAAAAATTAGTTGAATATTAAAGCATTAAGACAACATAGCCGGCAGTAAGTCTTCCCGCACAATCGCCTAAATCAACACAGTCAGTGGAAGGTTTTTCTTGGGGTCTAAATCCCTTGGAATTACCTTAATAACTGATAATGGGTGACTGTTGATTGCTTTCATCTCTCTGGTTGATCCCAGAAAAATTTCACTCGTCATGAGTTAGGGGATTTTTTTAACTTTTGTTAGAAAAATCTTAACAGGGGAACATATCCTTTCTAAATCTCGTCTTCACTTTGCCAATCTTGTCTTAGGTACGATATGGAAACAATTTCCTTACGTTTGGGGTTCCGCCTCTATCCTAAGAATCTTTCTAAAAATTTAACAATTTTTCATGTGAAAATCTAGTGTTGCATTCCAGCAATTCTCATTTTGAAACGAGTTTGTGCTATTTCAGCGACCCCCATAATTGTTAAGAATTATCAACCCCTCTTGGTACAAGGGTTTTAATCTCATGAAATCTTAAAATGAGAATTGCTAGTTAAATGGCACGATACTTGGGCTAAGTAAATTGTGGGAGAGGGGGGTGATGGACTAGCCGACGATTTATTAGCTTGGTTGTCTAATCTTGAGAAGGTAATAGGTAATAAGTCCTGAAATGCGATCGATATAGAAGTTTTAATAATACGCTACAACTTGAAATTATTTTTCTGGGTCTCTCTAGAGGTTTTTTAAATTGGCACTTAGAAAGTTTTGATTTATCTAAAGGAATTCTTCAGATAGATACACCTTTAGAAACCTTTTTTGAGTTCTATACTTATTGATTTTGGTGTTTCAATTTACTTTCCAAACTTAGCTAGTAAACGTTTATGTCGGCGCTCGAAAATAAACTTGTAAATTGGTTTTAATAAGTTACCAATTACATTAATTCTTGGTACGTAGTTTATTTTGTCTATAATTTTAGTTTTATCTCCTACTGCTACAATTTCTCTTTTATGATTCCAAAGTTTGTGAGTAAGAGATGTAGAGGCTTCGCAAAATCCAGTTTCACTTATAGATAAAAATTTAAATCTATGAACATCTACTGGCAAAAATCCAAACAATAATATAAGGCTATAACAAATATAATCATTCACAGGCCAATCAGTAAGTGGCTTGAGTTTCCACTCTCTTGCAACAGTCATTTTAGCAATTGGTAGTAACTCATAGTTGACACCATTCATTGTCAAGCACTGTTCGGCTACTCGATCGCTACTAGCGTTTAGTTCGCTTTCAATTTGGAAGCTATACATTAAATAGTTAGTTGTCCTCTTCCTCGATCGATGATGACAAATTAAGATTAACTCATTCAACCAAAGAATTAACTTTAGAAATCAACTTATCTAGTGTTTTAATCTCGTTTAATTGTACCTTAGAAATCATGACACTAAGATCTTTGTCCTCTTTGAGAATCAATGGATACTCAAATTTTTGTCCGTATTTTTCTTCAAATTCATCTCTGTGCAAAAACTCCATCTCTGTCTTTGATTGTTCTCTAAATTTCTTCCACTGTTTGCGTTCCTTAAGTAACCCAAAAGTCAGATCGCACAGATTGCATTGATAAGTCTGAGGGCTAATTGCTTTATGTCCTATATCTATAAGAGTGTTAATAAAACCGCTATCGGCATTATAGACAAATATTAGTTTCATACTCTGAAATAAATAATAAGTTGCTAAATTAATACTAAGTATAACAACAAAAAGTATGGAAATAATAGAAATTATCAAACAAGATTATCAGCGTTTTCCTAACGATCAAACTTATAGTATATACATTGAAGATGTCTATTTCAAAGATCCTTTAAACGAATTTCGGGGAGTCGATCGCTACAAGCAGAATATAAATCTCATCGCCACTTGGTTTCAAGATATTAAATTAGACCTTCACGAGATTCGTCGCGATTTAGACATAATTCACACGGAGTGGACTTTAAACATGAATTCTCCCTTACCGTGGAAACCTCGCCTTGCTATCCCTGGTAGAAGCGAATTAAAAGTTAACCGAGACGAATTAATTATTTCTCATATCGACTACTGGCACATTTCCCGCTTTGACCTTCTCAAACAAAATATCTTTCCCCCCAACAGGGAAATTAATGGAGATAATAAGGATACGTAATGTAAAATTTCTGAAAAACACTCGATCCCTCACACACATGCGCGTAATCCTTATGACTGGCAAAGGAGGAGTAGGTAAAACCTCTGTTGCTGCTGCTACTGGTCTTCGTTGTGCCGAACTCGGTTATAAAACCCTAGTACTCAGTACCGATCCTGCTCACTCTTTAGCGGATAGTTTCGATTTAGAATTGGGACACGAACCTAAAAAGGTACGTCCCAACCTTTGGGGTGCAGAATTAGATGCACTAATGGAATTAGAAGGTAACTGGGGTGCTGTTAAACGCTATATTACACAAGTTTTGCAAGCACGGGGACTAGATGGCGTTCAAGCTGAAGAATTGGCTATTTTACCTGGTATGGA
This sequence comes from Prochloraceae cyanobacterium, assembly GCA_030065755.1. Classification (GTDB taxonomy): domain Bacteria; phylum Cyanobacteriota; class Cyanobacteriia; order Cyanobacteriales; family JASJDA01; genus JASJDA01. The sequence goes on along the minus strand of JASJDA010000021.1, from coordinate 20,683 downwards.
CGAAATCTTCGGCTTAGTGCGGATGAAACGCCACTACGATGAAGGGGATTTTGAAGTTTTGATTATCGATTCAGCTCCCACTGGAACTGCTTTGCGACTGTTGAGCATTCCCGAAGTAGGTGGCTGGTATATGAGAAGGTTTTACAAGCCTTTACAGGGGATGTCCGTTGCTCTCAGACCCCTTGTAGAACCTCTTTTTAGGCCGATCGCTGGTTTCTCCCTCCCAGATAAAGAAGTCATGGACGCTCCCTATGAATTTTACGAGCAAATTGAACAGTTAGAAAAGGTTTTGACTGACAATCAAAAAACCTCGGTGCGTCTAGTTACCAATCCTGAAAAAATGGTGATCAAAGAGTCTTTACGCGCCCATGCCTATTTAAGTTTGTACAATGTAGCGACGGATTTAGTAGTAGCAAATCGTATTATTCCAGAAGAAGTAACCGACCCCTTTTTCCAGCGTTGGAAAGAAAACCAGCAGATCTACAAAAAAGAAATTTACGATAATTTCCATCCTTTGCCAGTTAAAGAAGTTCCTCTCTACTCCGAGGAAATGTGCGGTATAGCTGCTTTAGAAAGACTCAAAGAAACTCTCTATCAAGATGAAGATCCTTCTCAAGTTTATTACAAAGAAAATACGATTCGAGTAGTGCAAGAAGGAAATAAATACAGTTTGGAATTATATCTGCCTGGAATACAGAAAGAGCAAATTCAATTAAATAAAACTGGTGACGAACTAAATGTGAGAATTGGCAATCACAGACGCAATTTAGTTTTACCTCAAGCACTAGCTGCTTTGAACCCCGCAGGAGCAAAAATGGAAGAAGATTATCTTAAAATTCGCTTTACTAATGTAGTCAACGTTTAATTGAGCTAGAGACGTTACCAATGAAGTCAGAAATCAGAAGTCAGAAGTCAGAAGTAATGCTCTGCACGTTGGTATAAAGCCTCCTCATTTTATGAGGAAAATATAAAAACATAATTCAATAATTTCTACCTATTTTTTCAAAAAGGGTCGCGCACCAAGCAGAGGTAGAACTTCTGACTTCTGACTTCATACTTCTGACTTCGTGAAGCTAAACGTCTCTAATTTTTGTCGAGCGATCGCTATTCACAGCTAATTTTTATGTCTGAATCTTCAATTACTATTACAGTTAAACTATTTGCTGCTTATCAAGAAGCCTATGGCGTACCGGAATTAAAGCTAGAATTTCCGCCACAGACACCAGTAAAAGCAGTATTAGAACAATTACTCAGCGATCGCCCTGAATTAGAAAAATGGCGCACGTTAACTCGCTTTGGTATCAATCTTCAATTTGTCGATCCACAGACACCTTTACAAAATGGCGATGAAGTGGTGATGATTCCGCCAGTTAGTGGCGGATAGATTGATTTTTTCACGATGCTAGCGATCGCGATCGAATCTCATACAACAACTATTGAGGAAAACGATATTAACCAATTGGGTTAAGATAAGCCTAAGAGAGCATTTTGTAAGATAGCTTTTTTCTTTTGTCTTGTAAGGATACACGAGCGATGGTTGACTTTTTAATTACTGCTTTAGTAACTGCCGTCAGTTTAGTAATTATTTCTAAAGTTCCCTTGGGAATTGAAGTAGATAGTTTTGGAAAAGCATTCTTTGCGGGTATAGTTTTTGGGATTCTCAACGCTTTAGTAAATCCTGTTCTCAATGCTTTAGGATTGGTTAACCTACTAACACTGGGTTTGTTTGGATTTATTGTTAATGCGATCGTTTTTGGACTAGCAGCCTGGTTAGTACAAGGGTTTAGATTGCGGTGGGGAATAATGAGTATGATTTTAGGTTCGTTTGCTCTAACTATTGTTCAATCTATTCTCAGCGAGATCTTATCTAAATATACGTAAGAGGATGTGTTTTATACCTTGTAATTTGAAAATTTATATTATTTATAACAAATTGAAATCCGCATTTTTTACACTCATTTTTGGCTTTATGATTAGTACTAATAAAGAGGCGATCGAAAATTTTCCACTACATGGGAATCACTTGCTTCTGTCTCGATCGCCTTTCTCCCGTTCTCTGTCCTAATTTTAAATGTTTTTCGATCATTTTGAGCACCTGCTCTGCTTCCACGGGTTTAGATAAAAAGTCATTAGAACCGACTAATTTAGCTCTCATCCGATCGACTAAACCATCTTTACCCGTAAGAATCACAATCGGCACCTTTTCAAAAGTTGCCACTCTTCGCAGTTGAGTACAAATTTCATAACCATTAACTATCGGCATCAGCAGGTCTAAAAAGATGAAATCGGGTTTTTGCTTCAAAAGAGTTAGAGTCACTTTAAAGGAATTCTGAATCCCAATAAACCGATAACCATGCTGAGTGATAATCTGTTCTATACTTTGACAGATCGAAGGACTATCATCAACACAAGCAATTAATGGTTTATCTACACTAACTGGAATTAATGGTAATTTTACCGGAGGTTTTACTAGTTCTATTGGCGGTTTTATATCTGAGATTTCAACTAATTCTAATAACCCTTTGTCGATGTAAGTAATCAAAGAATAAGTAACTTTCACAACATCACTTTTAGTCTCGAATGCTAAATCTCGCAGAGTCTTATTACCATCGATTAACTCGCTAAAATTCTGGTCAACAATCTCTGAAACTTCCTGTCGCAGTCGTTCTGGATTTTTGATAATTGGTGCTAAATTTGGGTTGACTGACATCAAACCATTTTTACACCAGGCTAACCAATTTTTTTGAGCTAACTCTAAAGCTGCTTCTACATTGACTAGAGCAAAAGATGTTTTTAAGGCTGTCTCATGTACGGGAACACTTAAAAGGTTAGATACTTTGTAGCAGAGCGTTTCTGTAATTTCTTGCTGAATTAGATCGAAAATAATATCTTCAACTTGACTCTTAATCAGTGCTTTAACTTGTTCAATTTTAACCAGTTTTCGTTGCGACAATATGGCGAGAATTTGATAATTATAACACTCGATTTCATCTGAACTTCTAATCTGAATTTTTTTGAGATTTATCTGAGGACAATATTTCTTTAGATGTCTTCGACAAAATCTATTAGGATGATAGTTATTAGCAGCCCAAATTAATCTCCCCAGGCGAAAGAAAAGTCTCCACTGTCTACTGCTGCTTGATTTTATATCTAGTGTTCCTGTAAAGTCACACTGCATGAGAGAAGTTAATTGTTTAACAATATTGCTGGCTGGACGACTCATTTTAAATTGTTCTTTTATTATTTGATTAATCAATATTTGCTAAATAGGTTAAATTTTCAATGTACTAAGAATTTAACAAATATATTTCTAAATGTAGAGAGTATATTTATTTAAATTGCTAAAAAAAACACCCAATACTTATCAGCAAAAATACTTAATAATGATTCCTTAACTTAGATAATTGACCGTCACTCGGTGTAGAGCAGCCGAGACTTTAGAGCTGATTCGTCAACCCGATGTAATCATTGTCGAATAAGGCTGTAAGCAAAATAGAACTCTTGAACTATTTGAATTCTCAAAAATAATACGAAAGCGATCGGTCTTAAATTTTCTTTGTGACTCTTGTCACCTCTAGGCTTCTCTTCTGTAAATCTACTTATATTGTCTCAAACATCTTCAGTAGTTTTGCTGAGGAATGAAATCTCTTTTTTCAAGATAATAATAAAGTATTTAATTCAGATAAATCTTTGGTAGGGAATCACAATGCTGAAAAAAATCAATTATGATATTTATTAACTTCTCTGAAAAAGTATCTCTACGCCGACTATTCACAGGGACTCAATCTCAAGTGGCATTCAAAAACAAGATATTTAAAAGAGGCCCTTCATTCTCAAAACAAAAAAAACAGACTTGGATAAATTTTTGTCAAAATTTGAATCGACTTGGTCGCTATTGTTTGATTGTAGAAAGCAAGCTTCACGTCACAATTTGGTTTGAAGATTTGTGCAGCAAAACTTAGGGCAAGGTATCTTGGATATCCCCTCAGTTATCGCCACCTGGAAGAGATATGGAAGAAAGGGGTTAGGAGTTGACCATACTACTATTTATGGTTGGGTACAGCGATATTCTCCCGAATTAGATATTTAAGGTACTCGGTTATCTCTACTATCTGGTAACGCGCTAGAATTACTACGATCGTATCTCCACACACCCACCAGAAGAGAAAGATGAAAGTTAAAGCAGCAGTCGCCTTTGAAGCGGGAAAACCACTCAGTATCGAAACAGTAGAATTAGAAGGCCCCAAAACAGGGGAAGTAATGGTAGAAATCAAAGCTACTGGTGTTTGTCATACCGATGCTTATACTCTCTCTGGTGCGGATCCTGAAGGTCTGTTTCCTGCAATTCTCGGACATGAAGGTGCTGGAGTAGTTGTTGAAGTTGGAGATGGGGTCAAAACCCTCAAACCAGGCGATCGCGTAATTCCTCTTTATACTCCTGAATGCCGCCAGTGCAAATATTGTCTAAGCAGAAAAACTAATCTTTGTCAAGCGATTCGTTCTACCCAAGGCAAGGGTTTAATGCCCGACGGTACCAGTCGCTTTTCTCTCAACGGTCAGATGCTCCACCACTACATGGGAACGTCAACCTTTGCTAATTATACAGTTTTGCCTGAGATTGCCTTAGCCAAGATTAGAGAAGATGCTCCGTTTGATAAGGTTTGTTACATAGGCTGCGGTGTCACTACTGGTATCGGTGCAGTTATTTTTACCGCTAAAGTTGAACCAGGGGCAAATGTGGTGGTATTTGGTTTGGGTGGCATCGGTTTAAATGTCATTCAAGGGGCAAAAATGGTAGGTGCAGATAAGATTGTAGGAGTAGATATTAATCCAGCCAAGCGCCCCATAGCAGAAAAATTTGGCATGACTCATTTTGTTAATCCTAAAGAATTAGAAGGGGATTTGGTTTCTTACCTGGTGGAGTTAACTGATGGGGGTGCAGAATATAGTTTTGAGTGTATCGGCAATGTAAATGTGATGCGTCAAGCTTTAGAATGCTGTCACAAAGGTTGGGGAGTTTGTACGATTATAGGTGTTGCAGGTGCAGGTCAAGAAATTAGCACCCGTCCCTTTCAGTTGGTAACGGGAAGAGTTTGGCAAGGATCTGCTTTCGGAGGTGCGAGAGGACGCACTGACGTGCCTAAAATTGTAGATTGGTATATGGAAGGAAAAATTAATATTGACGATTTAATTACTCAAGTTATGCCCTTAGAAAAGATTAATGATGCTTTTGACTTGATGCATAAGGGGCAATCTATTCGTAGTGTAATTGTGTTTTAGACTACATGGGTTGTTGCAGAAGAGTTATTCCACATTATTTGGCGATTTCCTCCAAGTTTCTTGGCTCGATCGAGAGCTTGTTCTGTTGCTCTGATTAAGGTATTGGGGGAATTAGAGAAAGAAGGTATCATACCTGCTATTCCGCAACTTACAGTTACGCAGTTTTTACCTTGAGAACTAGGATTGACTAAATTTAATTCTTTTATTTCCTCCCGTATGTTTTGCGCCATGGCACTAGCTTGAATACCACTTTTATTACATAAAACTATTGCCAATTTACATCCTCCATAACGAGCAGCAAAATCTCCTGTATTTGCTAAATATGAACTAATTATATCTGCTATCTTACGCAAGCATTTATCTCCTTCTATATAACCATAGATATCGTTGTATTCTTTAAAACAATCTATTTCAAACATAATTAGATAAATAAGAATTTTTCTCTTCTTATCTACAGATATTTTCCAATTCTTTTTTAAAAAGTCTTCAAATATCCTGCGATTGACTAAATTAGTTATTGTATCTAATCTAGAAACATCCTCTAGTTTTTTGTTACTTTCTTCTAGTTCTTTATACATATTATGTATCAGTTTAGTTGCCGATTGATAAATTTTGGCATAAGCAACTAGTAGCTGATGTATATCAACTAATTTATAAGTACGAGGAGAAAATTTGACAACAATAGGTTCTTCTAATAATTTTGCTGGTCTTTCTAAAGATTTTTGTACTGCTTCCACAATCAATGTATTTCTGGAAACAATTAAATTTTCTATATCAATAAGCTCGCACAGATATTTTGCCGATCGCTTCGCAGCTAAATCTAAACTATATGGGAGACTCATATATTTCCAATAATTTTTCTGAGATATCATCCCCACAAATTTATTATTCTCTTTTAGAATTACCCCTGGTAGATCTGGATTAAACTTAAACCTGCTAGTAATTCTGCTTACTGATTCTGAAACGTCTATTTGAAAGTAGTAAAGGTCTAATTCTTGAACCGTAGATTCTAAATGCATGGTTCTTCAATAATTATAACTATATAGTTTTACTCGATGGTGGATAATTTCGCGCTCTAATAATTATTTTAGTTAACAAAGCTAATTCTAATTACAACAATAAATAATTTCTAAAAGCGCTAAAATAATGATTTATATAGACGGAGAATAATTGCAGATATTAATTTATGGTTAAGGGATGTCGCTCGGACTAATAGGGCTCTCAATATGACCTAACTATTTCTTTTTATTTAAATCATATATATTTTATAAAGCTTAGTCAATGTATTTAAGTTGAATTTTGCTGAATTATTACTTTGTACCTATTGTTTGTGATTTCAAGCTGACGAGGTGACAACTTCGATCGCCTTCAAACCTCTCCACTCGAACAGCAAATTATTGATAATTATTTGCAATAAGTTTTTTTTGCTTCATTTATTGTCAATTTGGAGATTAATTTTATTAGAAATTAATCTCTCGCTAACTTTGATTTTTACTGATATTGATAGATAAAAAAGTTAGGCGCTGACATGACGAATTAATTGCTTAACAAAACAATGCAAGAAATTATCTTAGAAATTAATAATTATTTTGCTCAATCAACGAATAAAGCAATTTTGCCAGTAGTAGAGCCAGTTTCGATCGCTTGGTGAGCAGCAGCAGCTTCTTTGAGACGAAAAGTTTGAGAGAGGTGAATTTTGAGCTTACCCTCATCTATCCAACTAGCACACTGTTTGAGAATCTCTGTTTGGTGTTGTTGAGCGGGAACAAGTCCTTTAAGAGCTGGGGTTAGCATCAATTCTAGACTGATACGCAAGTTACGTTGGCGAGCTATTTTCAAATTGCCAAATTCGGGTAATGGTTCGAGAATAGTCACCATATCTCCATAAAATCTGACAGTGTTACAACTATCGTAGAAAGTTTTACCACCTACAGTATCGAAAACTAAATCTACCCCTTGGCCTTGAGTCCAGTCTAAAACAGCTTTCACAAAATCAGTATTTGTGTAAACAATAGGGTAGTCTGCACCCAACTTACGTGCTAATCTAGCTTTATCAGGAGAACTAACGGTAGTGCAAACTTCAGCACCTTCTAATTTTGCTAATTGAATAGCAACGTGACCCACACCACCAGCACCACCGTGAATCAATACTTTCTGTCCCGATTTAAGTCTGCCGCGATCGTATAAAGATTCCCAAGCAGTAATTAACACCAAAGGTGCAGCAGCAGCTTCCGCAAAGGAAAGAGAAGATGGTTTGTGGGCAACAAATTTTTCTTCTATTACTGTAAACTGAGCGTAATTACCAGTTCCTCGCTTACCCAGTCCTCCAGCACAGAAGTAGACACCATCCCCTGGTTGAAAGCGAGCGACCGATGCACCAACAGCCTCTACTATCCCAGCGCCATCACAGCCTAAAATAGCTGGCATTTGCTCTGGATAAAAAGTACCTCGACGACGTAATTTAGTGTCGATCGGGTTGACTCCTGCTGCTTTTAGTTTTACTAAAATTTCAGTAGGTTTTTCTATTTGTGGTTTTGGCACCTCCTCAAGTTTTAAAACGCTAGGATCGCCAGATTCTCTGATGACGATGGCTTTCATCTTTCTCGCTCTAATTCTGAACCGTTAAATTATCTCATCTGTTGAGATATATATAATCGGCATATCCCCAGTAAAAAATAAAAATTATGTTAGAAACAACTCCCAAATTTTATACCTGGAAAAACTTCCGTTGTGCTTATGAAGTCCACACACCTCAAAAATCTTCAGATGATAATTTAGCATTACTGCTAATTCATCCGATCGGAGTAGGTTTGTCGGGTTGTTTTTGGCATCGCTTTATCAAAGCTTGGTTAGAGCTGGATAATTCCATCTCCATTTATAACCCAGATTTGTTGGGGTGCGGGAATAGCGATATGCCTCGCGCTGCTTATTATCCTAGCGACTGGGGACAACAATTACACTACTTTCTCGAAAATGTAGTTAAAACTCCAGTAATTGTAGTGACGCAAGGAGCATTACCTCCAGTTGCGATCGCGCTCAGAGAAAGTCTTTCCCAACCTAATTTAATCAAAGGACTCGTATTTGCTGGCCCTCCTTCTTGGAAGTTAATAACCCAGCAAGTAAAACCCATACAACAAAAACTAATCTGGAATCTTTTGTTTGATTCTCTTCTTGGCGATCTTTTCTATCGCTACGCACGCCGTCGTAAGTTTATAGAATCTTTTTCCGTACGTCAACTATTTGCTGAAGCTGAAGCTGTGGATGCTGAATGGCTCGATAACCTTGAAATTGGAGCGGTTAATCTTGAGAGTCGCTACGCAGTTTTTTCTTTCTTGGCTGGCTTTTGGCGACAGAATTATAAGGAATCGATCGCCAATATTTCCGAACCTACTCTGGTCGTTTTTGGTGAAAAAGCTTCTAGTATCGACGGTACAGGTGCTTCTGAAACACCACAACAAAGATTGGATTTATACCTAAAGCATTTAGCCGAGGGTCAAGGGAAGATTATTTCCGGTCGCAATGTTCTTCCTTACGAATCAACTGATGAATTTGTTGGTGTTGTTTCTGAATTTGTCGAACAATTCTAGATGCAGCTCCGAGCGAGTGGCGCTGCGCAATCGCGCAATCGCCCTTATTTTCTATAGGTTAACTCACTGTTTCAAATAATCTTTAACAATTCCTAAAATTCTCTCAGCAGCGCGACCGTCTCCAAAGGGATTAATTGCTGTGGCCATCTTTTGATAACTATCGGCATTATTTAATAATTCCCTTGCTTCACTGAGAATGCGATCGGGGTTAGTTCCTATTAGTTTAGCCGTTCTTGCTTCGATCGCTTCTGGTCTTTCAGTAGTTTCTCGCAACACCAAAACTGGTTTACCCAAACTGGGTGCTTCTTCTTGCAGTCCCCCAGAATCAGTTAAAAGTAGATAGCAACGCTGAATTGCTCCCACCAATTGAGCGTAATCTAGAGGTTCGGTTAAAAAAGCTCGCGGATGCTCCCCTAAAGCTGCTTTAATTGGTTCTCTTACAGTAGGATTGCGGTGCATTGGTAATAATAAGGCGGTATCGGGAAATTCAGCTAAAATCTGCTGAAATCCGGCCAAAATATCTTGCAGTGGTTTTCCCCAGTTTTCTCGTCGATGTACTGTTGCTAAGAGGACTCGATAAGAATTCCAATCTAACGAAGGCACGTTACATTCTGGCTGATGCTCTGCTACGCTTAATAAAGCGTCAATTACTGTATTGCCAGTGTGATGAATTGCTCCTGTTACACTCGATCTTCTCAAATTTTCTGCCGCTAGTTTAGTTGGAGCAAAGTGTAGACGAGTAATTTGAGAAATTAAACGACGATTTGCTTCTTCTGGATAAGGATTAAATATATCGTTGGTGCGCAAACCCGCTTCTACGTGACCGACAGGAATTTTTTGATAAAATGCCGCTAATGCTGCTGCAAAAGCAGTGGTGGTGTCTCCTTGAACCAAGAGTAGGTTAGGCTGAATTTCTCGGTAGAGTTTTTCTAGTCCCTGCAAACTGCGACAGGTTATATCTGTCAGTGTTTGCTTGGGTTGCATGATTTCTAAGTCTCGATCGGCACTCAACTCGAATAGTTTCATTACTTGCTCGACCATTTCTTTATGCTGTCCGGTCAAGACTACGTGGGTTTTAAATGCTGGCGATCGCCTAAATTGCTCAATTACTGGAGCTAACTTTACTGCTTCAGGACGGGTTCCCAGAGTAATGCAAATCGAGAAGTTTGATAATGTCATGAATATTTATCTTCCCAGCGAACTTTCCCATCTTAATTCCGAGCATAAATATGGAAAACCCCCGTTTTTGACGGGGAGCTGCAACCTTATCTTTCCAATTTATTTAACTTTATAAGGGTCGACAAACCACAAACCTTTATCTCGGTTATTTATTTATCTAGCTCGCAAGTTAGAGGGCAAGATGCGTATACGCTCTCATGGGAAGGTTCTGCATCGCCGTGGAGCCAGCTTAACCAAGAAACTTCTCGAGGATTAATTCCTTTAAATGTTAATATAGCTGCTCCTACTATTACGGTTAAAATATTTAGAGCAACGATACCGCCTGTAACTAACAACACTGCGCTAGCTGGCACTACGGAGTGAAGTACAATTACCATCAGAACGCCAATACTTACTAATACGAAACCTACAGGGAAACCTACTACTAGTAAACTAACTGTTAATGTAAAAGTCCAGATTAAAAAGTTTTTGATAAAGCCAAAAGAGTCGTTCTTTTCCCAATTTTTTTTATCTGCTAATTGCACGTTCTTTATCTCCAGTAATGATTATTTAAGACAACAGGTTTAAATTTTTTTGTTGAACAATCTGTTCGTTCGGTGGTTACCTTACAAACTACTATAAGAAGCTCTTCTGGAAAAATAAAGCTTTTTTTATATACAGTTACATATATTTACGATAGTTTACATTTAACTTTCTTGTCAGGATAAGGATTATGTGTGATGTGGAACGGAGTTTTGGGCTTTTTTTAAGAGATAACCTTAAATTATAAATTCAAAGAAAGGAATTAATGCAAAAATATTTGACATTTCTTAACAAAAAGAAAAAATAGTCTCATAAACTACCGAAAGCAGTTTGAAGGAAAAACTCAAAAAGACTTGATAAGGAAAAATCCAGTTCTGGGAAGAGTAGAGGTAAGCAAATTGAAAAATTAACCATTAATATAGTTGCGATCGCCCAAATTATGACAGAATCACTGCCGACACCCTCTAACAGAGATCCAGAAACAGCAGCACGAACTAGAGAGTCAACTCGTCCACTTCGTCGTCCCTCGGTTGCACCACCACCCCCCCCAGGTGCTAAGACTGCTAAGCCAACTCACTCACCATCCCCGAAAAATTTAAAAGTTGCGGTTGCACCACCACCTCCCCCAGGTGCTAAGGCTGCTAAGCCAACTCACTCACCATCCCCGAAAAATTTAAAAGTTGCTGAGAAACTTAAACCAACACCAGGTCATCCCACACTGAAGCAATTGATTTACGACGCTTTTAAAGCGGGAAATTCTGACATTCATCTAGGAGTCAATGAAGTGCCTCGAATGCGCGATCGCGGCGAAATGATTCTCACTGAATACCCCATAACAGATACGAGAACCTTCAATAGCTGGCTGTATGAAGTACTAACAGAAGAAGAAATCCAGAAATTTAAAACCACTTTAGAATTTGACGGAGCAACTCAATACGACTTTGCCAGGGTACGAATCAATATTTTCGAGACTCTCAGAGGACCAGCAATAGTCATGCGCATAATTCCGTTGAAAATCTTGACCCTCGAACAGCTAAAAGCGCCAGAAGTTTTCAAGGCAATATCTGACGCACACAAAGGTCTAATTTTAGTAACAGGTCCAACTGGTTCGGGTAAATCTACCACTATGGCAGCAATGGTAGACTATATTAACAAAAATCATGCCAAACATATCATCACCATTGAAGACCCAATTGAATTTATTCACCAAAGTCGCAAATCTCTGATTAAACAAAGAGAAGTAGGAATACACACCCGTAAATTTGACAATGCCCTTAAAGCAGCCTTACGGGAAGACCCTGACGTGATTCTAATCGGGGAAATGAGGGATAGAGAAACAGTAAACACTGCTCTCAAAGCAGCTCAAACAGGTCACTTAGTGATGGGAACCTTGCACACCAATAGTGCAGTAAAAACATTAGAGCGTATTCTCAGTTTGTATAGTGCTGAAGAACAAGACGCAATGCGAATGGCCATGTCTGAATCGATCGTGTCAATCATTTCTCAGGGATTGTGCCGTACAACTGATGGCAAACGCGCCGCTTATCACGACATTCTGATTAATACTGAAACAATTAAAGATTATATTCGCCAAGGCAAAAACGACGAAATTTTTGAGCTGATGAAAGAAGGTGAATTTGACGGCATGATTACCAGCAATCTTTCTCTGTTTAATCTTTATCAACAAGGACGTATTACTGAGGAGACTGCCCTAGAAAAATCGCCCACACCTAACGAAATGGCTCAAATGTTACGAGGTCGAATCTAAAAATAGTCGATCGCTGCGAATAAGCTGTTAAGCATTTAAATTGCATTAACAGCATTACCTTTGTTTTTCAACTTTCTGCTCCATTTGACTGCTCCCCCGTTTTTTAAACGGGGGATTCTAATAAGGAGGTGTAATAATCAAACCTCCCTCTATTGCACGAACTTCCTCTCGGTCTTGTTTTAACGGTACAATGCCTTAGATATATATAAATGCTGCCAGGAGGAATTGAATGTCTGAAGAACAACAGCAGGACAATTCGTCTTTTTCTAAGGCTGAAACTATAGAACTGCTCCAAGGAACTATTGAAAAACTTCAAAAAGCTGTCAATAAACTGAAAAGAGAGCCCATAGACTACCAAATGTCAATGGTTTCTTTTGAAAACTTAGTAGCTACTACTGAAAAGATAGCATCTTCGGTAGATGAAGCCAACGGGCAGAAAGGTGCTTTATCAGAAGGGTTTTCATCGGCGATCGCCTCTCTCGTCGAAACAGACTTAGAACAAAATGCTGAGGCTCCTGAGTCAATTGAACAGAGTTCTTCCTTTTCTAAGACTAAAACTACAGAGTTGCTCGAAGCGATCGTTCAAAAGCTTCAAGAAATTGTCGATCGACTGAAACAAGAAGACATAGACTACCAGATGTCAATGGATTCTTTTGAAAACTTGGTAGCTAATACTGAAAAGATAGCATCTTCGGTAAATAAAGCGAAGAGGCAGACAGGTACTTCCGCAGCAGGATTTACTTCTGCGATCGACGATGACGAACTATCCTCAGGACAGGGGGGTATTTTGGGAACAATTCGCTCTATCTTACCAGCATCTTTAGTTGGCAATCTCTCCAATACTGCTTTGACAGGTATTCTCGTAGGAGTCGTGGTTTTATTAATTGCCATACCCGTATTTTTATTACCTCACAGTTCGAGCAAACAAATAGCAAATACTCCTGAGTCCAACAAGACAGAAGCGATCGCAACTACTCCACCCGAACCAACCCCAGAGCAAAACTTTCTTGCCACAATTAACCAACAAGCAAATAGAGCGATCGCTGATTACTCTGAAGATTTAATTGTGACGATTAAACCGAATTTTATCGATAATAGTTTAATTTTGGAATTAAAAGATGACTGGTACAACTTGAGTGCATCTAACCAAAACCAAATAGCTAACAAAATGCTCTATCAAGCAGAAAAATTCAATTTCAGCAATATAGAATTCGTCAATGCCAAAGGTTCTCTCTTAGCCCGCAGTCCCGTCATTGGCAAAGATATTGTAATTCTACAACGACAAAAATAGTTTCTTGCTCCCTTCTTCGTTGGGAATGTGGGGAGTGTGGGGAGAGGGGGAGATGGGGAGAGGGGGAAACAGTATTATGTTTTAGGCTATTTATACTCACTCTAACTCTCTGACGAGCGTTTATTTCCCGTATCCCCTATTCCCTGTTCCCTATTCCCTATTCCCTATTCCCTGCTTCAGAGTTATCTTTAAGAATCGTACATACGCGCTTCAGAAGCATCGGGATTTTCTTCGCAGAATTCCTCAAAATAAGTTTTTTCTGGTTTTTTGGCTCGCTGATGTGCGGCTTCTGCTTGTAATTCCTCAACTATATCCCAAGCAGCAGCACATTCGGGAGAAGTTGCTCCTTTTTCAGAACAGATAGAGCGAGCATTTTCTCTTGCTTGCTGAATTTCTTTTTCGAGCAGAACTGATTTAGGTTGCTCGACAAAACTACTTTTGTGAAGAATGTCGCTAGCTGATATTATACCGAGCAATTCTCCTTTTATAACTGGAGCGCTACGAATGCCAGTGTTAGCAAACAATCGCGCTACATATTCAGCTTCGAGTTCGGGATTGACTACTACGCAGGGTTTAGTCATAATTTCGTAAACCCTAACTTGTTTTGGATCTGTGCCAAAAGCAGCTACCTTGTATATAATGTCAATCTCGTTAACAATACCGTAAGCATCTAGATCGTTACGACGATCTACAATTAAAGCACGCAAGTTCTTCTCTTTCATCACTTTAACGGCTTCAGCCACTGTTGCCGAACCGCGAATAGTGACTACGTCTTTGGTCATAATTTCTGAAGCTTTCACCATCGTTCTATCCTTAACAGTTTCTTATAATTATTTATTATTCCAGAAAAAGCTTTAACTATATCTTTAAATTCATTTTGACAATTTGAGCCACACATTTGCTAGCCTGTGGCAAAATTTGAAGATAAATAAAAATGCACTCCTGATTCTTAATTGGTTTTCTTTTAATGAAAGCAAACACACCTGGTCTACCAACTAAATACGACCCCACCACTACAGAAGCAAAATGGCAAAAAGACTGGGAAGAAAATCAAGTCTTCCAAGCGGATCCCGATCGCCCTGGGGAACCTTATTCCATCGTAATTCCGCCGCCAAACGTTACGGGTAGTTTGCACATAGGTCACGCTTTGAATATGTCCTTGATGGATACCACGACTCGTTACCAGCGAATGACGGGACGCAATACCCTTTGGCTGCCAGGAGTCGATCACGCCAGTATCGCTGTCAGTACGATTTTAGACAACCAATTAAAAAAAGAAGGTAAAAGCCGTTACGATGTGGGAAGAGAAAAATATCTCGATCGCGCTTGGCAGTGGAGACAAGAATCAGGAGGCAAAATTGTCAATCAACTGCGACGGTTGGGAGTATCGGTAGATTGGTCGCGAGAAAGATTTACTATGGACGAAGGCTTGTCTAGAGCAGTAAGAGAAGCCTTTGTTCGACTCCACGAAGAAGGATTAATATATCGCGGCAATTATCTAGTAAATTGGTGTCCTGCATCTCAGTCAGCAGTATCCGCTTTAGAGGTGGAAAATAAAGAGGTAGACGGGCATTTGTGGCATTTTCGCTATCCTCTTACAAATGGTAGCGGTTACGTGGAAGTAGCAACCACTCGTCCAGAAACCATGTTGGGAGATACCGCAGTTGCAGTTAACCCCGACGACGATCGCTACAAGCATTTAATAGGCGAAACTGTTACCTTGCCGATCGTGGGGCGAAAAATTCCGATTATCGCTGACGAATTGGTCGATCGAGAATTCGGTACCGGTTGCGTTAAGGTGACACCCGCACACGATCCTAACGATTTTGAAATGGGACAGCGTCACCAACTGCCTTTTATCAATCTTATGAACAAAGATGGCAGCCTCAATGAAAATGCAGGAGAATTTGAAGGAGAAGATCGTTTCGTTGCACGCCAAAATGTTGTTAAACGATTAGAAGAAGAAGGATTTCTGGTAAAAATAGAAAACTATCGCCACGCTGTTCCCTATAGCGATCGCGGTAAAGTTGCTGTCGAACCTCTTCTATCTACCCAGTGGTTTGTCAAAATAGAACCCCTGGCAAAAAAAGCTTTATCCTGTCTCGATGAAGAAAACTCCCCTAGATTCGTACCAGAACGCTGGAAAAAAGTATATCGAGATTGGTTGCTTAAATTAAAAGACTGGTGCATTTCCCGTCAGTTGTGGTGGGGACACCAAATTCCCGCTTGGTATGTAGTTAGCGAAACCGATGGGGAAATTAAGGACAATACCCCCTATGTAGTCGCCCACAGCGAAGCAGAAGCCAAAGAAAAAGCAAAAGCACAATATGGAGAGAATGTCAAGTTAGAAAGAGATCCAGATGTACTGGATACTTGGTTTTCATCAGGGTTGTGGCCTTTTTCTACTATGGGGTGGCCAGAAGAAACTGTAGATTTAAAAAAATATTATCCCACTACGACTCTATTTACGGGTTTTGACATTATTTTCTTCTGGGTTGCCAGAATGACAATGATGGCAGGGCATTTTACAGGTGAGATGCCGTTTAAAGACGTATACATTCACGGGTTGGTGCGAGATGAAAAGGGTCAAAAGATGTCTAAATCGAAGGGTAACGGCATCGATCCCTTATTAATGATAGACAAATACGGCACGGATGCTTTGCGCTATACCCTAATTAGAGAAGTAGCTGGTGCGGGTCAAGATATTACCTTTCAGTACGATCGCCAAAAAGACGAATCAGAGTCGGTAGAAGCATCGCGAAATTTTGCCAACAAACTGTGGAATGCTGCGCGGTTTGTCATGATGAATTTAGATGGAAAAACACCCCAGGAGTTAGGCGAACCCGAAATAGAGAAACTGGAATTGAGCGATCGCTGGATCTTATCCCGTTTTGCTAGGGTAGTGCAACAAACCAGAGATTATTTAGATACCTACGGTTTAGGAGAAGCAGCCAAAGGACTTTATGATTTTATCTGGGGCGATTTCTGCGACTGGTATATAGAGTTAGTTAAATCGAGATTGTGGCAAGAAGAGACTTCCATTTCTAAACTAGTGGCACAGCAAACTCTTGCTTACGTCTTAGAAGGTATTCTCAAACTACTTCATCCCTTTATGCCTCACATTACCGAAGAAATTTGGCATACTCTAACGCAAAAAGAGAATGAATATCTGGCGCGATCGGCTTATCCAGAAGCAACAACAACAGCGATCGATCGGTCGTTAGAAGAAAAATTTGACCTTCTCATTGGAACAATTCGCACAATTCGCAATCTAAGAGCAGAAGCGGAAGTAAAACCAGGAGTAAAAGTGCCAGTAATTTTAGAGAGTGAAAGCGATCGCGAATGCCAAATATTGGAAGCAGGTCAAACTTATATTAAGGATCTAGCCAAAGTAGAACAGTTAACAATTAAACCCAACATCAGCAGCGATACTACGCGAGCATTTGCTGGTGTTATTGCTACAACTCAAGTTTTGATGCCTCTAACTGGTATTGCAGATATTGAGGCTCTGCGTGCCAAAATAGAGAAAAATATCAACAAATTAGAAAAGGAAGTTAAATCCTTAACTGGTCGTCTCAATAATCCAGGTTTTGTCAACAAAGCCCCGTCTGAAGTGATACAAGGAGCAAAAGATTCTCTTGCGGAAGCACAAAAACAGTCAGAAATATTGAAGGAGCGTTTAGAGCGTTTACAGTGAAATTAATTCCAATTACTATTGACTAAGTAAGTAAAGATAAAAGGAGTATGTTATACCTGGCTCAAGTCAAAAAAAATATTATTTCAGGGGATATTGAATTAGAATTACTTGCTCGCCAAAAATCAGAACATATTTGGAAAGTAAGCGAATCAAAATTCATACCTCTAAACCAAGAGAAGTCCCTTAATGAAGGTTTATTGGTGCTGGCAGAGCTAGATGATAACGCTCAAATAATCAAAATTAAAGAAGCGAAAAAGTGGATTTTAAGTTTGGTAACAGAGTATCTCAGTAACAATAGTATTACTCCTGAATTTGTGCAAAAAGAACAGGAAAGAGTAGAAAAATGGAGACAAGAAATAGCTTTGACAAGTCAGGATTTAACTCGCAGATCTTTAGAAATAGAAACTCATAGAGAACAACTACAAGAGTTAGAAGAAAATTTGATGAGAGAAAAAGAAAAACTAGCCTCAAAGATAAAAGAAGTCCAACAAGAAGAAGAGGACGATCTTAATTAATTAAAAATGAATTTGACTGAGAATATATCTCAAGCGATCGTAATCGTCTTTGAGTAAAATACTCAGAGTTCTTCCTACTTGGACTAACCAATTGCGATCGGCATTGCGCAAGCGATAAATTTCGCGAATTGCTGCTGCAGTTAGAGATTCTACAGGAATATTGCTAACTTGTAAAAGAGTGCGTAAAAAATCTAGTTGTTGAGTAAAGTGAATTATTTCTTCTGGCTGACATTGATAAACAGCTTGATGAATTTGGGGAGGACGAGGGGGTAAATATTGATATACTCTTCCCAATTTTTGACTGCTGCCATTAGAAGAATTGGGAGTTTCAAAACCGATAATAGCAGCTCTAAACTCAGTTTTCAGCATAGCAAAAATTTGCGGCTGCTGTTCGCGCAACTCTGCCAAAGATAAACCCAAAGCCCTAGCCCGATGCACCGAATCAATGGGACTTGTAGTGACGTAGGTAACTACAGCTAATATTTTATTACCCGATTCTTCATCTACTGACTTAATCCAGCTGCCAAAAGGAGGCATTTCTGGAAAACTTAAGTCTTCAGGTTCCAAACATTCGGCTAAAAATTCCGTTGTCGCCGTTTCGATCACCTCAGCGATGCGATCGGGGTGACGATTGTCGGTTGCAAACTGAGGTAAAGGAAGACGCATAGTATTTCACAAACAAGTAGGTTAGTTAGGGAGAAATAGGCGATCGACTTTTTCGTAACTCCCCGACTTACGAAAGAAGTAGAGGCTTTCCCACATCCTTATAAATAGTTTTTGTTATTGAAGATAAAATTGGCAAAGCCCTACGAAAAAATGTTATCAAAAACTATGGATTAATGTTATCAAAAACTTTGACCCTCTCACCGAGGTGAGTGCCTCGGAGGGAACAGGGAACGGGCAACAGGCAACAGAGGAATACTGTTGCCCATTGCCTTGGTCTGAAGCCCCGTCTTTCAAGACGGAAGAAGTTTGGGAGAGGTCTAAATCCTCTTCTAAACTAGTCACCGTTGCCTGTTCCCTATTCCCTGTTCCCTTTAAAACACCAGAAGATATCGGAAAAATTAATACAAAATTGGTTAGTGAAGAAAAGAGTTGATTCATCGTATTTTTTTGGCTCGCTGAGTGAGTTCCTCAATCGAGATTTTAGATTGAAAAAGGTTCGCTCTTAACGTCCTGGCATTCCTTGAGTCCCAGTCCAGACACGGAAGATCCGATAGGGTGGTTTGCCAGTATCCGCAGCACCAGTAAAGATTGGAGCGCGATTAAGCTGATTTATATTAATGTACAGCCAAGAATCGGAACCAAAGCGGACATTATCAGCCCAAAGAAAACGATCGTCTTGAACTAGCCTTGTCAATTTACCATCTCGGCTCAGAACGTCAATCGCATTATCCCCGAGATTAGTAATAAAGTGGTTGTTTTCGGCATCGGTGCTGATGCCATCTGAAACTGGTTTTGCACCTACAACCTTTACAGATCGCGCAATAACTCGATCGTTAGCCTGTTTTCGCAAAAGTTGAGCGGAAACCCCATACCAAGTTTGCCCGTTCATAGCACCGTAGAATAAAGTTTCTCCATCTGCTGAAAGAGTAATGGGATTGACCGCAATTCTGGCTGGCTCGATCGTGCCATCAGGACGACGGAAGACAAGAGGCTTATTCTCAACCACTAAGTCTATATCTTCTGCATCAAGAGAAGGATGATTTTCCCAACGCCAAGTCCGCTTATTATTCGTATCAACAACCAAAATACCGTTACGATTGCCGCTATCGGCAATGTAAACAAATCCACGAGAGTCATCGACAGCAAGATCTTGCAAAATTTGCCCTTCAGGAGCTGCGGTTTCGTCAAAATCCATACGGAAGACCAAATTGCCAGAGTTAATATCGAAGGCAATCAGTTTTGGCTGAGCTACAGGTCGATCGTCTGGCATCCAGTTGCCGTGGTCGATAACCCACAAGCGATTTTGCGAATCAATAATTACACCGTGAGGTGTATTGAGAACGTTTGGCCCGCTACCTGGTTTGGCATTCCAAGATTCATTGGGGAAAGGTCGCCAATTATCACTGCCTGGAAAAATTTCGACTAGTTGAGCTGGGCCTCTACGCATACCGTGAATGCTAGCAAAAATGCGACCGTCGCGAGATACGGTAATATTACCAGGAGTAATTTTTAGCTCGGCAACCAATTCGAGATCTCCGACTTGCCTTTCACTTTTATTGCTTTGGGTAGAAGTTCGATCTTCTCCCGCTAGAGCAATTCCTTTAAGAGAAAAACGCCTTTGAAGTGTAATTTCACCAACAGCAGTCAAACAGACTAGCATTCCTACAGTAATTAGAGGCAGCCGATAAGTTCTGTTCATCTTGAATTCCTCTCGAGATTAGTTCGATGATAGAATAACTAATTTTTCAAGAACTTTATCCGCCACAAGGCCTGACGAAGCTGGATTCTGACCCGTTATCAGATTGCCGTCGGCGATCGCAAATTCTTGAAAGTTATCGGCACTTTGAAAATCTGCCCCAAGTTCGCGCAATTTAGTTTCTAGACGAAGATCTTCCTTTAATTAGGGAATACTTCGATCGAGTTTTCAGCATCCAAATTAAGGTTCAAGCAGCAGCTACAGTTAGCGACTTGCGAATGGTACGCTCTTTATTGTTAGCAGGACAAGGCTACTCAGTATTGCCAAAATATTTGTGCGAAAGCCAACTTAACAATGGATCGCTCGTGTTACTGCATCAACCTGAAAATCCACCAACTAACAAATTATACTTAGTCTGGAATCGAGGAAATTTACGGCATCCTCGCGTAGTTTTTGCCCGCGATCGGTTGCTGACTGAATTT
>JASJDA010000216.1 GCA_030065755.1 Prochloraceae cyanobacterium | reverse complement strand
CTCAAATCATGGCGATCGCTAGAAATTTAGCTCTTAATTTATATCGAGACGCAGGATATAATAATATGGCTCAAGCGCAACGAAAATGTAAGTTTGGTCTCGATCGCATCTTAGAGATATTTAGAATGAAATAGCCCTGATGTTTTAGAAAGTAGACTCCATAATTCAGACCCAATTAATTTGGCATAGTCTTCAGAGCAGTAGTTATTTTCCGCAATTATCTCGTATTTATGACCTAACCAAGCTCCTTTAAATATATTAACTTGTAGAGTACTCAAGTGTTTGCCTGTTTTGGAATAGATTAAATTATCTACAAATACTAATATTTCTTGGAATCCCATATTTGCCAGGTTAGCATTGCTTAAATTATTAGATTGAGAAATACTATTAGGATTGTCAGACATTAAATTTTCTTTTTCAAGTCAACTTTTTTTATAATCGGGATTCAAATAATATTAATCATACCAATTCATTCCGTGACTAATTAAGAAATTTAGTCACGGGATGAATTGTAATTTTATAGATAAAAAATGCTTAATATTACAAGTTCTCAAAATAAACTACCCCGTCGAGAGCGATAGCGATCGCCATAATTGTATCGTCATGGCTCCCAGATTTAGCGGTTAGTTTCTTATCTTTGCGCTTGAAGTCGAGAAATTCTTGCTTTATTTCTGGATCGTCGGGCAAAGTAATACTCTCTTTCTCGAAGTAATAAATTAGACGATCGATAGCTGCTTGTTTAGTGGCGCTACTAGTTTTAAAAGAATAATAATTATACTGCGGTAAATTTTCCTCTAAAGTTTCCCTATAAATAGCCCCTTCCCCGCCAGTAATTTCAATTGCTACGCACAACGGATAATATTTCTGCAACAGTTCCTCTATTCGCTCTAGATGTTCCTTAAAGGTTCCTTCGTCCGAGCGGTACATCTCGGCTAGGCTGAATTTGCCATTAACTTTAGACTCGGCAACGATCGCGAACACGAGATAATCTTCTCCTGTAGTGGCAACATCTAAACCAGCATAATAAGTATATTTATCGGGTTCAAAAATTAGATGATAGTCGCCATTAAATATTTTATTGATTAGATCGGTGCGAAAGACGATCGAGTCGGATTCCCCAAAATTGAGATTGTATTCTTGCTCGATCGCGCTTTTGCTCATGCCAGTAGTTTTTTGCAGTTCTTCTAAATAATTCTCTTTTTGACTGAACTCTGGGTGAGCCTTCCAATGCAGGAAAAATTTACACTTGCCGTTATAATCAGTCCAATACTGTATGGGTTTTGTTTTTCCTTCCCTGATTTGGCGGCATACTTCCATAATGTCTCGATCGGGGTTTCCGTCTATCAGGCGATCATAAAACCAATTATTTTGACCGTTAGGAGTACTCAGGATAATTATCTTAGGGTTCTCTGCTGTGGTTATACAAGGCGCGCTAGCTTTAAAAATGCCTTCAATATCGTCTACAAAAGCGTTTTCGTCATAGAGTAAGTCGGATACACCACCCAGCGATCGAGCATTGTGGATTTTACTATTCCTGTAATATATGCTGCCTCCACCCTCTATTCTTAACTTTCTGGTAGAGTTGGCATCGATCGGGAGATTTAAAGTGGTCACGCTAAATCTAATTCTGAAACTGAATTCGCTGGTGTCCTCTTGACCTTTGGAGAATACAGCAGCCTTATAGCCTTCACTTTTTATTGCTTTCCAGAGAAAATAATTGAGAATAGTTTCTGTCACTCCTAATTGCCTGGTTTTGCATATTACTGTCGTTGTATGCTCTTCTATCTGGGCAATTAGTTCTTTTTGATATTCGTAGGGTTTAAACTTTACTACTCCTTTTGGCGTGCTAATATCGCACATCTTCGCGAAGTCTTCCCATTTCTCTGTTTTTAAGGCTTTAAATGTTTCTTCTTCATTTTTCTTAATATATAACTTTTTATTTTGCTTGTACTTTTTCGCGTATTTTAGATCGAGGGTTTTTCTCAGAAACATATTAAACAGATGTGAAAGTACGAGAGTCACCTTCAAAGATTGCTCTTCGTTTAATTAAATCAAGCCGCATTTCCTTTGAAATTCCTGGGTTATAACCGAAGTGAGCATTTTTAACTTCTGCACCATTCAGGTTAGCGTCAATCAGGTTAGCGTCAATCAGGTCTGCACTAATTAAGTTGGCATCTCTTAGGTTGGCATCTCTTAGGTTGGCACCACTCAGGTTGGCACCAATCAGGTTAGCAACACTCAGGTTGGCACCTCTCAGGTTGGCAACACTCAGGTTGGCACCTCTCAGGTTGGCAACACTCAGGTTGGCACCTGAGAGGTCAGTACTTAGGTGAGCACCAATCAGGTCAGCCCCACTCAGGTTGGCATCTCTCAGGTCAGCACCAATCAGGTCAGCATTACTCAGGTCAGCATTACTCAGGTCAGCATTACCCAGGTCAGCATTACTCAGGTCAGCATTACTCAGGTTAGCCCCACTCAGGTCAGCATTGCGTAAATTTTTGGTTTTAAGCGATCGATTAACAATTTTTTTGACTAAAGTCCATTTATCTAAAATTTCAATTTTTTCAATAGGAAAACCGCTTAATTCTGTTATTTCTTTTGATTCAATTAGAGATCTAATCTGTTTAATATCTTCTGAAGAACCTTCTACAAATAGTTTTATACTGCCTTCTTTGATATCTTTAATTATTATTTTTTTTCCTGAATAGTTCTTTAAAATATCCTCAAAAGTTTTTTGATTTGGAGCTGAGTTTATATCACCTTGTAATGAGATTACAGCTAAAACTGTGTTATTTGATTCATCTTCTACAGTTATTTCGCGACGAGTAATAGTTTGCACTGGCTCGTTTCCTTCATTGGGACTATTACTAACAGCATTATTTACTTTTATGTTTTTGACAATATCTGTTGGGTTTATTCCGGCAATTTCTTGCCAATTTGATAATTTTAGTTCTTTACATATTTGTTCAAAACAATCAAACTGAATTGGCTTTTTACTAAAAAATTTAGTAATCGTGCTGCGGGATATATAGGAAGATTTGGCAAAATTTGTTTTTGCTCCGAAATCTCTTTTTAAAGCTCTTTCAGCTCTTTCTAGACCTTCATCGGTCGCTGTGTAAGTTATTTTCTGCTTTTTCTTCACACCTCAGCTTGTCTCCTTCATTGTGGGACTATTTTTTATCCTTGATTATTCCTTCAGTCATACAAACAGCATAAGACAATCATAAAAAAGTCACAAGTCAACAACAACAAAACCTTTGTGCAGTCAGGAATGGCGGCTTTTTGGATCACCATATAGACATAGTAAAGAAGTCGAAGGAGAACCAATGATTGCTGTAAAAGAAAAAATTCTTGAAGAAAGGCTCCGTCAAGCGAGATCCAGTTCTAATTTGGCGCTGGTAGTTATCGCTTTATCTTTTTTTGTCAGCCTGGGATTATTGCTTTCTGGTCGATTTGGAGAGGGGACTATTTCGACCATTGGAGGATTGGTGTCTAGCTTAAAGTGTCTCCAATTCGCCTCTGAAGCAAATGATCGTCTCGATCGAATTTTAATTGAAGAAGAGGAAAGCAAGTAAAAGCGAATCCTCTTGTGTTATGAATCAATTATCCTTTCCATTACGAGCATGGAAGGGATATTTTATATACTATCAAAATAAACAACGCCATCGAGAGCGATCGCTATTGACATAATTATATCGTCGTGGTTGAACGATCGTTGTTTTTCAGTAGGAATTTTAGTGCAGCTGTCACACACTTGCATCCTAGAAGTGATGGGAGATACAAGGATTATTTTAAGCTAGTTGCACTATTTTTTGTGCGTCTTCTTGTTATATTTGAATGAGATATTAAACTGATTTTAATGGACGAAAAAAATCGTCGCGATCGGGAACTTGCCCAAAGAATGTATGTCCAAAATCCTACAGAGCTTTCTAGTAGGGTAATAGGCAAACGAATCGGTCGTCACTACAACACGATCGACAATTGGAAAAAAAAGGATAATTGGGAAGAAAAAAGACGGAAATATTGGGGCGATATTGAAAAACTCACCTACACCAAAGCCGTTGACAAGATAAGCGACATCCTGAGTAATGAAGCTGCTGAATTGGCGCTCGATCACTTGCGGTATTATCAAGACTTGAGAAAATTTACCCAGATGGTGTTAGCTCAGAAGTTCAAGGCGATCGAGTCGGCCCCCGATCCGATCGCGGAAGTT
Organism: Prochloraceae cyanobacterium; assembly: GCA_030065755.1. Classification (GTDB taxonomy): domain Bacteria; phylum Cyanobacteriota; class Cyanobacteriia; order Cyanobacteriales; family JASJDA01; genus JASJDA01. Next base: position 11,644 of record JASJDA010000216.1, on the reverse strand, counting down.
GCAAAGTTGAACTGGAAGGATATAAATTACATCTCCCAAATTGGCGATCGTTGCGTGAAGGGTGAGAGTGCCGCGATCGGTCTCCACTTGCAGATCGATCCGAACTCAGCAGCTAAGAAAGTAGAGAGCATGGGTTACGCGATCGTGGATCCAACGTAAGCGATCGAGGTGGATGCCACCGAGCCAGACGAGCAAAAAAGAGATCCTCAGCTCCCTTCAAAAAAAGATTTGAAAAAGCGATCTCGAAGAGATCCGCGTAGCGGCGCGCCAGGACAAATGCGATTACCTTGGGACTCATGGGAAGCTACTGATACTGAAATTCGCGAAGTGGCAGAAAAGTTTGTTGTCGCAAATTGTTATGACCCGAAAATAGCTGCACAATTTTTCAATGATTCATAAGATTTTGTTCGGCTATAGGCTGACCTGGCGGCTTATAGCCTTAAGTAACACCGTACCAGGTAACAAATTGCTCAAAGCCCATGAAATCGTAAAAGAATTCTTCAAAATTAAGCTTGACAAAAAACCTGAAATTGCTATAGATTACAGGTCACAAGTCTTTGCGCGAGAGAAGACACTCCCCCAGCATCTTCCACCCACTCCATCGCCAGCACCTTAGCCTCCATTCGCTCAAACGCGGCCTGAACGCCCCCACCTTTAGCGGCCTTGTACGCGAACATGTCTACCCAACCGTTTATATACGGTAGGTGTCCCTCCTGTGCTGAAAGATTCCAGGTTATTGCGTCCCTATCCAACCACTCATCTCCTTTTTTCCAACCGACACGATCGCCAAAGCTCGACCATATCTCTTGATTATACTCTTTTGTACCACCGAGACTTTGATAAATTTCTTTTTGAACGCTGAAGCCAAACTTACCATCGCTGTACTTTAACCAGAGTTGGTTGATGGTACGCAAATCTTCACAGGGAAAAGATTCTATATCTGACTCTGTTAAATATCCTTGACTAGTTCTTTCGGCAGCTTGGAGCATAACGTTTGCTGTTTCTCGATCTGCCTCCTTCCAGTTTTGTGCTTCTAGAAGAGCGCGTAACCCCGTGTAGTCAACTCCTCTTTCGCTCCTTAGCTCTATTTTTATTTCAACAACTTTGGTCGGGGATTCTAGCTGCTTTATTTGCTCTTTTAATTGTTTAATTTGACTATTATAACTATCTCTTTCTTGCCTTAAATCGTAATTAGACTTTTCTTGTTTTTTTAATTCATCTTTAAGTTCATTTAGCTCTTGAGTAGCTGAAAGTTCCTTTTGTTTAAGCTGTTCAGTTAACTGTTGAATCTTGTTTTTATAGGATGTTTCTATAGATTTCAGTTGGTCAGGAGATACTGACTTATCGTCATTGTGTTGAGGTTGCCAAGCAAGTAATTTATCCACGAATTCGTCCCGCTTCGCATCCGTTCTTCCGGTTGCTCTTTTTTGTGTAACTTCAAGATTATTAGCTATTTGATTGATTGCTTCCCTTAAAAGGTATGAAGCGTTCTTTTCTTCTATCTGTACAACGTGGTAATTCTTTAAAGGTCCTGGTAGCTCGTTATACTTAACCCCAGGTCCCAGTATCGGAATCAGCAGTTTCCCCATTGCCCAAGAAGAACCTAACTCAAATAGAACCCAAGTTGACTTCAAGCTATCAGTCGTTATTAGTGCAATTACAGCAGCAGTACAGTTCAAGTCTTTCTTAAGCAGCTCACTGATAGAATTCCCAAAGGGCAAAGTATGACCAGGTACTGAGGTACATCTAATTTCACTATCTTCGAGATCTAAAGCAGCCAGTAGAAAATCTACTAGTAGAGATGCTATCTCTCGATCTGAATGTCGATGACTGATAAATAATAGCTTCTTCATAAGTTACGATCAATAAACATAGAAAAACAAATTAGCGATCGCACCGTACAACCAAGTGGTCGCTAATTTTTTATTATCGCCTTATTGATTGAAAAGATCGTCATATTGTTCGGCACGCTCCCCAATAAAGCACGATCGTCGCGAGCGCATATAATAACAATCTCACCGAAGTTCGATCGACACTTAAGCTACCAAAATCAGCGCTCGCTTAAAACAGCAGTTAGATTTAGCTTGCTTGTGACATCCTCCTACACCAAATCAGAGATTATGGTGTAGGCTTCCCAACTTCACAGCTGGGCATTGCTACCCTACGCCACTTGCCTAGACACATAGCCCCCGACAGCCCGACTTGGTAGCCAATTTCTTCCTTCCCCCAGAGTCCCTGGGTACATAGCATTTCTATGCCGCGATTACAAATTTCCTGAGCTGAGGCTACATCGCGGTCTACCTCATACCTACATTCATAGCAAGAATGCCATCTATCTTTTAGCTCTTTTCTAACTTCGATACGACAATTAGGACAGGTTTGAGAAGTTCCCCGATGGTCTACTTCGGCGACATATTTACCTCTACTCCAAGCCACATATTTGAGAATAGTGCGAAATTGACCGAAAGCAGCATCAAGAGTATGTTTGCCCAAAAAACCTTTAGCCATCGTCCTGAAGTCTATATCTTCTAGAAAAATGGTGTCTGCCATGTCGCAGAGCTTATGAGCTAATTTGAACTGATAATCCTTTCTTGTCCAAGCAATGTGATTGTGCATCTTTTCTACTTTGAGTCTGGCTTTTTCGTAATTTTTGTGTCGTTTCTTCTTCTTAGACAATCTACGTTGTAGCACTTTCAGCCGACTTTGTAGCTTAGAGAAGAATTTACAACCCTTTTCGATAAAACCGTCAGAAGTAGAAAGATATTTTTCTAAACCTAAATCTACCCCAATAGCATGACCGTATGGTATCGGTTGAGGAACATCGACATCTAACTGAATACTAATTGTTGCCAACCAACCAATAGCTTTTTTTATAATCCTTATTTGTTTGATTTTAAACCCATGAGGAATAGGGCGATGTAGCTTGATATCTATTAATCCCAACTTGGGGAGTTTAATTTGCTCTCCAATTAGAGGTGATGTTCTGAATTGAGGAAATAATATTGATTTGAGTTGACCATACTTTTTAAATCGAGGGAAACCAAAACCGCGTGTTTTGAAAAAATCCCAGGCATCGTGCAATCTTCTAATATTAGTTTGCAGTACTTGAGCAGGAACTGTTGCTAGTCGAGAATACTCCTTTTTAGCTTTTGGTAAATTGTTTTGCTGCTGATGATATCCAGGGAAAGGATAATCTGCAGGCATGATATACTCTGACTCTAAACTACACCGATCTATCTGGCACTTCCTAGAAGATAACCAGTCTTTTAGTTCCCTAAGTGCATAGTTATAACTAGACCGACAAATTTCTAGCCATTCTGTTAGTTTTTCTCCTTGTTCTATGCTGGGGTAAATGCGGTAGGTGTAGTTGAGGTTGAGCATAATAATTATATTATACCATATTTTTATTTTTTGGTAACATCAATAATTGCAGTTGGGGGGCTATAAGTCCCACGCTGTAATCAAAGAATTCAGCGTGGGACTTATAGCCCCCAAACCCCCCAAAAGTTAAAAATATCTCAATAACTGATATACACTTATAGTGAAGCAATTAAATTAATATCATGCCAAGAAAAAAACTCGATCGCGTAATGTTTGCCGCCAGAACCGATCCTAAAACTCCCGAACTTCTCAAGCAAAAAGCGCTAGAGAGAGGTTTTGTGTATGGTGGACAAGGAGCAACGGGAGAGTTTTTAGACGCGATCGCTTCCGATAAATACGTCTTGATTGATAAAGAAATCTGGAAAAGTGTGTTGCAGTTATGTGAAAAAGTGAGTATAATGGAGATGTCGGAAGCAAAAAAGCCTCCGACGAACCTAAGTAATTAAAAAGGAGGTGAAATGACCAACCCTGACTCAAACGGTCACAAGAATGAGTATAAACCTACCACGGAATACGAATATTCTGGTGACGCTTGGGCTGAGTCAAGAGAAGAAAACGAGGACGATCGGATATTGTATCCTGACGAACTCAAAGAGCTAATCGACGAATTCTTTGAAGATGAAGAATCTTCTGAAGATGAAGAAGATAGCTAAGTAAGCCCTGTCCCCTAGCTTCCAGCTAGGGGGTTTCTTAACCCTTCCTATAAGAATTTTAACTCATGATACATCCAGCTCACTATCAAATAGTAAAACATTTCGTAGATCCAGAAAGAGGAAGAGGATGGCGGTTTCTCAGCCAAAAACCTTTCTACAATCCGAAAAATATACCTTTTGCGGAAAAAGAAGCTTACAAGAACTACAATTTAACCGAGAAAGATATTGTAATTCAATTATTTCGGATTGCTGTTGGGAAATTAGGTTATTACTTAGTAAATATGCGCGATCGCAAATACTACTATTGTGGCAAGGATTGGGAAGATGTAAAAGAGAAATTTCTCGAATTAGGTATAGGTAGAAGAGATCCACTCGATCGCACTTAGAACGAACTGCCGCGAGTTGCTACGCTGAACTTGCGGTGGTTGAAATGTATGTTGTGGCAAATATCTCCGATCCTAACTACTTCTTTCTTTCTTCGAGCAGAGTGCGCAATTTTTACTACACTCTGCGCTACACTTGGAAGTTTTTGTATTACTACTTTCTTTTTTTCTTAGAGAGCAGAACGCGCAATTTTTACTACACTCTGCGTTACACTTTAAACTTTTTGTATTACTACTTTCGGTTAAGGCAATTAAGCTAATTCGCTTAATTAATATCAGAATACCAGCAACTCGATTAAAAGTCAATTTTTTTCAATGACTTCATCAAACTTGAACCTTATCAACAACCTGACAACTTCTGACTTGCTCAGCCCATAATATTTAGATAACTTGCTCAAGTTTTTATTCTCAACCTCCGAAAGCCTTATACTGATTGACTTATCCCTAACCATGTATGACGTTTGCATTGCAAGCCAACTTATATTTAATCAAATACTACGATCTCAATTACGATTTGAGACCCTAAATTAGTATTAAGAATAAATTAACTTTTATGAAGACTCAATTACGAAATTACAGAAAATTATTAGGGGCTAGTTCGAGCGCTACTGTCAGCTTTGCTTCAGTGCTATTAGTAATTTTAAGCTCGATGTCCTTTAGGCTGCATACTACTAAATTCGATTTGGATTTTAATCAGCAGATTACACCAGCAGAATTAGCCGAAATAGTAGATCGCGAACTCGAACACCAGCACTAATATCACGCTCCAAAGTCTTATATCACGTTTTTAAGAGGTTATAAAAATGCCGAATCTTGCTTTAAGTCAGATAGAAATAATCATAAACGTCGCTGCGATTGTGGGCATTGTTTACCGAATGGGCGTTAAAGAAGGCGAGACCGAAAGGAAGATAAATAGAGCTTGCGACGCGATCGAGAAAAAGATCAGCGAGCATAAGATAAGAATCGTCAAAACTGAGCTGGATCTCAAAGATCTCGAAAAGTCTCTCTCAACTAGAGACACGATTCTGCGCAAAGAAAACGAGTGGGGACAGGCACAAGACGACCGCAGAATTAGAAGAATTTTTGGCATTCTTGGCGATATGGAGAAGAAATTGAAGGATAGGGGAATCTATCTCGACTCTAATCGCTCTACCCACTATTGAGTCCGATTGAATCAAACGGGTTATCTTTCCACAGATTAACTATATGGGCATAAATAGCAGTAGTTCTTGGATCGGCGTGACCAAGAGCTTCCTGAATTACTCTAAGAGGCTTACCAGCTTGGGTGAGCAAATAGCCCACAGTATGGCGCAGCCCATGAGTGGTAACGGTTCTATTTTCGCAATGCTTTAAGGACGCTTGTTCTAAAGCTTTGTTAACGATCGCCTGCATACTGCGACGGGTTAAACGTTGCCGAGCGCTATTTCTCGAAAAGCTTACAAATACTGGAGTATCTTTTTTTAACTCTTCACCACCAGCTCGTCTAATTTCGAGATATTTTTCTAAAACCTTTGTCACGTCAGGAGTTAAAGGAACGGTTCGAGTGCTGCCTTTAGCGGTAATCTGCAATCCTAACTTTCCTTTCCTGCGGATAATATCACCTATATTTAATCTGTATAATCCGATTTGCCTGCAACCTTGGCGTACCATGAGAAGAACTAAAAGGCGATCGCGTAACTGTGGCAAAGTATTGCCTGAAGGTAAAAAATCAACGAGCTTTTGAGCCTCTGACAATTCTAAATAATTATCGCAATTTTTCGCATCTTTTCTATGTTTGGGTGGCTTAACTTTTGTGGCTGGATTGTGCGCCATTAAACCCCGCTCGACCGCTATATCAAAAATACGACGAATAACAGTTAGTTTGAGAGCGATCGTAGCTACTTTTAAGCCTTTTTCAACTAAATAACGGCGATATTCTTTAATATGCGGCTCTGCTAATTGATTCAATTCTAGGGAGCGATCGCGACACCAAGAGACAAAGAGCTTGAATTGTTGATTATAAGTTTTTATTGTATCGTTGCTCGCATTACCTTCACCGATTTCGTCATCTAAGATTTGACGAAAAGAGCGCCCAAAAGGGACTAAAACCGACCGATCGCTAGTAAGCATGAACTAGTAGGGGTTAGACTTCGCATAAGTGTTATTATCCGATCTTATACTCTAAAAAACAAGTTTTCTCTCTCATCAATTGTCTTGTCCGATCTCGAAGAAAGAGGAATTTTTGTCACAACGACGGCACGCAGATGAGAAAAACAAATAGCGACAATTGTTGTAATATTAAGTTTTATAACTCAATCTCTTAGCCAGAAGCGCTTTTTAAAATGCTTTTTTTTAACTCCATTACAAAGCAATTAACGCAGAAAATTGACATTACGCCTAAAATTATTGATGGAGTTGTCCCCGAAAATTTATCAGGACATATTTTTATAGCGGCTCCAACATACGACGAGACTATATCGAGCCAACATCGTTTTGCTGCAGTCGGCGCGATCGTTAGATGGGATTTTAACGATGACGGTCAAGTTAAAGTTACTGCCAAACGAATCGCCACTTGGGAGAATTTTTGGCGCTCGACATTTCCTTTACACAGGATATCTCACCCTTTTTTCCCAGCCGAAATCGACGTAATTGAAACTACGGAACTAGCTAACATGGGTGTAGTTAAGATGGGGGAGCGACTTATTGTTACCGCAGACGCAGGTCGTTATTGGGAAATAGATCCTATTACTTTAGATACAATTTCCCCAGTAGGTTACTTTGACGAAAATATTGTTTCTCAACCCCTCTCTTTTTTTCCACTCATAGCTAACACGGCAAAACCTTTTTTTGAGCGCGACTCAAAACAACTATTTTCTTGCCAGCTCAACACTCAGCCTCAAGTCGAGCGCTATAGTGCCAATTTAGTGGGTATTCCTCACATTACTGCTTGGGATGGCGGCAAAGACTTGAAGCATTGGTTGATTGAAGGTACTGCTCTTAAAGGTATGCCTCATCAAACCATTGTTACTCATGATTTTGTACTTGTTCCCGATTTCCCTTACAGAATGGGCATAAGTGTATTGATGGGGCTTTCTATTAAACAGAACTTTAGCTGTACCGATATATATATTGTCGAGCGCCTTGAGATGACCCAAGAGCGACAAACTGTTTCAGCTCGTAGAATAACTTTTGATGGTGCGACTCACAGTCTTTTGTCTAATTATTATCCAATTGATAATAAGCTCTTTGCGATCGCCATTCAACAAGCTACCATTGATAACCTTCAAACTATTCAACCTGGTGATGTGATTGAATATAACGGCAAAGCTTACACCAAAGATTACTACGGCATACCTTGGATGTTTGCCTTCGCTCCTGGAGTATTGCGTAAAATCGTTATTAGAGCCGAAAAATTAATCAGTGAAGAAGTATTTACTCATCCTGGTTGGTTTACGGCTAGTTTCCATACAGCCGATCCGCGAGAATTATATTCTGAGAATGGTTACTCTGCTATTTTTCAAGTTTATGCTGGTATGCCGCGAGAATTTATTAGCAGAAGGCAATATCAAAATTTACGCTTCGCTCCTAACAAAGTAATTAAAAGCGAGAGCCTACCGCAACAGGATTTACCTTCTGTTTTAGCTAAAATACCTCTTAATTTAGATTGGAATACTCTTACCCAAAAAATTGAATCGTCAAAGTTGTCAAATCCTGATACCTTTGTTACCACTCTCGGCAAAGAGCAGTTAGATTTTTTTGTTTTTCCTGAAGGTCATATTTTAGGTACTATCCAATTTATTCCTACTGGTACTGGATATATCTTTGCTACCGTTTTAACAGATTCAGGATCTCAAGCCTGGATTTTTAACGCACAATCTTTGAATACAGGCGCTATCTGCAAGATAAAAATACCTTCCTCTGTCGATCTGGGATACACCATGTATTCTGAATATTTTTCTAGTATTAATAAAACTTCTACGAACAATTACAAAATAGATAGAATCGAGTGCGATCGCCGAAGTATAACTTCGGTAATCGACGATTTTTTTAAAATATAGATTTAGAGCCTTTTGCCATTCTTCGAGCGTTAATTTCTCCTATGTCTGAAAGTGTTGCTTCAACTACTAAATTTATAGGCAAAGTCAATAAATGCGGCATTAATTTATACAAAGCATAACCTATTAAAATAGGTTGGTAATATTGATGCATTTTTTCTTCTTTCAAATTCATTACAAATAAAATCCGTGATAATAATTTAAAAAATCATCGCCTAATTTAATTATATTGTCATAATTATCGTCAACCCCATTTTTTTTATTTTTACTCAATACTTCTATTGTTTTTAACATTCCGTTAAAAGTACCTTCAAAAACTTTTGCAGGTATTATTAGTTCTCCATAGCTAATAGCAGCTATATGTTCGTCGTATAAATTTAAATATAAACGACAAGAAATCGTATCCAAAGTATATTTACAATAAAGTCCATTTATAGCAGCATCTAAAAATATTGTTTGTTGTATGTTGCCTGTTTTGCCACAGAGCCAGTAGCTATCGTACAAACTTTTCAAACATTCTCTATCTTCTGAAGAAGCTTTTTCGGAAAAAACAACCGCAGCCCTATATTCGTTCGCCCTGATATTTCTCATTATCTTTATATAAGTTTTTTTCTTAAGGGGATATTGAGAAACTTCTATATGAAAATCTTTACCTAATTTAGCTGATATTACTTCATTAAACTTAAAAACCTTGGCAGGATGGGGTTTTACCAAACCATTTTCCCATCGGCGCAAAGTCTTTACATCTATTACATTGTCAGCAAAATCTACCAGTTCCTCAGTTGTTTTTATTTTTAATTTGTCTTTAATAAGTTTAATTCTTTGCTTTAATATTTCTTTTTGTTTGTTATTAAATAATTTAGATGTTTCTAGATATTTTTCGCATTCAGTAACTTGCACAGCTTCTCAAACCAAATCAACTGTACAAATAATATTTTTTTTACTAAAAATCATAGTAAATTCAATCAACTTTTAATGTTTAATTCACAGAAAATAATTGTTTTTATCGATATTAATAAAAACTTCATTTTTATTTATTAATAAAAAATAAATACATTTCTCGCAATCTAACTATACAAAAAACTACTTAACTTAACTGGTTTGGTTGAAAAATGTCCTTGATTTAGCGCGAGAAGAGATCGAACATAATTTTATTGACTTTTTTTAATCAATCAACCGAGCATGAAGAATCAAATCTCCCAGCAAAAAAAAGCAACAATTCAGCAGAATTGTGGCAAAATTACTTATATGTACTATCTACGATCGACTTTTGTGAGGAGGTAACGATCTTAAAAATACTAGTCTGTCTTCTCGTAAGCAAAATTTTCAAAAAACTCTAGCTTAGCCTCATCTGGCAAAGCTCGTAAAATTTTTTTCAGTTTTTCTGTTGACATATCCACTCTAAGCTTTGGGTTGTCAGAAACACATCTATAAAGATAGTGAGGGTTTATACCTATAGCACGAGCTAACTGGCGGACTCCAACGTTGTGTTTTTTTAACACAACTCTGAGAATCTCTCCAGCACTTTCACCAGAGTTATTCTTTTCAGTTTTTTTATTGGCAATCAAAAGATTGTCCACAGTAGTCATTAACTATGAAATTTGAGTTTGACTTAATAAACAAATTGCGGCTTATTCTTGACTTACATTATAAGCCAATTTGGCAAAACTGGCAAAACTGGCAAAACTGGCAAAAAAAAATTTATGGACGTAGACACTTTTCTATCACTAAGTATAGAAGAAATTTCCCAAAGAACAAAATTACACTATACAACTTGGTATAGGTGGATTAACGAAGAGCGAAAACCGAAAGGAGAAAATTTAGAGGAAGCTGCCCACAAATTAGATATGGATATTCTCGATCTCAAAACCGCTCTCAGAATATTAAGAAACAGAAAAAAACTTGAAGATGGCTGGTAAATACGTTATTTTTTAAACAAAACAAGTGTTCTATTTGTAGTTAGTTCAAGTGTACTAATTGACAGACAAACAAAATCAGAAATAATTCTTAACATATATTGTCAGAATTATTTCTGACAAAAGTAAAAAACAAGAATACTATTTTAGCAATGATCTTACTAATTGATTCTGAAGTTATTAGATCGCCCTTCGACTCAAGGTATTGTCACGCTCAAGATCAGCAGCTCAAGCCAGGAAGTTTAAGTGCTATTAAGAAAGCGATCGCCACGGGATGGGAATTATTCGCGCTCGTCGATTACGAAAATCTTGCTAAAAGTTCGCTTTTCGATCTTCATAAAGCCAAATACAGCACCAGCCTTTTACTAAATATGGCTCCTGAACTTAAAGCTATATACCTGTTGGCTGATACCAAAGGAAAAGTATTCAAATATTTTCGCTCTAACCAAAAAGATTCAAAGGCTAATAGCAGATTTTGTTTTTTCGGGCAAGAGGAAGAAGAAATAGATTTAGAACCAATCGATTGCAGTAGCTCTTCGGCAATCATCAAGCTTCTCAAGCAGGAAACCAAAGAAATCGTACTAATCAGCGATCGCGCCGATGCTGAAGCGATCGCCTCTTACCACAATATTGGATTTATCCAGGGGTCTTATTGGCTCAATCCCTACGAGATCCAAAGCGAAATAATCACCCTTAAACAGTTTTGTCAGTAATCAAGGGACATCATTATATGCAAAAGCTAGACATAAGAGCAATACAGGAACAAACCCGAGCCAAATCACAAAAAAAATTAAATGCTATCAAGCCTAAAATCCTGAATTACCTCAAATCGCTCGAAGAAGAATGCTTCATTTGTGCTGTTAAACTAGCAGGAGATCTTGACCTAGAAGTGTCGATCGCCAAAAATGTTTTGTTTGAGCTTGAAAAAGAAGGGAAAGCAATCCGCGATTGCCTCGACAAAGAAAAGTGGAAGCTCGCTCCCACAGGCAGAAGCTCGAAAGAAGAAACAAAAAAACAAGATCCAAATTTATTGGCAAAAGAAAAAGCAAATAATACCAATTCTTCTCTCTTGCTTCTTCCCTCTGACAAGACTCCTAGCAGTTCTGAAAATTCTCTCAAAGAGAACACACATACTAATGATAGAATACCGATCTCGACTTTTCAAGAAGGAAATACAACTCTTGCAAAAGTAGCGGATTTAAAAGAATATCCATTAAACGGCAAGATTTATACGGGCAATAACTTTGCTTATCTATTTCCTAAAATTAAAGAAAGCC
>JASJDA010000215.1 GCA_030065755.1 Prochloraceae cyanobacterium | reverse complement strand
TTAATGGGGGTCGGGTTACTACTAGCGCCAATCAAACTTATAACGATGGGGTTACCTTGGATAGCAACACTACTCTAAGCGGCACTAACCTGATTTTTAACAACATCGATGGCGGGAGCAATAATAACAATCTTACTCTCGAATTCTCCAACAACAGCACGGTTAGCAACAATCTTAGCAATATTGGCGATTTCGTTAGTAGGGGTCAGGGTACGATCGTCTTGAATGGGGAATTTATTACTGCTGGTCGCCAGAGTTACGAAAATACGGTCGTTTTAAATGGTTCGGTCAGCCTCAATTCCAATAATAATCAGATCGTCTTTAATGGAACGGTCAATGGAGCTAACAATCTAAACGTGAATGCTGGCAGTAGCAGTATTAATTTTAATGGAGCAATAGGTGATACATCTCCTCTAAACAATTTAACTGCCTCAGCAAACACCTTCAACGCTAACAATATTAACGCTAGCAGTATCTCGATCGCGACTGTTAATGATATCTCCACTGGCAACTTAGATACTAGCTCTCTAGAAGCTTCAGGAGGAAATATTTCCCTAACCAGCAATAATGGCGCGATCGCTACTGGCAACCTCAACAGTTCTGGAATTAGTGGTGGTGAAATTCGAGTCGAGGCTGAGAGCGAAATAACAACAGGAGCAATTGATTCGAGTGGTAGTTTTGGGAATGGGGGTAACGTAACTCTCGATCCCACAGGTGACATTCAAGTAACTAGCATCAATGCTCAAGGAGGCAGTAACGGTAGTGGCGGCAATGTGGATATCACTACAGAGCGATTTTTCCGAGCTACAGACACTTTTAGAGACCAAAATGGTAGAAATGCTAGCATCTCTACTGCTGGGAGTCTCGGTGGCGGTTCTATTATCATTCGCCACGGCGGTGACGGATTTGTACCTTTTGTGGTAGGAGATGCTACTACTAATGGTACTGCAGGAACAATCACTAGTGGCGAGTTTAATATCGAGCCCAAGGAATTTTACTTTTTGACCTATAGAGAAGGCAACATTAGTCTTATTACTCTTGACGGGCGGACAGACTTAGAGAGCGAGAGACTACGCCAGGAAATAAAACAAGAGGTGATTCAACCTGTACCAAAACTTCCAGTGGCTACGATCGAAGAAGCTCAACAGATTTTACAGGCGATCGAGGAAGAAACTGCCAAAAAACCAGCACTAATCTATATTAGTTTTGTTCCCACTGAATATACAGCCAGCAATCAAGACTTTTTTGCTCACAGCGAAAGAACTCTCACTTCAGATTTCGAGTCATTTTTAAATGTACCAGAGAGAAAAACCTCACTTAATCTCTCCTTTCCCCCAGAGAGTGACGACGAACTAGAAATATTAATAATTCCCCCCGAAGGTGACGCTAAACGCATAAGGGTTCCAAATATCATACGAAACGAAGTATTCCAAGAAGCAAGCCTAATGTATGGCGAGATCTCTACGCAACCTCACCAGATCTTTATGCCAGAGGACCGCTCGTACTATCTCGAGCCCGCTAGCAAAATGTACCAGTGGCTAATTGCTCCCATAGAAGCTGAACTACAAGCCAAAGAAATCGAAAATCTGGTCTTTGTCATGCCAGCCGGCTTGCGCGCAGTACCCTTAGCTGCTTTATATGATGACAAAACTGGCAAGTATTTGGTACAAAAATATAGTGTCGGATTAATTCCTAGCATTAACCTAGTCGATACTCGCTACCGAAATATTCAAAATTCTCGCGTATTGGCTTTAGGAGCTGCTGAATTTAGACCCGATCAGGATCAAATAGAATTACCTGCAGTTGGGATTGAAGTCCCCTTAATTGTCGAAGAAAGGGGCGGAGAATTCTTTCTCAACAATCAATTTACCTTCGATAATTTAGTAGATAGCCACGAAGAATTTCGTTTTCCTATCATTCACTTGGCAACTCATGCTGACTTTCAAACTGGAGTTCCCGAAGAAATTTATATTCAACTTTTCGATCGCAAGTTGCGGCTTAATGAATTCCGAGAACTCGGTCTTAAGGAGCCAGTTATAGATTTAATAACGATTTCTGCTTGTCGCACGGCTTTTGGCGATCTAAACGCCGAATTGGGCTATGGAGGCTTGGCGGTACAAACTGGAGCCAAATCAGCTCTTGCTAGTCTCTGGCTCATATCAGACACAGGAACTTTAGCGTTGATGTCAAATTTTTATAACCAGCTTAAAGTTGCCCCCATTAAAGCTGAGGCTCTGCGACAAACTCAAATAGCAATGATTGAAAACCAATTACGAATAGAAGGGGCGCAGATAATTACTCCAACAGGTAACGTTCCTTTGCCAGAAGACCTCATCTACGAGAATATCGATCTATCTCATCCTTTCTATTGGTCAGCTTTTACCATGATCGGCAGTCCTTGGTAAAGCAAGGATAGAGTCTATCCCTATCTGCTTCCACTAGATTAGCCTAGATATCTGTCGCTGCAGTTGACTTATTTTTTTGCTATCTCCCAACTGTCTATAACCGGCCACAGCTTTTTCTAACCACTGCACAGCCTCATCCTTATTACCGAGCGACATCTCAACTTCGCCCAAACTCACTTGCGCCGCAGCCATCCTTGCTACGTCTTCTTCTGCTTCTGCTAGTTTCAAGGCCTCTAAATAAGGCTTTGTAGCCAGTAGATTCAATCCCACTTGCCGATAGATATCTCCTAAATTTTGATAGAGTGCTATCGATGGGGTATTCCTTTCGATCGTATCTTCGAGTAGCTCAATTGCTTCGGCGTTTAAATTTTTATTTATGTAAATATTTGCCAGGGCTAACGCTTCAGCCTCAGAGGTTAACTGATGTTGTTTTAGTTGAGATGCTGTAGCCTGAACTTGTTGCACTTCCGGACTTGACAACACAGAAAACCTCCCCCCTCGCTCACTGCGGGAAGAAGCCCCATTATCTGCTACTACAATCAACTGATAGACCAATCCTTTCTTCAGTGGGGGCGACCCTGGATAAACTATTTCTGTTGAAGAGGTTTTAGTCTTCCAATTGACCTCTGGCCCTTGCACCTCTACTGTATAACTGTTTGCTCCCTCAACTCGATTCCAGCGCAGCACAGGTCGCTCCGCCAGCACAGAGGTATTCCTCGGACTGATAATATAAGGAATCGTTGGATTGTTTGCTCCCCTACTTGCTCCGCCGCGAGTACCCCGAGTAGGGGCAATTTTACTCCGACCAGACACGAGCTGCTGTCTAGAGGTTGGCGGGCAGACTTTTTTGATTTCTCTAGTTTGGTTAGTTTCCAATTCTCGGACTTTGAGATCCGAACAATAAAATTTAGCCGCCGTCCCTCGTGAAGTGCGCACTATATCTTGTCCTCTAAGCATAGCAGGAGCTTTAATCTGGTGATACTTCGACCAGTCTGGCTTTTTAAGTTCTACCTTTCCCAAAAACATCACGTGAAATGGAGTCTCAATTGCGACAGTGGGAATGGCGACAATTGTCAAGATCGAGGTAGTTAAAAATAGGGCGATATATAGTCTTAGCTTTTTCATGTTTCTTTGTTGACTTTTGAGTTGGGAATTTTGTCTACTGCTGAAAATAAGCTATTTGGATTTCATTGATTGTTTGTTTTCTCGTTCTGAGTTTTGGCTTCTTTAAGTTTTTGTTGTGCTTGATAAATCCACTGATCTTCCTCTGGTGTATTTGGATTTGCTAAAGAGAGATCGCAGTTCGACCAAGCCTCTAACGCCTGTTTGTTTTTGCCGAGCTTTTCTTGCACCTGACCCAGCAAACAATAAGCTGATGCTTTCCGTTTTATGGTTTCTATGTTGGTAGCTCTTGTCAATGCATCTAGTGCTTCGCCGTACCTTTCCTGTTTCAATCTCGCCCAGCCCAAGTTTTTAAATAAACTATATTCCACGTAGGCATTCCCCTCAACTAACTTACTACTATCTTTCTTCAGTTCAAAGATTCCTTTTTCGAGCAGGTAAACAGCAAGAGAATATTTTTCTGAAAGGATATTCAGACGGGCTAGATTGTTCATTGCCCCAGGGGACCCCCCCTCAACCGCTACTATGTAATGATTCCGTGCTTTTTGCTCATCTTGTAAATCTTCGTAAAGAACGGCCAGATTGTAATGAGCTTCTCGATAGTCTCGATTAAGTGAAATAGCTAATTTATATTTAGACTCAGCATTGTCTAATTGACCAGATTTATAATCCTCGATTCCTAAATTATTGTATTGTGTAGCAATTCTAGGTAAAAAATTGTAGAAAACCGCCAAAAAAATTAATAGTGCGCTAGCAGCCCCAAACTTAAATTCTGACCACAAAAAACTAGGAATTTTCCAGTGTTTGAATTTTTTTTCTAGAAAAGCTTGCCCCTCTTTAGTCAGTGAACCTCCACTTAAGAGTGATATAATCATCTGGGAAGTAACAGCAAAGGAACCAGAAAAACCCAGTCCTGCCCCACTACTCAAAAAACGCAAGGATATATCAATTGCAAGAGTGAAGATAGCTATTAGCCAAATAATAGTGCCAATGTCCCAGATCCCATCCAAGTGAGTGCTAAAATAGACTGGAATTCGCACAAACCACCACCATGCCTCTCTGGGAGGATGGCGCAGAGCCCGAAATTCTTCTAGTTGTGATACGAGCTTGGCCCTTTGTTGGTGACTAATCTTTTGAGGTAATCTTTGAAACTGTTCCTTGAAACGGCGATCGAGTTGATTGACTTTGATACAACTTGACCCTGGAGTCTTTCCATTATTTAATTCTTGTTGAAGAGCATCGCGAGCTATAAAAACATCTAAAATAGATTGGACTAAACTATGGTTAACTTTAGCTGGCTCTAAGCTTTCTGTCTTCTCCTCTAACCCAGATAGAGCAGTTTTATAGCACCCTATAGCCGACTCTAACTTGTCCCTTTTGGCAAAAGTTTCCAGAAACCACCACCAAGCTTCTTGTGGCGGATTTAAACTACTACGCCACGCTGCTAAATCGACCTCTTTACTAATAGCGGTCGAAAGTTGTTTGAGGGTAGTATCTAGAGCGACTATTTGCTTTTGAATTTCCCCAGAAATCTCACTCTGCGCACTCAAAACAGCCATGAGTGCATCACGTGCATTGAAAACCTCTAATATATGTTCTCTAGATAGAAGTAATTGAGACTCACAGATGCTAGCAAGCGCTCCTTGATAGCGACTAACAGCCATCTCTAGGGGAGAAAGTTTCTTCATCTGTGAATCTAAGCTACTTGATTGTCTGCTTTCGTGACTTTTCACATAAAATCTCCAATTTTGTTGTACTATTTGTTTGTACGCCGCTCTCAGTACTGTTCGATTAAGCGAAAAATATGAGTAGTGCGCTCGAGGAATTGAGCTGGCGCGCCGCCAAGCTGCTCCCGAAGGGAGCGCCTCGATACAAAAGTTGTCCATCTACTGTTTTTGTTCAGCAAACTTTTGAACAGCTTTAGGAGTAAAAGCAGCAACTAAAAAACTAAAGGTGAGGTTAATACCTACTTCTTTAACGTCTGGATGGGCTAGTGTAAATCCGCCAAAAGCGATCGCGGAGATTAGGGAAATGAGACTCATCAGTCGCATGGAAGAAAAATTGCCGTTATCCTCTTTCATAAATCCCACTGTCATTTTTTGAGGTCTAGCCACCACTTTGGTATTTGGTTGGGCAATATTAGCTGTAGATTTCACGATTAAATTCTCCTGTTTTGTAAATTTAGTAAAGCTTGAATTAGCTATAAATAGTAAGGTCAAGCTATTTTGGGAATCTGAGATAGAGATGGTCATTCTCTCCTGACTACGGCACAATCGTGAGATAAGACTCATGCACGGTCAGAGAGGGGATTTCTGGAGGAGAACTTCCAGAAATCCCCTAGGTAGTTCTGCCCTAAATAAGTTAGAATTTACCCTTGACAAAATTTTTGTCAATTAGATACGTTAACCTTGTCAAATCTCTTTATCTTGCTGCCCTGTTGTTTCGATGTCATCACTTTAGAATCCTGTAGCCACCTTGCCACCTAGCAGAAAACTCTCTTTCTGAGATCCGGCTATATTGACCGTCAGTCACAGAATAGTTCGATTGTAAGGTGCCATAGGGGTCATGAGCTATCCAGTATCCTTTTTTTCTGCCAATCAGCATAATAATGTGGCCGCCACGGGGTTCACTCATGCTACCGCGATGCAAAATGTTTACTACTACAGGAAAACCTGTATCGACCAAATCCTCAACGAAATCTAGATCGGCATCGGTCATCCATTTGGTCTTAAAGCCATACTCAGCTATAGTCTCGCTCTGAATGTGGTGATAAATAGTGTCGCCATTAGCCAAAACCTTTTTAAGATAACTATCGTCATTATCAAGACCAGGTTTACCACTCACCCGCAAAAGCCAATCTAAATACATCGCATTGCTACTGCTACAGCAAGTTCGATGAGACATAGTGTAGTTATCCCGCTGGCTGAAATACTTAGTTTTTACGCCAAGATCTAGCTTCATGTCTGCTGGTAAATACTTACTCAGCCTTTCTATTTGTCGTTGCACCGCTGGATTTTTGTGCTTTGGCGCTGACTCTTTGACGAGATCGGGGTCGTCACTGCTAACTATACCCCAGTGTGGAGCGAAGACAAAACCAACATTGAAATCTTCTATAGGCTCTTTTAGATTTATACCGTAGTGTTTGCGATCGAGACCAGTAATATTTGTCAGCTCTAATACAGTATCTTTAGGGATTATCATCTTTTGGTTTTCCGCCAATTGCGATGAATCCTTGGGTTCAGATTTAAGATAAGTGGTTGCTGTTGCTTTGATAACGGTTGAACTCATTTTCGCAAATCTCCTATTTTTCGTCTTTTTGTTTCTCTTTTTTAGATTTAGGCAACATCTTGTTTTCTCCGAATTGATGCCACGCCAATCTTTTATTTTTAATGCACAAACTTTTTGGGCTCAGTTCAAATTTAATTTGGGCCAGATTAGATCCGTTGACCCTGCTGCAATCCTTCAATTTTTTTCCAGGTTGTAAAGTTTCAGTAGATGAACAAGTTTTTCACGTTTGGTTTGTGGCCATGATTCGATTTTCCTTTCTTGGTTGATTTTGAAATAAAATAAGTCTTAAACCAGACTTATATTGAAAAAGTTTCCCACTCACTAATTTCATTGCGGTTAGCGACTACCTCGCGACCGCCGCCACCTTCAGCACAAACATACTGACCATTGGCTGCTTTTAAGGCGACTTGGCGATGGCCCCGATCGATTAGCTCGAAAGTTTCCCACTCACTAATCTCATCGCGGTTAGCGACTACCTCGCGACCGCCGCCACCTTCAGCACAAACATACTGACCATTGGCTGCTTTTAAGGCGACTTGGCGATGGCCTCGATCTATGAGTTCGAAAGTTTCCCAGTCACTAATCTCATTGCGGTTAGCGACTACCTCGCGACCGCCGCCACCTTCAGCGCAAACATACTGCCCGTTGTGTGCTTGTAAGGCAATGCTTTTAGTACGGGATTCGATAAAGCCCTTAAAGGTGAGTAAAATAGTACCACCTGCTTGAGAGGCGTTGCGCTGAACGTTGCAGATTGCTTGTTTTTGCGGTATCGGAGGATTAGGTGCTCCAATAGGAGGATTGGGGCATACAGGTGGGTTTTGACTGGCGATACAAACATCGCAGGCATAGGGATAGACACCTACTCGACCCGCGTTCTGGCCTATCTTTTTATTCTCAAATTCGGTGACATTTGGTTTAGTTGGACCTGCATTCCAGGCTCCTCCGCCTGTCATCGAAAATTTTAAAAGTGCGTTTACTCCATCAACCGCACTAATATCGAGGGTTTCTTGAGAATTCGGTCCTTGAAAGCTGTTATTAATCATAAACTCAGCTAAAATTACACCACTGGGAAATTGTTTGGTTGGACAGTTTTGGGGAGGGGTACCAAAAGCAAAGTTGCCGTTAAAACCTTTGCCTTGCGGTGGCGTGTATGATACAGAATTTCCCTTGGGAAGTAGGAACCAGCCTTGAAGATGATTAACTTGCTCTTTAACGAACGGTATCTCACTGATTTGCTGAACACATCCTGGAACTGGACCCAAAGTAAGATAAACTCGCACGTCCTGCTTTGAATTGTTTTTCACCGTCAGTTGAGTTGGGTTTGTGGCCATGATTCGATTTTCCTTTCTTGGTTGGTTTTGAAATAAAATAAGTCTTTATTGAAGGCAGAAGTTCGAGGGCAGAGGTCAGAAGTTCTTTTGTTGAGAAGGGGATTTTACCCTTCCTCAACTTTATTTCTCTTATATAAGACGAGGATTTAGACCAAAAGGACAAGTAGAAAAGAGCTCTTCGTGCCTCGTGCCTTCTGCCTTGGAAGGCAGAAGCTTTGTTAAACCAGACTTATATTGAAAAAGTTTCCCAGTCACTAATTTCATCGCGGTTAGCGACTATCTCGCGACCACCGCCTCCCTCAGCACAAACATACTGCCCATTGGCAGCTTTTAAGGCGACTTGGCGATGGCCACGCTCGATTAGTTCAAAAATTTCCCAGTCACTAATCTCATCGCGGTTAGCAACCACCTCGCGACCGCCACCACCTTCAGCACAAACGTACTGCCCATTGGCAGCTTTTAAGGCGACTTGGCGATGGCCACGCTCGATTAGCTCAAAAGTTTCCCAAGTACTAATGGCATCGCGGTTAGCAACCACCTCGCGACCGCCGCCACCTTCAGCACAAACATACTGTCCGTTAGCAGCTTGTAAGGCAATGGTTTTAGTACTTTGCACACCACCTTTTTTATGGCTATACCCACCTTGAGAATTAAGGAACCAAAGACCATAGTGTCCCTCAGCACCATTAGGCCCTTGCCAGGGGTTGTCCGAACCATTCTGATTGCTTTTCCAAGGTTCGTCGAGCGCTTCAAACAAATAAGTCGTTACGCGATGCTCTTCTGCCCACTTCTTAATTGCCTCGTAATAGGCAAAGAGATTTGCTACAGTATTATTAGTTTTGTTGAAACTAATCCCTTGAGATGGCCAACCAGTTTCGCCGATCGTCACCTCGCATTGTGGATTGATCTTTGCAACCGCTGTCTTGATTTGATGAAAAGCCTGAGTTACCCGATTTACACCTTCAGTCACAGTGGCAGTGTTATTACCTGGATAAAGATTGCATTGGATAAAATCGCAATTTTGGATGAGGGTTTTCAATTCGTTGTAAAAATGGCTTTGAGGCTTGGCGATTTCTCCAAAGGTATGGGAGCGCACTCCTACCTTTATATTTAAATTGTGTGCTTTGTTTTTGTTGTTCACAATCATGGCGTTAACAGCCAATGCTGTTTGTGGGTCAACCACATACTCATTTGTGAAAACCAAAGAAGTCACGGTGTTAGGATAAAAAGCATTTGCTGCCTTAGCTGCAGAAAAAGCGGCATCAATTTCTCTCTGTTGTAACCCTGCATCTGTATGCTGATAAATTCCTTGTGCCACCTGAATTGCCACTTTGCCCTTTTGCTGATTCAACTGGGCAGCTGCACCAGCTACAAGACAGTTGGAATCCACTCGATCCCAAGGTGTCGTTGGTGGATAATATCCAGCAACACCCATGCTGTAAGTGCTAATTTTGTCAAAGTGAGGCGCGATGACCTCCAGCATACGGACTATATCCTGCTGGCTGTATGAGTTCCAATTAGGAACTTTAGCATTTGGGGGGTTTCCTTCCCAGAGTCCGACATAAGGACTAAAGGCTACACCGATAAATTGAGACATAAAGGACTTTCCTCCTGTTTTGTTATTAGCTACAATTCAACTGTTTCTAAGTTCGATCGAGACCTGTTAACGGGACTTTGGCAAAAACTTGCTTGAAAATAGCCTCAAAACCTTATATAGCAAGTGTTTAGCATCGATTTGACTGCTTTCTTGGTAGATCTAGCTTTCAGGGTTTTTTAGATCGTTTATGTATTTCCTTTGTCCTGCTTAGGTTTGAGGCTATTTTTAGCCTAGAAAATATCAAAGTCCCGTTAGTTGCTAAACTACTTTGATTGAAGTAATAGAGTCATTAGGAATACCACCAGGATGAATGTCTAGATTCCGATATTCACCTGGAAAAAGGATTATACTACGACCTTTGAAGTCTGCATGTTCAAATAGTTGCCACTTTCCAGAGATTACTTTAGCTGATGTAACTTTGTCCTGAAAAAGTTCTCCAATGTGGGATGAACTATGAGTAAAGGTAGTAGAGGGTCCTTGAAGATTGGTATCTACGTACAGAATTATTTCGGCCATTTTATTTCTCCTTGAATAATTGAGCTTTGTTGTTGATAATTTGTTAACAGGAAAGCTTTTAATTAATAATCATATAAATTAAATTTTAATTTCTAGATTATTAAAGAGTTTGAAAGCTTATTTACTTGTTACCTTTGCTTTCCATATATACATATTATTCGCAGGAAATATTATCGACAATCAACTATTTTTAGGTAATATAATAATTAAGAATTAAGTTTTTTTAGATTTTCCTCAAAAGAAAAACATCAAATATTTAAGAGTCTCTAAATATTCTCTAAAATTGAAAAATTAGGATTTCAAGTTTAAATCAAATAAAAAAAACTACTAGATTAGTAAATAGTATAATCTAGTATCGTATTTAGATAATATATTATTTGATTAATTAGCGGCTAATAGGTAATATTTTCTGCCTATTTTTTCAGATATTTGTTATTGATCGAGCGCCTAGAATGACAGAAGATAGTTACCTGAGTTAGTAAGAAAGACAGCAAGGCTCAACCTTAAACCAAAGGATTGATTGCCACCCAGCAAGACTTTTAGCGCGCTTGTCCCCCCAGGTTTATTTAACTTTTTGTTCGGCAAACTTTTGAACAGCTTTAGGAGTAAAAGCAGCAACTAAAAAACTAAAAGTGAGGTTAATACCTACCTCTTTAACCTTTGGATTGGCTAGTGTAAATCCGCCAAAGGCGATCGCGGAGATTAGGGAAATGAAACTCATCAGTCGCATGGAAGAAGAATTGCCGTTATCTTCTTTCATAAATCCCACTGTCATTTTTTGAGGTTTAGCTACCACATCGGTATTTGGTTGAGGAATATTAGCTATAGATTTCACGATTAAATTCTCCTGTTTTGTAAATTTAGTAAAGCTTGAATTAGCTCTAAATAGTAAGGTCAAGCTATTTTTTGAATCTGACATGAAAATAGTCATTCTATCCTGACCACGGCACAATCGTGAGACAAGTTCATGCACGGTAAGAGATGGGATTTCTGGAGGAGGACCTCCAGTTCGACCCCTAATTAGTTCCATCCTAGATAAGTTACAATCTACTTCTGACCAAATTTTTGTCGATTGGATGCGTTAACCCTGTCAAACACCCTCTAATACACCGATATCCAGTAAGTTTGCAATCAGCTGGTTACAATTATCTAAAAGTTCAGAACCGCTTTCTAGAAGCTCAGAATAACCTTCTACTAATTCAGTTAAATTAGCAGGATTAAGCAACAAGGCACGAATACTCACTAGACTCTTACCGACTAGATCAGTATCTCCCTGTTGAATTGCATTAGTGAGATTGTTCTTCTCTTCCTCCAAAGTAACTTTGCTACTTGTTGAAAGAACAGTGGAATTTTTCTCAACTAAATCTTCAATTCGATTTACGATAGGAGATGCACTGGAGTCAAAGTCTAACACCATTAATTCACTACTATCAGTACTTTGAAGATAAGTTAAAAGCTCACTACACTCGCCTTCAAATGCCGACTTAAGATCTTTAAGCAGCTTCTCCAACTGAGCCGCAGAATCTTTTTCTTCTTGTATATTTGGCAACACAAACATATCCTTTAAGCGTCCAAAGGTATTTTTTGCCACTTGAGAAGCTTCCTCCTTAACGGCAGAGGGAATCTTATCACTAAACAACCATCCGGCTACACCTGCACCAGCTAAAATGGGAAGACTGAGCCAAAGTGCCTGTCCCGCTACAACCGTACTAACAGTACCAGCACTAACAATCCCTAAAGTTCGAAGCTTCTTCTGAAATGACTCTTTTTCCGTTTCCTTTAAGCCTTGTTTAGCAATATCTAGGCTTAGTTCTGCAGCACCAATCTCCTTCAGATAATTCTTACTAAAAAAACCATCCAAACTCTCTATTGAAAAAGTTTCGACAACCTTCATGTAGTCGTTCCATTCTAGGAACCTGTTAATACACTCATAAACCTGAACTGCCGCCATACGCTTATCGCCGAACAGGTTGTAATAGTGAAAGTTCCCTAAGTAGCCAAGTGCAATTAAATATCGGTTGGAAAATTCTCCAGAGGTTCCCTTAGTCGTGTCGTCTGGATCGAGCTCAACAAGCTCTGCAAACTTCTGTCGCGCCGTTTGAAATTCATACTGCTGGATATCAGAAACAGAGGAGAGAGCACCATCTCGAAGGTGCCGGAAGGCAGTGCGAAGATCCCTGAGAATTTTCTCATCAAGTTTTGACTGTATTTCCTCGGTCGCATTGAGTATTTCCGTCTTGGTCTCCAATATCTGCTTATTTATTCGAGCTAACTTCGAGAAAACTCGAGCGGTCCACAAAGCACTTGCTGGATTCATACTGGTTAGTTGATAAATGCCTTTATGTTGATATTAGTTTTTCTCTTAATCTCTTAATCTCAGTAGAGCGAAAAGTTTTTTCCAGGAAAGCGAGCGCCTGTTTTACGATCTACTGAGAGTCGGTTTTTTTTAGTTCAAGTGTTGCCTCTATCCCTATAATGTTAACATCGCCGCTACGGTCTAGAGGGTAGCCTTTAGCGTCACAGAAAGCCACAACACGCTCATCTATGCTTCCACTCATTTTGGGAAGTTCGTCTGTCTGTGGAACTTCTAAGCTGGATTGAGGGGAACCTCCTAGAGAAGTGTGAGGCTTATAAACATACCAGGAATTATATTTTTTGGCTCCTAAAACTAAGCCATCGAGAGTAAAGGAAAGATGATTGTTTTTAGCTTCTCGAATAGCAACAATAGGATACTCCGCTCCAGCTTTTACTTCAACCTTTTCGGAAGAGTCAAGCTCAAAGCTTTGCTTAGTATCGGACTTTTTGAGCCAAGTCTTCTTGATTATGGTTATTTTTTTCATAGTGGTGCTGATTTGAAATATTGAGTTTAGCTCTGATAAGTATTAAGTGAACTAAAATCAACTCCATGAGTTGATTTTTATGAGTTTTGTTGTTGAGAACTTGTTGACAGAAAAGCTTTTAATTAATAATCATAGTAATTAAATTTTAATTATTAGATCGTCAAACAGTTTGAAAGCTTATTTGCTTGTTCTCTTTACATATATAATATTTCGATAAAATATTATAGGCAATTGACTATTTTTAGGTAAGATACTAATTCTGCATTAATTTTTTTTAGATTTGTCAGAAAAGAAAAAAAATCAAATATTTAATATTTTCTTATCCTTCTCTAAAATTAGAAATTTAGGATTTACATAATTTTTCAAACAAAAAAAAAGATACTAGATTTATAAATAGCATAATCTAGTAGCAGATTTAGATAATATATTAGTTGATTAATTGATAGCTAATAATATTTTCTCGGGATAAAAATAGCCTGAAAAACTTTTTTTTTATTATTTAAAACCCAGTAACTACGTAAATTGAATTATAAATCGACAAGGCATTTACTATCTTTAGATTCCCTTTCCAGGCTCTGCATGCCACCCTAGAATATTTTAAGGTATCCTTATAATAAAGCGTGAAAACGTTGTTTCTCTCTCCAGCTTTGAGGCGTAGTTTGGTGATAATTACGAAATTGACGATAAAAATGATTGATATTTTGATAGCCTACATCTAAAGCAATCTGTTCGACGGAATAGTTAGTTTCTAAAAGTAAGGTTCTTGCTTCCGCTATCCGGCGCTCAATAATCCAATTATTGACTGTTTTCCCAGTAAGTCTTCGCACTAAGTCAGTTAAATAAGCTGAAGAGTAACCAACAGCTTGAGCTACTTCTTTTAATCTAATACTTTGATGATAATTCAATTCAATGAACTCGAATACCTCACGCAGTCGGGGAATAGATGGAAATATGGACTGGGGAATATTTGATTGGTTAGTTTCTTCCGTAGCAGACAATTTCTCCTGTCTTAGATGAATACTAACCAGACCATTTTCTGTGCTAATAACATCGAATCCTGTTATCTCCAAACATTTAATTAAAAGGTTTTTGGTTTCAGGATTGAGATAAGTTGCCAGTAGTGCATCACCGAGTTCGATCATTTGTTCGCTCACTATTATCTCCTGGTTTTTCTCCCTATTAACTGTTCTCATTTCTGCTTTCTAGTGCTTGCTTAATAGCTGTAAATGTCTTTAAGTTTTCTGCCTAGCAACGGTTGTTAGCATCGGCTGTAGGATTTCATTTCTTTCAAAAATAAACTCGCTATAGTCAGCCAAGTTATCGATTCCTAGGAAGTTGAGCCAAATCTCAGCTACTAACCATAGGGTGGTTTTCACTAGCAATTTTTGCCATCGCACATTCATTCGTTTCAACCTCCTAGGATGAAAAATTAGTTCTAATTAACCAAAGCTGAACTTTCTTGATGTCAACTATCTTGCCGAGAAATAATGAAGAGTACAATGGGAAAAAATCAGGGATTTATTTGACCAAATCAATCAGGTATAAGATTTAGTAAATAGAAAAAAATTGGCTCTATCTGCTTGGACTCACCTAAGTTCCAGATTCGGGCGTTGCCTATTCCTCTCATGCCTATTGCCTTTGCCCAGAATCTGAGGATGCAGTTTGAATGGGTCTAAGCTTATCAGAGGATTGATTGAAAAAATCGGAAAAAATCAGGTTCCTTTCCCAACCCTAGGATGGGAAATCATCTCTCAATTAACTCAAAGGATTCCCAGTCACTAATCTGATTGCGGTTGGCCACAAGAATTCCACCTTGATTCAAATCAGCAGAAACATATTTTTGATTAGCTGCCCGCAACCCAAATTTGTTACCGTCTAGCTTGATTAACTCAAAGGTTTCCCAGCCTTCTATTTCATCACGGTTGGCGACAAGTTTTCCACCTTCATTGAAATCAGCAGAAACATATTGTCCATTATCTGCCCGTAACCCAATTTTGTTACCGTCTAGCTTGATTAAGTCAAAGGATTCCCAGTCACTAATCTGATTGCGGTTGGCCACAAGTCTTCCACCTTGATTCAAATCAGCAGAAACATATTGTTCGTTGTCGGCTTTTAAGGCAATCCTTTCCGATGGAGTTGTTCCCTGTCCATTGAATGCCGTTAAGGTAAGCACGATTTCTGTTGGTGAAGTGTCAACGATCGTACTACTTTGTTCGCACTTGTCATCATAAGGAAAAGCATAAGACTTTCCATTAATACTCAATTCGTGCAAAATTTTGGCATAGTAATTGGTGATTGAATTGAGATAATATTTACTCGCATCACACCAAGTTGATGAATCACTGTTCAGTAAAATTGTTCGATTCAATGCTGATGAAACTTGATTTTTAATATCTCCATCAATGATTCGCTCTAAACCGCTACCTGTCGGGTTAAAAACACCAGCACAACCAAAGACATCAGTAGAGGTTGGCTTCCCAATTGTGTGTTTGGTATTACCTGGCGTTGTGACAAAGTTAAACACGTTATTGGCATCAACACTTCCCGTTGAAATATAGGTGGCACCATTGTACGGTAAGGGTTGTAGCGTTAATGATTGGCTTTGATACTGTTGCCAAGCTTGGACAATATAAGGATCGAAGTAAGCTGGGTCAAATGTGGAATCTTTTTGCGGTGCTAAGATTCTTAACTGTGTCTTATCAACAGTGCGAATCAGTGAATCAAAGGGAGGAGTGTCTTTAAATGTTTTAAATACTTGA
>JASJDA010000020.1 GCA_030065755.1 Prochloraceae cyanobacterium | reverse complement strand
GCCAGCAAACCAAGACCTGCCACTCCTCCCAAGTAGGTATAGGGCAATCCAGCAGCTAAAGCGATTAACCAGATACTGATGCCGCATAAAGCTGTGGTACTCAAGTTAGGCTGTAACAAAATTGACCCTAGCAAAAGAGCGAAAATTGCCAGCCAACCAATACGGGCTGTCCAAGTTAATTTATCCCAAAGTCCGAACAAACGAGCGCTTTGGATCGCTAGGAAAGGTTTGATCAATTCAGAAGGTTGAAGTAGAAACGAGCCGATCGCTATCCACCGAGTCGCTCCATTAACTGTGGTTCCCAACCCAGGAATTAGGGTTATAAAGATTGCTACCAATAGTAACAAGAAAATCCAGTGGGAGACTTTAAAGACATACCGTACCGGCAATCTGACTAATAGAGAGAATCCTCCTATTCCCAGCAATATCCACAGTAATTGTCGTTTAAAAAAATATAATCCATCGCCATACTCATATTGGGCTATAGGATAAGAAGCTGAATATAGAGCGACTAAACCGAGTAACAGCCAGAGAAAGGTAAGCCAGAGTAATAATCTTGCTGTCGTAGCCCATTCGCGCACTTTGGTGTCAAAAAAAGGAAATAAATATTGCAGCACTACTCGATCGCTTCTCCAATTTTCACACTCAAAATAGCAAAAAAGAGGCCACTTCTGACCTCTTGTTTTTATTTCATTACTGCAATATTTATTTTATTGCCAGAAAACTATTTTTATAGTAATCCTGTATTAGCTCCTGGTTTACCAGTAGCTAGCTCTACTTTGATTATTTTCCCTCCCATTTTCATGATTCGTTGTTGTTCGCGGAACCAGTTGTCGTAGGGTACTAGCTTAGTAAAATATGTGTTTTGCAATTCTCTTTGAGTGCGGATACGAGTTTGACTTGGAACGCAAGCAGTTACTTTAAACTTTCGCATCAGTTAATTTCTCCTGATTCTTTAAAAACTTTTTAATTTGACATACTTCACTAAATTTACAGGGCTATCATGCTTGCTGCATATTTTTGGCGTTGAGCCTGCAGAGAAAGCAGGGAATCGCGGTGGGAGTAGTCTAGGATACTATTATTCCATACATTTATAGGCACAGCAAAGGCTAGGAGTCAGGAGTCAATACTAGGCGTTAAAACTTATCTTTAAATCAGAAAATCAAAAGAATTGAGTCAATAACCAGCTAGCACTTACTCTAGACTTTCCTAGCCCCTACAGAATCACTTTCTGCCTACTTAGTACAGGCGCAAAAGAGGCTTCTTTAACAATAGAAGCAAGGTTAGCTCAAGCCAGAGCAGATGTAGTCAAAATAAACACCCATTTCTTTACCAGCATCTGGACCGACTAAGCCTGCTGTAACTTCTTTCATTGCTTGGATAGCTTGAACTGTAGAAGCAATGGGAACGCCTAGAGAGTTGTAAGTTTCTTTCAATCCGTTGAGTACGCGCTCGTCAAGGATAGAAGGATCCCCAGCTAACATGGCATAGGTAGAATAGCGCAGGTAGTAGTCTAAGTCGCGGATGCAAGCAGCATAGCGACGGGTGGTGTACATATTGCCGCCAGGACGAGTAACGTCGGAGTATAGCAAGGACTTCGCTACAGCTTCCTTGACGATTTGCGCTGCATTAGCACTGATTACACTAGCTGCTCGAACTCTCAGTTCGCCTGTTTGGAAATAGCCCTTGAGCTTATCCATGGCACCGCCGTCGAGATACTTGCCTTGAACGTCAGCGGAATTAATAACCGCAGTAATTGCGTCTTGCATTTTTTTGTTTCCTTATCTTACCTAGTATTAAAAACCTCTCTTGTTGCGAAACGCTTCAATCAAAGCGATTTCCCCTGTTGTTTGAAGAAGCAGTAAGCTTTCTCGCTCTCTTACACAGTAGGGGAGGAGAGAGCGCTTTATTGCATTGCTCCAACTACGTAGTCGAAGTAAGATGCTGCTTCGCCAGAATCTTCAGCAGACATTAGGCTGCAGGCAACATCTTTCATTTCGCGGACGCTTTGGGCAACTGCGTCAATTGGAGTTCCCAATGACTTATACATTTCCCGCACGCCTACCAAACCAATTTCTTCAATGGGAGTTACGTCACCCGCAACTACACCGTAGGTTATTAAGCGCAAGTAGTAATCCATGTCCCGCAAACAAGTAGCGGTCATTTCTTCTCCGTAAGCGTTGCCTCCTGGAGAAACGACGTCTGGACGTTTTTGGAACAGCTGATCTCCGGCTTGCTTGATAATGCGTTCCCTAGATTCAGTTAAAACTTGAACGATGCGTAAGCGCTTCTCACCACCGGTTACAAACGCTTTGATGCGATCGAGTTCACCAGGGCTTAGATAGCGAGCTTCAGCATCAGCATTCACGATGGATTTCGTGACAATACTCATTGATGGATTCCTCCCCAAAACATGAGACTAGATGCAATTTAAAGTGGCATTTTTATACTGGTTGCCGATAGGTATCTTAACAAATCTTTACTTAAATTAACTCTTTATGAATAGAGTTAGGATCTGTTATCGATTTTTTGATTTTTGTTGCTTCCGTTTTTTGAGGTAATTAAATACCCTTTTTTAAACGCGCCAAAGCAACTTATACAGCAACCCGACCCAACTATTTTCCAGTATTTAGTTAGCTTACATCCTGTGTTCTTAATATTTTTTTACAATTAGCCTCATAATTTTAGGCAGAGGGGGAGTGTGGGAGAGGGGGAGCAGGGGAGATAATTAACAGCTAACAGCCAACAGCTAACAGCCAACAGCTAACAGCCAACAGCAAAAAGCTAACAGCTAACAGCCAACAGCAAAAAGCTTTTTAAAATAGGCTTATCGATCGCTCTGTTGGGAACGATCGATAGAGCCTGAGATTAATTGAGGAAAAAAGCTTTTAAACCAGCAAAGACCTACATTTTAGTTTTTACAGGTTCAAAGCTAGGTACTACTAACTCGCTATCCTGTTTGGTCAGCTTGTTATAAAGCCTTTCTGTATTGGGGAAATTAGCGGCTGGGAGGGTGGGGAAGCGGCGATAAGGAACTGTATCCTCTCCGAACACTTGGGCATATTCCATACCGTTAACCATTGCGCCAATAAAAGCACGAATGCCTCCAGAAGCAAGAATGCGGTTGTAGAGCTGGATTTCTTTCTGATTCATAGGCGCACGTCCTAGGAAGTGTTTCGTTCCCAACTCAATTACCTTGGTATTGGGGAAGGGGGTGTAGAATTCCTTGACATACAACTCCGAACAACCCAACCCTTCAATAAACTCTTTAACGTTAATTTCATCGTTTCTGAGCTTACTTTCGAGAGAGGTGAATTCATCTTTCACTACATATGGTTCAATATCTCGCTCGAAAATCTGCCGATAAGCTGCCCGAATAGCATTTTGCACCGCTACTTTATCGTAGAGGTCAATTACCTTAAATATCTTAGTTTGCTGGCGCTGTACGCTTACACCTTGGTTGACGCGATATGTAACTTCTGGTTTGGTTCTGATCGACGTTACTTGACCTAACTCAACAAAGCGAGGAGTTTCTTGCTTCTCAACTTTAGCGCCGATATCTTCGCCGATGCTGCCAGGTCGAACCTTGCGTAATTGCAATCCTGCAGGGGTCAAATATCGCTCGTAAGGCACCGTATCTTCACCAAATGCCTGAGCATATTCGGGACTGTCGATCAGCGTGTCTACCAAGGCATAGAAACCTTTTTTAGAGCAAATATCGAAATACTGGTTCATCTCCGATCGCCCGTAAGTAGGACGACCTAATAAACGGCGATGTATGTATTCAACGGCTTTAACTACATACAGAGAAGACCAGTACATTTTGCGGAATACGTCGGATTTCGCCAGCATGCGAATGAATTCGCGAACAGTGATTTCGCCGTTGATTAATTGACCTTCTGCTTCACTGATTCGCTGACCTTCGTAGACATCTCGCCCGAATACCTGACGATAACAGGCAAGAATCAGTGCTTTGGAAGAAGTTTCTGCAAAATCAGAACTAGCTCCTTTACCGTTACCGTCAGACAATGCGTTAGCGCGGAACACTTTAGCACCTAAAGAACCTGGAAACTCTGCCATTGCTGCTGGATTGCTGTTTTGGTTGTTAATTCCTGGGCCTCGGTGAATCAGGATCCGTTTGGTATCTTTGTTAAAGGGAACTGGGCTAGTGCTGGGATCGCGGGTTTCTTTGCGGAAAATTGCCCCAAACTGAATTTCTAGAGGGTCGTTGCCAGAACCGTAAACGTGCTGATCTGGTAGGGGTCGATCGTATTTAGCAAAGGTGGTAATAAATTGGGGAATTTTGCGGAAGGGAGCGCTGTAGTTAAATAAATCTTGCTGCATTCCCCAATTACGGCATTCTTGAGCTTCTTGCCCCAAACCTCGGATATAGGGAACTGTTTCCTCGCCGAAGTAATCGGAATATTCTTGAGAATCTACTAGAGCATCAACTAAGGCAGCCAGTCCGCCAGCAGAAAGAATAGAGAAGTATTGTTGTACTTCTTCTCGCGAACTAGGTCCCCGACCTAAAATGTGACGAAATGCTAATTCTAGGGCGCGACTGTTGATAAAAGGTTCGTAGAATTCTTTCCGGTACAGGGGAGATTTACAAAGGCGACGAACGCACTCTTTCATAGAGATGTCGCCATTTTTTACCTGAGATTCTAAATAAGAGATCGATTGGCTGTAGGCGCGGGTGATATCGCGCTCGAAGATTTGGCGGTAGAGTGCTTTAATGACTGCTTGTTTTTCTAATGCCGACAGCCCTGGTTTCATGACAAATTTTTGTCTTGTTAGGGCGGCGTTGAAATAACTTTGAGGTAATTCTAGTCCTTGCTGATCCGCACAGGGACGCTGGCGCAGTTTATTGGAGGGAGTGGGCGCTTTAAACTCGTTTATGAGAATATCGAAGTAATCGGTCAGGATTTGTTTGGCTTCTTTGTCCTCCTTGAAGTAATCGATCGAGCTAGCCCGCATGGTTTGCAGAGCTACGATCGTAGCATCGGTAGAACAAGCATTTTCAATTACTTCTCGCAGTCCCCTGACGTTGACTACTAAAATATTGGGATCGCCAGCAACGATCGCGTAAGTTAGATAGCGCAAGAACCAAGATAAGTCTCGCAGCGACTTCTGCATATTGGAAGGGCCGTAACGAGAAATATTAATGGGTCGAAATCCTGGAGGAGTTGGCCCTGTATTGGCGGCGGTAAATATCGATCGGATGCTGCTAAAAAGACCTCCTCCGCTAGTAGTAGTTGGGCGACCGCTGCTTTCAACATAAGTAACGGTTCCCAGTTTCATGCCTTCTTGCAGATCTTGGGTTTTTGTTGTCGCCTTAGCAGCAACAGCCGCCATTGCTTGCATTTCTTCGACTTCTGGCTTTTCTAGATATGCTAGGGGCGAACCACCAACAAAAATTCGGTTGGCAGCACGAGAAACTATTAAATCGGAATTTTTCGTTATAGTCTCGGCTATTTCTAGACGCTTATTCCCAGAAAGAAAATAAGCTGTTAATTCATTTAGTTCGCTTCTTTCTAAGAAACGATCTTGTTGTTCTGCAACTGAAATAGCCGATACTGGCACAGTTTGATATAGTTGGGGATTCGATAGGGAACTTCCGCCACTTGCCTTTAGAGTCATTTGATTTTAATATCTCCCAAAAATTGCTACTGTCTTACTCGTTAAAAATACGCTCTGAAACCTGAAGGCTCTTGCAGGTAACTTCTGTATTAACGCTAGCAATTCTTTACAGAGTTGCTTTTTCGTTTTTTGCCACCAGTCTGCGCCGTCAGATTTTATCTCTACTCTCGCTCGGCAGAGAGGAGATATCTTAATTAGCTTCGAGCGAAGTATTGTTTTATGTTTTATATCTCCGTCAGCATCTAGGTTAAAACGTTTCTGGCTTTCTAAGTTCTTTTGTTAAGATTCTTGTAGGAGATTGTCAATAATATCTCGGCGATCGCTTTTAGGGGTCAGAGGTCAGAGGTCAGGGGTCAGGTGAAGCAAACAACTATTTTTTTGTGTTTTCTGAGAGCAAAATGTTTTACCTTAATTAAAAATCTCGACTTATATTAAGGTTGGTCATGTCTGACCCCAAGACAACTAGAGCTGCTGTTGCTCAACTCTACAATACTTATCCTTTTCCTCCAGACCCTCTTTCAGATGACGTACCTCCAGGTCATAACTGGCGCTGGCATTGGTCTAGCGCTTATAGTTTTTGTCTGGGACAAAAACCCGATCGCCAAGATATTCGCATTTTAGATGCGGGTTGCGGTACTGGTTCGGGAACTGATTATTTAATTCACCTCAACCCAGAAGCTGAAATAGTGGCGATCGATCTCAGTGAAAAAGCACTAGATGTGGCTAGAGAACGCTGTCGTCGATCGGGTGTCTTAGAAAATCGCTCTAAATCTGTAAATTTTATTAAACTCAATCTGGAAGATGCTGAAGAATTGCCAGGTCAATTCGACTTGATTAATTGTGTCGGCGTACTCCACCATTTACCCGATCCCCTTAAAGGTATTAAAGCAATATCTACTAAATTGGCTCCTGGAGGATTGCTCCATATTTTCGTCTATGCTGAGTTGGGACGCTGGGAAATTAGCCTCATGCAGCGGGCGATCTCTCTCCTTCAAGGGGAAAAGCGGGGCGACTATCGCGATGGGGTGCAAGTGGGTCGTCAATTGTTTGATTCTCTACCAGAAAACAATCGAATTGTCAAGAGAGAAAAAGAAAGATGGGCATTAGAAAATCAGCGGGATGCTTCTTTTGCCGACATGTACGTTCATCCTCAAGAAATTGACTACAACATCGAGACGCTATTTGAGTTGATTGAAGCTTCGGGGTTGGAATTTGTCGGTTTTTCTAATCCTGGGTACTGGAAATTAGAAAGATTAATTGGCAAATACCCCCAATTAATGGAAAGAGCCAAAGATTTAAGCGAAAAAGAGCGTTATCGACTAATTGAACTTCTCGATCCCGATATCAGTCACTACGAATTCTTTTTAGGGCGATCGCCTCTACCGAAAGCTGATTGGTCGAGAGATGATAAAATTCTAGCAGCCATACCAGAAAGAAACCCTTGTTTGAGTGGTTGGCCGAGTCGTAATATTTTTAACCAAGAGTATCAGTTGACTAGTTTGTCGGAGGCAGAATTTCAGTTTTTAAAAAAATGTGACCTGGGGCGATCGGTCAAAGACATTTTAACTGAGGTTTCTTTAGACTTAGCAGGAGTGCGATCGCTTCACTCCAAACACCTGGTTATGCTAGCACCTGGTTAATCCGATCGTTCTTTTACCACTTTCAGCGCGATCGCCAAAATTGAGAGAGATAAATATTTAGTTCGATCGCTTTTACGTGATATCATGGCTCCTGGCTTCTGTTTGAATAGGCTGGAAGGGAGAATTCACTGATACCAATTTCATCTAATCGGAATAGAACTAAAATCTATAAGCAGAAAACATCGAAAGCGACTACAGCCAAAAAGCGTGACTCAGTCTAATCAAACTCTAGAAACAACTGCGATCGAACCAGAAAACAATGCTGACGATTCTCCCTCAGCAACTAACGATCGTAATTCCATGGAAGAATACTATCAACTCATAGAAACTTTGTTGATAACAACTTTTGCAGTCACGGCGATTATTGTTGTTTGTGTCTGGATTTTTTATTCCCTCAACACAGCTCTAAATTATTTGTTGGGGTCGTGCGTTGGTGTGGTTTACTTAAGAATGTTAGGTAAAGATGTAGAGCGGCTCGGCAAGTCAAGCAATGGTCTTGGCTCGAGAAGATTTGCTCTTTTTGCTGCCCTAATAATAGTTGCAAGCCAATGGCAACAATTACACATTGTGCCAGTATTTCTAGGTTTTCTGACTTATAAAGTGGCCATAATAGCTTACACATTACAAACTAGCGCCATGCCAGCCAAAAAATAGCTCGATTTGGTGAAAAAATAAGATAAGAGGGTGTTTTGACAAAAGGATAAATATTGCTGAATGGAAATGATAAATGCTTTGAATGTTTTAAATAGTTTTTCCCTTGCTGAGATAGAAGTAGGCAATCATTTTTATTGGGAAATAGGGAATTTAAAAATACACGGACAAGTATTTCTGACCTCCTGGTTTGTAATTGCTATACTAATTCTTGCCTCCCTTGCTGCAATACGAAACGTACAGATTCAAAAAGCCCCCAGTGGCATACAGAATTTTATGGAATTTGTCCTGGAATCTTTGCGAGATTTGGCAAGAGCCCAGCTAGGGGAAAAAGAATATCGTCCTTGGTTGCCGTTTATAGGCACTTTGTTTTTGTTTATCTTCGTGTCTAATTGGTCGGGAGCATTAATTCCTTGGAAAATAATCGAAATTCCTAATAGCGAATTAGCAGCACCAACTAATGACATAAACACCACAGTTGCTTTGGCATTGCTGACATCAATAGCGTACTTTTACGCAGGTTTTAGCAAAAAGGGATTGGGTTACTTTGCTAACTATATCGAGCCCATCCCAATTTTATTGCCGATCAAAATTCTAGAAGATTTCACTAAACCTCTATCCCTGAGCTTCCGTTTATTTGGGAACATACTAGCAGACGAGTTGGTGGTGGCAGTATTGGTATTTTTGGTACCTTTATTTGTGCCGCTGCCCCTAATGGCGTTAGGATTATTTACCAGTGCCATTCAAGCCCTAGTGTTTGCTACCTTAGCGGGAGCTTATATTCACGAGGCGATCGAGGGTTACGACGAAGAGCATGAGTAACGCTAGAAGTCTGAGGCGATAAAATCTGAACTCAGAAACACTCAATTTAGACTTTCTTATTCACTCAGTAGATGACGCGCTACAGCAATTAACAAGAAAAAATAAAAATTCTTCAAATTGCTGGAAAATCTGAAATAAACAACAATAAAAACTGATTCGATTCTCTAGAAAAAAGGAAAATACACTCATGGATACAATTGTTGCATCAGCTTCAGTTATTGCAGCCGCTCTAGCAGTTGGTTTGGCAGCTATTGGCCCTGGTATCGGTCAAGGAAACGCTTCAGGTCAAGCTGTGGCTGGTATTGCTCGTCAGCCCGAAGCAGAAGGAAAAATTCGCGGTACTCTCTTGTTAACCCTAGCATTCATGGAATCCCTAACAATTTACGGTTTGGTGATTTCCCTAGTATTGCTATTTGCTAACCCATTTTCCTAAAGCTTTCTAGGTAAATAGAGACGGGAAATTTCCCGTCTCTATATTGTATTAAACTCGTGAAAAACAAAGTGGTAAAAAATGTTTGATTTTGATGCAACTTTGCCCCTGATGGCCGTGCAATTTTTGATATTAATGTTTCTGCTGAATCAAATTTTTTATAAGCCACTAAATAACGCTTTAGACGAGCGAGCTGATTATATTCGCAAGAATCAAACAGAAGCACGAGAGCGCTTATCTGAAGCTAAAGAATTGGCAAGTCAATACGAAAAGCAGCTAGCAGAAGCACGCAAAGAATCACTGCAAATAATAGCCGCAGCCAAAGCAGAAGCTAAGAAAATAGCTGAAGAGCAAATAGCTGAGGCTCAAAAAGAAGCTCAGGCAAAAAGAGAAGAAGCAGCCAAAGAGATAGACGCACAAAAACAAGCAGCAATGCAGTCCCTAGAGCAACAAGTAGACGTTCTTAGCCGTCAGATTCTAGAAAAACTCTTGGGGCCAGAGCTGGTTAAATAAAACCAATAGGGAATGAATGTCAATGGGAACGATCGGTAATTGGTTGATATTGGCAGAAGCAGAAGGTTTTGGTCTAAATTTCGATATTCTAGACACGAACTTGATCAATCTGGCAATTTTGATCGGGATATTGGTATTTTACGGAGGTAAAATAATCAGCAATATCCTTCTGACACGACGCAACAACATCGCAGAAGCGATCGAAGAAGCAGAACAACGCCTCAAAAAAGCAGCAGAAGAATTGGCTAAAGCTAAAGAAAACTTAGCTCTAGCAAAAGAACAAGGCGAAAAAATAATCCAGGAAGCCAAAGAAAGGGCGAAAGCCGCTAGTGAAGCGATCGCCGCCAAAAATGCGCAAGATATCGAGCGCCTCAAAGAAATGGCACAGAAAGATTTAAACACAGAAAGAGAAAGGGCGATCGCCGAATTGAGACAGCGAGTAGCCGCTATGGCTGTGGATAGAGTTGAGTCTCAATTGAAAACCCAATTAGACCAGTCAGCTCAAAACCAATTAGTAGACCGCAGCATTGCTCGGATAGGAGGGGGCTAGTGAAAAACACTTCGTTAAGCTCGGAAATAGTCGAGCCATACGCGCAAGCATTAATGTCGGTAGCTCAAGGGAACAATCTTACAGAAAAAATTGGCGAAGATGTTCGCTCTATATTATCTTTGCTAGAAAATTCACCAGAATTGGGAGAATTTTTGGGCAATCCCCTGATCGAAGAAAATGATAAAAAAGCAGTAATACGACAGATCGTCGGGCAAGATACTAACAACTATCTAGTTAGTTTTTTGATGCTTTTGGTAGATAAGCGCCGCATCATCTTTTTAGAGGGAATTTGCCAGCAATATATAGAATTGCTGCGGAAACTAAATAATATAGTACTAGCAGAAGTCTCCTCGGCAACAGAATTAAATCAAAACCAGCTCGACTCTATCTCAGCAAAAATTAAAGCAATAACTAATGCAGCTGGGGTAGAAGTACAAACTACCATCGATCCAAATTTAATCGGTGGGGTGATAATCAAAGTAGGCTCTCAAGTGTTAGATAGCAGTCTGCGAGGACAACTGCGCCGTATTAGTTTGAGCCTCGGTGCATCATAGTATTCGCTGTCATATGGCAACGATCGCCAACTTTCAACTAAAAACGTTACGAACGTTTCTACTAATAACTAACAACAAATAATAAAAATGATCGCAATCAGACCAGACGAAATTAGCAACATTATTCGCCAGCAAATAGAGTCCTACGACCAGGAAGTTCAAGTTTCTAACGTCGGGACGGTATTGCAGGTAGGTGACGGCATCGCCAGGATTTACGGTCTAGATAAGGTGATGGCGGCAGAAATCCTAGAATTTGAAGACGGCACCGTTGGCATTGCTCAAAACCTAGAAGAAGATAATGTAGGAGCAGTGCTGATGGGCCAAGGTTTCGACATTCAAGAAGGTAGCAGCGTTAAAGCCACCGGTCAAATTGCTCAAATATCCATAGGAGATGGAATACTAGGTAGAGTAGTAAATTCTCTCGGTCTGCCCATTGACGGGAAAGGAGACATCGAGACCCAAGAAAACCGTTTGATTGAATCCCCAGCCCCAGGAATTATCGCTCGCAAAAGCGTTTGCGAACCACTACAAACAGGCATCACCGCGATCGATGCGATGATTCCCATCGGCAGAGGACAGCGAGAATTAATTATCGGCGATCGCCAAACAGGAAAAACAGCAGTGGCGATCGATACCATCCTCAACCAAAAAGAAGAAGACGTTATTTGCATCTACGTAGCTATCGGTCAAAAAGCCTCGAGCGTCGCTCAAGTAATTGGCACCCTCGAAGAAAAAGGTGCTATGCCGTATACCGTTGTCGTAGCAGCAAATGCCAATGACCCCGCTACCCTACAATATCTAGCTCCCTACACCGGAGCTTGTATCGCCGAATACTTCATGTATAAAGGCAAGCACACTCTGGTGATCTACGACGATCTTTCCAAACAAGCTCAAGCTTATCGTCAGATGTCCCTATTGTTGCGCCGTCCCCCAGGAAGGGAAGCTTATCCTGGAGATATCTTCTATTGCCATTCTCGTTTATTAGAAAGAGCTGCTAAACTAAACGACAAACTCGGTGGCGGTAGTATGACGGCATTGCCAATTATTGAAACTCAAGCAGGTGACGTTTCTGCTTACATTCCCACCAATGTAATTTCCATTACTGACGGTCAAATCTTCCTCTCTAGCGACCTATTTAACGCAGGTTTCCGTCCGGCAATTAACGCAGGTATTTCCGTAAGTCGCGTAGGATCTGCTGCTCAAACCAAAGCAATGAAAAAAGTAGCAGGTAAACTGAAACTAGAATTGGCTCAGTTTGCCGATATCGAAGCATTTTCTCAATTTGCTTCCGACTTAGACGAGACTACTAAGAAACAGCTAGCACGAGGTCAGCGCTTGCGCCAATTACTCAAACAAGCGCAAAACTTTCCTTTGTCCGTACCAGAGCAAATCGGTATTGTATATGCTGGTCTAAATGGATATTTAGACGATATTGAACTAGAAAAAGTAATAAACTTTACCGACGGATTCCGAGAATATCTCAAAACCAGCAAGGCTAAATTTGGAGAAATTATTCAGTCAGAAAGAAAACTAACTGAAGAAGCAGAAAATATCCTCAAAGAAGCCCTCACCGAACACAAGCAAGCATTCTCAGCAGAATAATCGTCAAAATATTAACAGTAGAGACGCGACCTGGTACGTCTCTACTAACAACGGACAAAGGAAAAGATAATGCCCAATCTCAAAGCTATTCGCGATCGCATCAAGTCGGTCAAAAATACCAAAAAAATGACGGAAGCAATGCGCCTAGTTGCAGCAGCTAAAGTCCGTCGCGCTCAAGAACAAGTCACCGCTACTCGCCCCTTTGCAGATAACTTAGCACAAGTTCTCTACGGCTTGAAAAATAGACTCAAACTTGAAGAAGCTGACCTACCTCTACTAAAGCAAAGAGAAATAAAATGTGTCGGTATTTTAGTAATTAGTGGCGATCGCGGTCTGTGCGGTAGCTACAACACCAACGTTATCAAACGCGCCGAACAACGCGCTGCTGAATTAAAATCTCAAGGAATAGATTATGTATACGTCCTCGTCGGACGCAAAGCAGCTAGATACTTTACCCGTAGAGAACAACCAATTGACTCTACCTACACGGGTTTAGATCAAATCCCTTCAGCATCTCAAGCCTCAGAAATTGCTGACGAACTCCTCTCGCTGTTTCTTTCCAAGATAGTCGATCGAGTTGAGTTAGTTTATACTCGCTTTGTTTCGTTAATTAGTTCTAAACCAGTAATTCAAACTCTTTTACCTCTAATTCCCCAAGGATTAGAAGCATTAGACGACGAAATCTTCCGACTCACTACCCGTGGAGGACAGTTAGAAGTAGAAAGAGAGAAAGTTTCTACTGCGCCAACTACATTCTCCCAAGACATGATTTTCGAGCAAGATCCAGTGCAAATTCTCAATGCCCTCTTGCCACTTTATCTAAATAACCAGTTATTAAGAGCCTTACAAGAAGCAGCAGCAAGCGAATTGGCTTCTAGAATGATGGCAATGACCAACGCTAGTGACAACGCATCCGAACTTATCGGGACTCTAACCCTGTCCTACAATAAAGCGCGGCAAGCCGCAATTACCCAAGAAATTATGGAAGTAGTTGCTGGTGCAAATGCGCTTTAAAGTTATTGCTAAAAGCTAGCTCTCGATTTGAGAGTTAGCTAGAGAAAAAATATTTATTGTCAGTATATTTACTTAATAATCAATTAACAGTCCCGTAAGTTGATATTATAATCTTGAATCGATTCAAGAAAAGGCGAGATTGATGAGTAAATTTACTACCGGACTTGCTTCAATATTGACTGG
The DNA here is from genome assembly GCA_030065755.1 of Prochloraceae cyanobacterium. Lineage (GTDB taxonomy): Bacteria > Cyanobacteriota > Cyanobacteriia > Cyanobacteriales > JASJDA01 > JASJDA01. The sequence continues at coordinate 49,669 of JASJDA010000020.1, read as the reverse complement.
TTTATTGAGTATTTTTCCTAGTTTTACTGTCTCTGCTCAAGAGGTAAATAGCTATCAAGATTTTTATTTATTTTGCAGCCACGAAGCTTTTTACTATAAGGTAGAAAGTCCTGATTGTTCTCCATTTCTTAATTCAAGAGTGGTTGAATTAGCAGCTCTCACTAGGCTAATTGAACTGGAGCCGAATAATTTTGAAGCTTATAACAATCGAGGTCGCGCCCGTCAAAGATTAGAAGATTTGTGGGGTTCAATTACAGATTATACTAGAGCAATTGAATTAAACCCAGCTGATGCTGCTGCCTTCAACAACAGAGGTCTGGCTTTTTTAGAAGTGGGTTATTTGGCTCAAGCGATCGCCGACTATACTAGAGCAATTGAAATAGACCCTAATGTTGCTAATTTCCACAATAATCGAGGTATTGCCCGCATTATCGTCGATGATTTCGATCGAGGATGCTTCGATTTTGTAGAAGGATCTAATCTGGCATTACAAAATAACGATACCGATAACTATACATTAGCTTTTCGCTTTATGGGCCTCTATTGCAATGAGGTAGCAGAAAGATTGCCACAAAGATACGAGCCGGTGAAAAGATAATCTCAACAAATTAGCCAGCCAACTGGCTAATTTTTTACAAGGCTGTCATCGGGGTTTGGCGATAAGAATTAGCCCAAACAAACTTGCGGTTTCTTCCAGATTTTTTAGCTTGAGACAGTGCTTCTTTTGCTGCTGTCAGTAACATATCCGGCTTATTTAGGTTAGAAGGCACGGTACTTGCTATTCCCAAGCTTATGGTTATATAGTTACTAATTGAAGAGCTTTGGTTTGGTATTTTTTTCTCTGTTACTTTTTGACGAATCTTTTCAGCTATATTAGCAGCGTCAACAGCATCTTTATTAGGCAAAATGATTGCTATTTCATCTCCTCTATAACGAGCTACGACTCCTTCTAAACGCTTAACCGATTCCTTAGTAATATTCGCTATTTTACGCAAACAATCATCTCCAGCTAAATGACCGTATAGCTCGTTATATTTTTTGAAAAAATCTATATCAATTAAAATCAAAGATATACATCTAGCTTCTAGCGATCGAGACCATTCTTTTTGAATAAATTCATCAAATATCCTTCTGTTGGCAAGATTAGTCAAACCATCCAAACTAGATAAGAGCTTTAATTTAGCATTTGCTCGATCCATATCTTTATACAGATTAGTAATTAGAACATTGGCTGCTTCGTGAATTTTTGCCTGAGCAATGAGTATTTGATGTACGTCTAATAATTTATATTCTTGCGGAGCGACTTCTACAACTATGGGATCTTCTAGTATTTTTGCCGGTCTTTCTAATGCCTTTTTAACAGCTTCGATAATTGTTAGATCTTTAGGTATTATTAAACACTCGTGTTTGAGAAAATCGAAGACAAATTTTATCGGTCGTTTAGCAGACAACTCCAAACTATAGGGTAAACTCATATATTGCCAAAAGTTTGTTTGAGAAATAATCCCTGCAAATTGGTTATTCTCTTTTAAAATCACTCCAGGCATATGGGGATTTTGCTTAAAATAAATCATGACATCTTTAACTGATGTCGTAGATTCTACCTGATAATTATAGAGTGTGAGTTCTTGCAGAGTTGAATCTAATTTCATACAATGAATTTAGTGACCTCGATCGTCTTTTCTTTATCAATAAAAATAAAAAAGATAGTACAAGTATAACTTTTTATCCTGTCAAACCTCAACAAAACAAGGTATCTGAGACTACACTTGACTTGAATAAACAGGCTTAAATTCTAGTTGTACCCAAGAGTTAGTAACTAAAAATTTATTAAGAAGAAAAAATATTTAGGATTTTTGTCCTCATAGGTTTGTAGTAATTAAAAGAAAAAATAAGATAAGGCAACTTATTCGAGTGACAAATGAACCAGCAAAAAATTTTATTGCAAAATCCCTATCAAATCTTGCGACGGCTAGGTTCATCTTGTGGAAGATTTAGCTGCTCAACCGAATGCTAGCATTACTGAAGCGACAGAAAACTGTAGTGATTCAAAGATTTGTCATCACGAATTGCTACTGTAACCATTCGATATGCACCATTAAGCATCAAACCACCAAACCCTAGCAAAGCTAATGACCAAACAAAAAGATAAACAATATTAAGTACAAAAATACTAAGATATTATTCTCATTAAAAGGGAACAGGGAATAGGGAACCCTTTTGACAATAACTTATTGGCTTCGTTTTTAACTTGACTGCTATATAAGGGTTCCCTATAAAAAATATAATTATTGCAACCCCACTCCCCATTCCCTAATCCCTATTGAACCCAACTTATTGGGGAATACCCGAAATAGAGAACCTTAAACTAGCGATCGCTAGAAGGAAACAGAAAATAAAAACCCACTCGTCTCTGAAAAATATTAGTGTTCCCCGTTCCCTGTTCCCTCCAGCCAGAGGCTGGTAAAGATTTTTTAGTCAATGCAATCGTTTTAAATGGGAGCCTTACAGGGCTTTGCTTTAGATATTCTTAAGATTTTTTTTAATAATCCTTGACAATTAAGACAAACTATTGTTATGTTTATTTCAAGTAAGTTGAAATACCTAGCAAGTTCGTGTTTCACTTAGTTTTTTCTTAGGGAGAAACCTTGAGCTAGGGAAAAACACTTACTAATTATGTATTTTAGTGTTTTTCTGTTATATGCATTCATAATGACTAACTGAGGTATGCCCTCACCATAGGGTCAATGCCGTACTTTTTCTCACTTACAAAATTTCCATACTTTTTCATACTTTTTCTCACTTACAAATTTTCCAAAAAAGTTAATAATTAAAGTGAGTGAAAAAAACGATAAGCTAAGATTACGAATTTAAAGAGTAATTATTTAGCTGATATCACTATTAAAAAAAACTTGTATATCTACTGAATTTGATTGACCTCTAGTCAACTCATACTCTTATGCTAAGATTTTCAATTTAAAAAAGAACACTAGAAAACTTGAAATGACGTTCCTCTCTAGGCTTTTATTTATGAGGGACTAATTTTTCAAGCAATTATTAAAAAAAAATAAAGAAATTTTGTGCGATTCTTATATTAAGACCGAACAATAAGGTCATTAATATTTTTTTAGAGTAACCATTAGTGGTGGAGTTCGCACTTACAATCCTCTAAAAAGAAATTATCTCATTTTAATCACTTTGTTACTCACGATCGAAGGAAAATCTCGAATGATTATTCCCATAAAATCTGGAACTTTTACAGAACATAAAATTGCTATCGATTTAATCGGTGAAACTGCTCAAATCTATCTGCGACAAATAGAAGCAATTAGTCCTTTAATTGAAAAAGTCTGATGATAAATACAAAAACTACCCAGATAAAAACTAGAGCCTCCACTTCACCGATTGCAGTCATTGGCATGGGCTGCTACTATCCTGGAGCCAGCGCTCTACCCCAGATGTGGGAAAACATACTTGCAAGACGGATTCAGTTTCGACAGTTTCCAGATCAAAGATTGCCACTGTCTGAGTATCACGATCCAGACCAAAAAGCACCAGATAAGACCTATGGAAGTCGCGCTGCTGTGATTGATGGCTTTGACTTTGACTGGGGCAACAGACGTATTCCAAAAAAAACTGTTGATTGTACAGACATTGTTCATTGGCTTGCTCTGGAAACAGCTAATCAGGCTTTAGAAGATGCTGGATATACTCGCAAAAATGTTAAAACTGAAAATACTGGAGTCGTCTTGGGTAATACCCTCACCGGCGAGCAGTTTCGGTCTAACACTCTGAGATTGCGTTGGCCTTATGTCCGACGATCTTTGCGAGCAGCAGCTAAAGCCAGAGGAATGTCTACACGAGAGATTGAAGCCCTGGTTGAGACTATGGAAAAATTCTATAAGTCAGCATTCGCACCAGTTACAGAAGATACTTTGGCAGGAAATCTTGCCAATACTATTGCTGGTAGAATCTGTAACTTTTTTAATTTTGATGGCGGTGGATATACAGTAGACGGAGCCTGTTCTTCTTCACTGATTGCCGTTGCTAATGCTGCGAATGCTCTAGAGCGAGGTGAACTTGACATGGCTTTAGCAGGAGGTGTCGATATTAGTTTAGACACCTTTGAAATCATTGGCTTTGCAAAGACAGGAGCTTTAACTGCCCGAGATATGACAGTTTACGATCGTAAAGCTAGCGGCTTTATCCCAGGAGAGGGATGTGGCTTTGTTATTCTCAAACGCTTAGCGGATGCAAGAGCAGCTGGAGATTATGTCTATGCGATTCTCAGAGGTTGGGGAATTTCCTCGGATGGTAAGGGAGGAATTACAGCTCCTTCAAAAGTTGGTCAAGCAAAAGCTTTACGTCGTGCTTATAACAAAGCTAATTATAGTCCCCATCAGCTTGACTTTATTGAGGGACATGGTACAGGAACACCAGTAGGCGATCGCACAGAACTAGAAGGTATTGCTCTAGCAATCAATTCTGATGGGGAAATTGCTCCTCGTTCAGTTGGCGTAACTTCTTTTAAATCTCTTGTCGGACACACTAAAGCCGCTGCAGGAATTGGAGGCTTTATTAAAGCAGTTATGGCAGTTAACCAACGAGTGATACCTCCTACCGCTGGCTGTCAATATCCTAATTCTGTATTTGATACTTCTGTCCAATGTGCCTATCCTGTAATTACTGGAGAAGTTCGTCAGCCAACAGACACTTTATGCGCTGGAATTTCTGCTATGGGATTTGGTGGTATTAATTCCCACGCAACAATTACTTCTGGAGATAATCCTGCTCTTCACCTAAAACCCTCTATTGAAGAAAGATCTTTGCTTGTTTCCAACCAAGATACAGAACTGTTTGTTCTCAGTGCTTCATCTATTGAAAACCTTATAAATTCTGCTCAGGCACTCATGAGCCGTTCAGAAGGTATAAGTGTTGCCGAGATGGTAGATTTAGCAACAAAAGTCAATGAAGAAATCGATTTATCTCAACCAATTCGTGCTGCAGTTATTGCTGGCACCTTTAATGAGTTGAAATCCCGTCTGGAACAGCTCGAGCAGATGCTTAATGACACACCTCCAGCAATAGGAGAAATAAAAGTTTCTTCTCAAAAAGATATTTGGCTTTCAAATAATGTTAAACGTAACCGAGTAGCTTTTTTGTTTCCTGGTCAGGGGTCACAGAAGTTAAACATGGCTCGTACTCTGGTAGAACGTTATTCTTGGGCACGGGAACTTGTAGAACAAGCCGATCGGTGGCTTCAAGAACTCGGATTCGAGCCAGTTAGTGGCTTTATATATCGTCCCTTAGAGCGTGCTGCTAATCCAGAGGAAATACAAAACTGGTTGAAGCTGCTTTCAAGTGCTGAAGTTGCTTCGCCCACCATCTGTCTAGTATCTTTACTTTGGAGGCGTTATTTAGAACGTTTAGGCATTAAACCAGTAGCTGTTGGAGGTCATAGCCTGGGAGAACTAACAGCTTTTCAGCAAGCAGGAGCTTTTGACGAAAAAACTCTGCTGTGTTTTGCCGCCTTGCGAGGACGAGCCATGTCTGCTTCTGGAGATAACCCTGGAATGATGGCGAGTTTAAGCTGTTCTCAAAAAATTGCTGAAAGTATCTTGCAGAAAGTTAAAGGCTATGCAGTAGTGGCAAATATCAATAGTCCAATGCAGACAGTGATTTCTGGGGAGCGTTCAAGCATTGAAGAAGCGATCGAAATTGCTGCAAGTCAGAACATCCAGACTCGTAAACTTCCTGTTGCTAATGCTTTTCATTCCCAAATGATCTCTAAAGCCAGTAACTACTTGCGCGAACAGGCTCTGATTCCAGAGCAACTTACAGAAACATCTGTATCTCTGTTTTCTAGCGTTAATGGGCAGCAGATTCAATCTAAACTCAATCTGCGAGAGCATTTTGCCACTCAGGTAATTACTCAAGTAGATTTTGTTTCTTTAGTTAAAGCAATATCGCAGAAGTGCGATTTGATGCTAGAAGTCGGTCCAGGAAGAGTTCTTTCGGGCTTGGTAGATGCAATCGGTGTTACAGAGGATTTTCTATGTTTTCCTGTTGAATCTAAAGCCAGTAAAGATATAAGCCTCAACACTTTTTTAGGCTGCTTCTTTGTTAGCGGAGGTGAAATTAACTGGAAAACACTTTACGAAAACCGTCTTGTGCGTCCTTTTGTTCCAGCATCCCAACGCAAGTTTATCGAGAATCAGTGCGAACGACCATTCCAGGTGTCTCCAGAGGAAATTTCTTCTCTACCTTCGATTTCAGGCAATGAGAGCGGAAATAGTGCGCATCTAAGCACAACAACAAACATTTCACTTTCAGAAACAGAATCAGATCTAGCAAACGATGAAGAGTTTGAAGAAATGCTATTGAACTACTTTTCACAACGTGCTTCTTTTCTGGCGAATCTAATTCGAGCAGACTTTGAAACTTCGTCACTTGATTAGGAATATAAAAATTGGATTTGTTAACCTAAACAATGGAGAAAACTATGATTGATTTAACGAACACATTAAATAATTCAGCTAAGCAAGAACTTGTTCGACTTCTATCTGAGTACTTTACCCGACGTGGTCGATTTTTAGCTCAAGTAATTTCTGCCGATCTTCAAAACTTTCCGAGTAAATATAATCAGAATGGTCAAGGTCATCTAAATAGCAACGGTCACACTCAGTACGATCGCAATGGTGACTTTCTCCATAACAACAATAGTCAAGGTAACCTAAATAGTAACGGTCACACTCAGTACGATCGCAATGGTGACCTTCTCCATAACAACAAATGGAGTAAAGATAGCAATGGCAACACTCAGTATCATAACAATAGCTACCTTGTTAATAACAATGTTGTTACACCTCAAGAAGCGATTCAGCCTAATAGTACTAATATCACAGAAGCACTCAAGTCATCCCAGCAAATTACTCGCCAGCAGAAAATAAACGTTGAGAAACTTCTAATTGACTTAGTAGTAGAACAAACTGGATATTCCTCACAAAGTATTGGACTGGATGCTAAACTGCTAGAAGATTTGAATTTGGATTCGATTAAAGCAGGTGAATTAATTGCAACGGCAGCAAAAGAGTGTGGTGTTGCAGGGGATATCGATCCATCCTCTCTGGCAAATGCCAACTTACAAGAAATTGCTGCAGTGATTCGCTCTGCGATGCCTCCAGAACAAAATACTCAGCCTAGTCAAACTACAACTAACCAAACTACGACATTTAGTTCTCTAACTTTACAAACTCAGCATCCAGATGAATTACTATCCAAACTGGATCGGCTTAGTGAGGAAGAAATTGATTTTCTGCTGTCTTCTAGTTTGTCATAAGTTAATTTGATTAGACTCTGCACGTAGCATTTATATCTCATCTTTGCTTGAGTCTTATCTTTGCAATCTCAACAAAAATTATTCACCTATCATAGAAAATTATGACGACCTCGATAGATTTGCAGGAGCTTTCAGAATCTCAGAAGCGCTTACTCTTAGCTAAGATTCTGAAACAAAAGTTACAGACCCAAGAGAATAAAATAATTCCCGAAGCTTGTTACAGATTCGATCGTTTTCCAGAATATCAAGAAATTAAAAAGATACGGGAACAACTTGAAGCTAACTCCACTATTAATCCCTACTTTACAATTCATGAAGGCATCAACAATAACAAAACCCTTGTTCGAGGTCGGGAACTGATTAACTATTCGAGTTACAATTATTTGGGCTTGTCTGGAGAAGCAAAAGTTTCCCAAGCAGCGAAAGACGCAATAGATCGCTATGGAACATCAGTATCTGGTAGTAGGATTGCCTCTGGGGAACGACCGATCAATCTTGAGTTAGAACGAACGATCGCCGATTGGCTTGGAGTTGAGGATTCTATTACCTTTGTTAACGGACACGCCACTAATGTAACTACAATCGGTCATCTATTTGGACCAGAGGATCTGATTCTCAATGATGAATTCATTCACAATAGTGCGATACAAGGAGCCATACTTTCTGGGGCTCGCCGACTTTCTTTCCCTCATAATAATTGGCAAGCTTTAGCTCGTATTCTCGACAAACAGCAACGTCATAATTACAGGCGAGTTTTGATTTTGATTGAAGGGGTTTACAGCCAAGATGGGGATTTTCCCAACCTGCCAAAATTCATCGAACTGAAAAAGCGCCATAAGGCTTTATTGATGATAGATGAAGCCCATTCTATGGGAACTATGGGCAATCACGGGCGTGGTATTGGCGAACATTTTGGGATAAATCCCGCAGACGTTGATTTATGGATGGGCACCTTGAGCAAAGGACTAGGAAGCTGCGGTGGTTACATTGCTGGTTGTAAAGCGTTAATTGAGTTCCTCAAATACACTGTTCCTGGCTTTATTTTTAGTAATGGAATATCTCCAGCTCTTAGTGCTGCAGCTTTAGCTTCGCTGCAAATTCTTCAAGCTGAACCCGATCGAGTAAATCGTTTGCATCGACAAGCTAAAAGATTTCTCAAGTCGGTTAAATCTCACGGACTCAATACGGGAGTGAGTCAAAATACTCCCATTGTCCCCGTTATTATTGGTAGTTCTTTAGCTTCTGCCCGACTTTCTGGAGCATTATTTGAGCGTGGTATTAACGTTCAGCCCATGATTTACCCAGCGGTAGCAGAAGATGCAGCTCGTTTGCGTTTTTTCCTTAGTTGCAAACATACTGACGAAGAAATTGACTATACTGTTAAAGTCCTTGCAGAAGAATTAGCCAAAATTGAGTCAGAAAAACAAACTGTAGTACCAAATAAAGCAGTCGTTCCCCAAAAAGATGCAAAGCTTCAAAACGAATCTAACTGGGTGCGAAACTTTGCTGTCGAGTATGTAGCTCAAGAGAGGTAGAAAATGAATTGGTCTCAGACAAATATTTTGATAATCTCTGATGCTCTTAGAAGCCCAATTGCTCAAGCTTTGAAAGAACAACTCCTTCTCCACGGCGGTCAGGTCAAAAATGTCACTTATGAGCAAGTATTTGTAGATGATATTCCTGCAAAAGAAACTTACTCTCACTTTATTGCACTTTTACCTGAAACTCCCAAAGCAGAGCGGCAATTTTTACCTTTAGCTGAGATGATTCAGCGACTTAAAAGTATTAGTAATCCTCCCAAAGACACTTGCATTGCTTATATTCAATTTGGTAAAGGTTACTTTAGCAGTGGTACTAAAAGCACATACCCAGAAGTTTCTTGTGCTGCTGGATTTGCCCGCAGCATACATTTAGAGCGTCCAGATTTGCGAGTCCGAGTAATAGACCTCGATCGAGAGATTGAGATTGACAAAGCTGCAGAACTCGCGATCGCCGAATTATCGGGGACAGAAGCAATTACTACTGTAGGTTACGACAAAAACTTGACTCGCTTAATTCCTCAAGCTCGTCTACAGGAACCTGCTAATTATAAGCAGCGATCGCTGCATTGGTCCGAACAAGATGTGATTCTGGTAACAGGTGGAGCCAAGGGTATTACTGCTGAGTGTGCTTTAGCACTTGCCAAAAAGACTGGCGTAAAAATGGCTTTGGTCGGTCGGTCTGCAGCAAGTAACCCAGAAGTTGCACAAACACTGGGATATTTCCAAGCCGAAGGAATCACCTATGGCTATTACAGCTGTGATATTACCAATTTTGATGCAGTTACTCACCTAGTAGAAAAGGTGACCCTAGAACTAGGAACTATTACTGGTGTTGTACATGGCGCAGGGGCAAACAAACCTCGTCGGGTCGAACAAGTTTCTGTAGAACAAGCCATTGCTGAGGTTTCTCCCAAGCTACTTGGTGCTGATAATCTATTAAAGGTTTTGGCTCCAATACCACCTAAACTAATCGTTGCCTTTAGCTCGATTATAGGTGTAACAGGTATGCCTGGAAATGCTTGTTACGCCTTTGCTAACGAGTCTTTAGATCTCATGTTGCGCCGCTTTGAGAGCGACTATCCAAACACTCAAATTCTCTCCCTTGCCTATAGTGTCTGGGGTGAACTTGGAATGGGAGTACGTATGAAAAGCGTAAAATACTTAGAGCGCATGGGCATTGGTGCTATTCCTACTTCTGAAGGAGTAAGTCGCTTTTTGAAACTATTCGAGTGCGACCCAGGAGTAAAACAGGTTATTATTGCTGCTCGTTTGGGCGGACTTGATACTTGGTCGCCTGTCTCTTTACCATCACCCGCGAATTTTCGCTTTATAGAAAGGGTACTTGATGTAGAACCAGGTGTAGAATTAAAAGTTAGAACTCACCTCAGTCTGGAACAAGATCTTTACGTTAGCGATCATGTTTGGCGCGGTTCTTATCTCTTTCCTACTGTATTTGGTTTGGAAGCAATGGCTCAAGCTGTTGCTTATATGACAGGTGAAGTAGAGCCTCCGATTATCCAGATAGAAGACATTTCTTTGCGACGACCAATAGTTGTTCACCCTAAAAATGGGGTAAATATTGAGATTTATGCTAAAGCTATGGAAGTCGATGAAAACGGGAAAAAGCTAGTTCGAGTTGGCATCCGTACAGAACAAACTGGCTTTAAAATAAATCATTTTGCTGCTACATTTGTATTAGGCGAGCTAAAAGTGGGAGACAAGAGAGTAGTAGAACTCGATCGACCACTAGATATAGAACCTAAAACCGATCTGTACGGCAGCGGCTTGCTATTCCAGGGAACTCGATTCCAAAGAATGGAATCTATTTTCTCACTAAATCGAGAAAAAAGTGTTTTTCATTCTTCATTACTATCAGAAACTGAACTTTCAGCAGCAAGCTTTGCCTCCAGTTTAGAGAGCAAACTCATTTTAGGAGATGCTTACTTCAGAGATGTTTTGCTTCAGTCAGTCCAATTGCTCATTCCGCAAAATATCTGCTTACCCGTACAGATAGACAAAATAGAATTTTTCCCAAGTCTTAACCCAGAGCAAACCTCAAGAATAGTCACCGTTGTGCTTCAGAAGTGCGAAGGACGTGAATATATAAGCGAAGTTGTAGCAACTGACGAACAGGGGTATATAGTAGAAAGACTGACTGGTTATAGGCTGCGGATTCTTGAAGAATCCCTGGAGAATCCTACAGCTGAAGATTTAGCTAACCCAGAAGTTCGCGATCGCAAACAGCTTCATAAGGTCTTAAATACAACCTTTAGAGCTTTTGGCTTAAATCAGCCAGCAGTGGCGTTGGGATATACCCCCCATTTGCAAGGAAAGTCTTTGGATCGGCGGCGTTATTACGAGCGACCAATTATTACCCAAGCTCTGAAAACAAAGTTAAATTGGACATCTCAACAGGAAATTGACTTTCAAATTAAGACTCAAACTTCAGGAAAACCAGAATTGAGTGGCTCTGACGTCGCTGGTCTCGATCTATCGTTATCACACTGCAAACACTACTGTCTTTGTGTTGTAGATCGAAGTCCTCAAGGATGTGATATCGAGTTGGTTACCCATAGAACAGCCGAAGATTGGAATGCACTTTTAAGTTCTACTCACAGTTCCATAATCGATGAACTAATGGAACGAGGAAACACGCGAGACAGAGCAGGGACTAGGATATGGTCATCCTTAGAAGCGATTCGCAAAGCTTTTAATGAGATTAAACCTCAGTTTAGTATAGTTGCTCATCGCGGAGATGGGGTACTTTTTAGAACTCAGGCTGCAAAGGGCTACTTAATTCTTACCGTACCCATTAAATTAACTCGTCTCCCAGAACGAATGATAGCCATTATCGTCCCCGAATCCCAGCAAGAAGAACAACGATCTTTTGTCTCTTCTACTGTTAATTCACTTCTTTCTCGGTAAGATAACTCGACTATTTATCTAGCAGTTGTTTTATTAGCTCTAGATATAAAAGGTCAAAGAAAAAACATTTCATCTCTTCTCCATATCACCTGTTTACGTAGCTTACATTTAAGGGTTTTATGCACTTCAATCGCATCACTTTTTGCAATGTTTATCAGTACCTTAAAAAAGGGGGATAATTATGGTTCAATCTTTACGCCCACCCAAGCAAAATTCAGAAATCGATCTGCTAAAAAAAGGACTCGATCGGATTGGATTAACACTCTCGAACACCGAACTCAATGAACTCAATATCGGTAATATCATTACCTTAGAAAAAATGGAGTTAGATAAAATTGGTTCAGTTTTTATCCTTGCTTCAGCAGTTTTTGCTACCAGATTAGGCAATAGCAAAAAATCAATTACATTTAAAGATTTACCAAAAACAGTTCAGGAGTGTGAATGTTGTTCTGGTATTCCCATCCACTCTTGGAACTCTGATTCTGTTCCTGGAAGGCGATATCTTTACTTAACCGTGATAAATAGCGCACCAGCAGTTCGAGTCTGCTGCAGAAGTTAGCCACTTTAGGACTAAAAAAATTAATTTTTTGTCCGTTAATTACCACACATACAATCTTTATAGGTGTATCATGTTTGACAACAATTTTGACAACAATATAGACAAGCATAATTCTACTTTTTTCGGCTCAGTTGTTATCAGTGGGGCATCAAGTGGAATAGGTCAAGCCTGTGCTATTCATTTAGACAAGCTAGGTTACCAAGTATTTGCAGGAGTTCGTAAAGAAATAGATGGTCAAAATCTAATTAACAAAAGTTCAGGAAGAATAATACCAATTATTTTGGATGTGACCGATGAAACTTCTATTAAAAAGGCAATATATCGAGTCAAAAAAATATTGGGATCTAAGGGCTTAACTGCATTAATAAATAATGCTGCAATTGTTATTCCTGGTGCACTTGAATATATCCCCGTAAGTAAGCTGAGAAAACAGCTTGAAGTCAATGTCATAGGTCTGCTTTCATTAACCCAAGCGTGTTTACCACTTTTGAGAAAAGTCAGTGGACGCATAATAAATATGGGTTCTCAAAATGGTAAATTTTCACCACCTTTCCTTGGAACTTATTCTGCCTCAAAATTTGCTGTTGAGGCTTTAACAGATGCGTTGCGAGTAGAATTGCAACCTTGGGGAATGCATGTTTCTGTTGTCGAACCTGGTGCAATCAAAACGCCAGTTTGGAAAAAGTGTACAAATGATGGTCTTCAAATTTTCAACAGCTTTCCGAAAGAAGTAAAACAACTATATTCTCTTGGATTTGACGTCATGTATAAAGCGGCTCTTGAATCAGCTGAAACAGCTATTCCTTGCGAAATAGTTGCTAAGACTGTTGAAAAAATACTTACAGCAAAAAAACCAAAAACTCGATATGTTATAGGTTTAGATGCAAAAATTACCATTTTACTATCCCAAATTATGCCAGATCGGCTTTTCGATAAGATCTTGACTTTATATTTTGGTTACCCAACAACAACAAAAGCACAAACAACATATGAACAACAAGAAACAAGTCAAAAAAATAAATCATTGCATAGAGTTTGAGGTTTGAACTCTAAAAGATTTACTATATTTCCAGAAAAAAACTACAGTACTTGTAATTTATTTGCATTTAAGAAAGCAAAAATAGAAGCAAGTAAAGTATTGTTCGCTCAAAGAAAATCATTTGTAGAGTAAAAAAAAGGGAGGTTGGGGGGTGAGGGAGGTGAAGAGAATAAAATCTTTATGCGCGATCGACAGTTAAAGCTTTTATTCTCAAGCAATTAATTGGTAATAAAACCTTAATCAAATTAATCAAAAGGAGTTTTTCGATGCAAACTACAACACAAGTCCGCGAATATGATGTCGTAATTATGGGTGCAGGCTTTGCAGGATTATGTCAAGCTCGCCACCTGATGCTCAATATCCCTAACATTAAAATCACTTTAATAGACCCACGTCCCGAGCAACGTCTTTCCAACAAAAAAAATCATAAATTGGGAGAATCTTTGGTAGAAATAGGCTCTTTATTTCTCTACAAAGAACTCGATCTTTATGAATATATAATTGAGAATCATCCTCCTAAAGCAGGTTTACATCTCCACTGGGCAAAAAATTCTGGCAAAACCGATAATATTGACGACTACTATAATATTTGGGTCAATCGTCAAGGTGCTGTTCCTACCTTTCACTTACATCGGGCTAGATTTGAAGAAGATTTACTGCAAATGAATAAAGAGCAAGGTGCTGTATTCTACCAAGGTAAAGTAGTGGATGTAGATCTAACACCTGGTGATGCCCTTAAAACAGTTAAAGTTAAGAAATCAGATGGTGAATATCTCGAATTGAAAACCAAGCATGTAATTGACGCAGCAGGTCGTAAGTTTATCATTGGTCGCCAAACTGATAACGTCTTATTTGGTCCAGAAAATCTTGATGGAGTCAATAATGGTTCGGCTTGGGTGAGTGTCAAAAATGTAGATCGCACCATTATTAATAAGTTCGACCCAACTGAATTGGTAGCCAGTCGCTACTATGGAACCAATCACTGGTTTGGTCAAGGTCATTGGCTGTGGATGATTCCCAATGATACTAAGACAATGGAATTGTCTCTTGGCGTAGTTCACCACCATGATGTGATTTCTAGCAAACAAATCAACACTCTGGATAAATTTTTAGCCTTCCTGGAAACAAACCACAACATGCTCTATAAATTGGTCGAGAGTGGAACAGATGTAGAATTCAATTACTTACCAAGGCTGGCGCACATTAGCAAAACTATGTTCTCCAAAGATAATTGGTACGTCTTGGGAGACTCAGCTGCCATATTTGATGCTTTTTACGGTCTAGGAACAACTATGATTGCCCAAGCTGCAGAAAGCATAACTGAGATTATCAAAGCCAAACTAGCTGGTGATGCTGATGCTGAGTCAAAACGGTCTGCCTACAACGATTTTAATGTTATGTACGCTCGTAATTGTAACAAAATTATGAGTTGTCATTCCCAGCATTTGGGACATGCGAGTGCGATGAGTTCCCGCATCTACCTGGAATACATGTGGTGGTTTGGTTTATTTGTACCAATGTACATTGGTAAATGGTTCTTAGATCCAACATTTATTTCTGCTTACCTGAAGAGTTCTCCTGGGAACTTTAAGTTCTTCACCTACGTGTACGATCGGCTAACCAAAATAGTGGAAAAAGGTGGCAATATTGGTTTGATGGATTGCTATCGCGCAGATCAACTGATTGGAGGATACTACACTAGCAAGCACTTCGATGATTTCTTAGAAAATGCTAAACTAGCGCCCAATCAGCTGAATGTTTTTTCCGGTCTAAAAAATACTGCTTTTTACACTGCTGTGTGGTTGCTAAGAATGCAGTGGAAGGGTTTTGGAATTTCTGGCGTACTTGCGCCAAAAAATTTATTTCATGTTGCTCGTCTGCTAATGATGGCAGGTCAAGCTTTACTCGGAGAAATAGTTTTCCATATCCAGACCAAAGATTTACCCACTAACCAGCAAATAGCCCAGACCCGTGAAGAGTTCAAGTCCTATCGGTATCAAGCTAAGCTTCTACCTTGGGGCAATCAAACTTAGGGAATATCAAAAGAAAGCCAGAAATTTACGCACAATCAATGGGATCGAGATTGGTGGAGAGGCGTTATAACCTCGAAGCTAGCATGGTTTACGCTAAGTTATCGCTCATGGCAGATGTCTTATTTGCTTAGCGTAAGCCATATTCCTGTACTAAAACACTAACAATTACCGAGCGCTTCAGAGCATATATCTTGGATATTTCGTTCCTTAATTGTAATCGCGACTCTCAACAGTCTTTGTTAATTAAACAAATCAGCTAATACAGGAATAAATATGTTCGAGCAAAAAAAAGCTCAGCCAACAAAAAAAGGCAAAATTAAAAACCAGATCCAGTCGAGCGGTAAATTGTTTCGCTTTGCATTTAAGACTTTATCTTCTCAGCACTTTATTGGCGTTAGCATATTCGTTGCTATCACTGTCTGGACTGCATGGTTAACTCTAAGTGGTCCGAGTCAGGCCCTTTCTAATCTGATTGCTAACTGGGAAGCTGCCGTAACCATGATTTTTGGTTCTATGGTAGCAGGCGGTACGAGCATGGGCGGAGGAGCAATTGCTTTTCCAGTTTTCACTAAGGTGCTTCACGTTCCTCCAAACGAGGCCAAGGTATTTTCTCTAGCTATTCAAAGTGTAGGTATGAGCGCAGCTTCATTGACCATTGTGGCAATGAAAACTAAGGTAGAGTGGCGGTTCATCCGTTGGGCAACTCTTGGAGGTATTCCTGGTATCATCTTAGGCTCAGTCTTGCTAGCCCCTATTCTGCCCGCAAATGTAATCAAGTTTTCTTTCACCATGATGGTCGGTAGCTTTGGTCTCGTTTTGTTCGCTTTAAATCGGAAGAGAAGGAGGCGGAATTTAGCTATCCCTTCTTGGGGAAAAAGAGAACGAGTTTTCTCGCTAGTAGCAGGACTTTGGGGAGGAATCGTTAGTGGTTTAGTTGGCAGTGGTATGGATATTGTCGGTTTTTCAGTCATGTTGTTACTCTTCGGCTTGTGCGAAAAGGTAAGCACCCCTACCTCTGTTATCTTGATGGCTATCAATGCTGTGGTTGGCTTTATAGTTCATCAATATTTTATTGGTGATTTTGTCAAGCCTGTAACTAATTATTGGCTAGCAGCAGTACCAGTAGTTGTAGTCGGCGCCCCAACAGGTGCTGTGTTGTGCAATTTGATGAAACGAAAAACCATTGGCAGGATTCTTGTCGGTCTAATCTTCATTGAGTTAGTTAGTTCTTTTCTGCTTATTCCTTTGAATCCTAAGCTCCTCTGTTATTCTATCTTCGTGTTTACTATCTTCTCTTCAATTTATTACTGGATGTACAAAAGCAAAATTTATGTTACTCCCAGTTTTGTCCGTTCGAGATCTGTCGTTTGATTCAAGAAGCTGAGGTCATGATATCCAAATCCTTTAGTAAAAATTTAGTAGCAATTGGCAGTGCGGGATTCTTATTGATAATTGGCATCCCCTTTGTTAAATCAAAAACGATCGCCCGCAGTTCCGTTGAAACAAAAAGTAACCTCACAGTATTGCCAGTTGAAACCCTAGAAGTTCGACAAGCAAACAGTTATGAAGTACTGCGTAACTATACTGGAGAAATAGTAGCGCGAAGAGCGAGTGAATTAGGTTTCGAGAGAGCGGGGAATTTAGTTTGGTTTGGAGTCGATCGCGGCGATCGAGTAATTAAAGGTACGGCGATCGCCAAATTAGATACCCGCAACTTGCAAGCACAAAGAGCGAGATTATTAGCCCAAAAAGCTCAAGCAATAGCCGTCTTGTCAGAATTACAAAACGGTGCGCGAGCTGAAGAAATAGCTGCAGCAAAAGCAGAAGTAAGTAATTTAACAAATCAATTGCAATTAGAAGAAATTAAAGCCGATCGGAGGAGATCTTTATATTCTCAAGGAGCAATAAGCCGAGAAAATCTCGACGAAATAACATACACAGCAAAAGCCTTGAGCGATCGATTAAATATTGCCCGCAGTAGATTAGAAGAATTATTAAACGGAACGAGATCCGAGCAAATTGAAGCACAAAAAGCAGCAGTGCGTCAATTAGATGCGAGTATCGCCGAATTAGACGTAAATATCGATAAAAGTACGATTCGCGCCCCTTTCTCTGGAATTATAGCCGCTCGCAATACGGATGAAGGAACGGTAATACAAGCAGGTCAATCTGTAGTACGTTTAGTTGAAGATGCGACCCCAGAAGTAGAAATCGGCGTTCCCAATGAAATATTATCGGAATTGCAAATAGGGAGCAATCGAAAAGTGAAGGTAGGCGATCGCACCTATCGAGCAAAAGTTGTATCGATATTACCAGAAATCGATCCAGCAACTCAAACCCGAACGATTATTTTAAAACTCGAAGGAAATAGAAGCTTAATAGCATCAAAAGAAGTAGCCAGGTTGCAAATTACTCGATCTGTCAATAATTCAGGATATTGGTTGCCGACAACAGCTTTAGTGCGTTCGGAAAAGGGTTTGTGGTCTTGCTTCGTTGTAATAGAAATTGGAAGTAATTATCGCATTGAAAAACGAGATTTAGAAGTGTTGCATAGTGATGGCGATCGAGTTTTTGTTAGAGGAACGCTTTCGGAAGGGGAGAAAGTCGTCAGTCAAGGTACGCAAAGACTAGTCCCCGAGCAGTTAGTTCGTCCGATCGCGGGTCAGAGGTCAGAGGTCAGGGGTCAGGGGTCAGAGGTAACAGACAACAGCAAGTAAAAATTTAATTATGAACAACTTATTTTATCGTAATTATCGACTGCTTTTGCTGACGATAATATTAATTATAGTTTGGGGTCTTTCTTCCTTCTTTACCTTACCCAGATTGGAAGATCCAGAATTAGGATCGCGATTGGCCGTAGTGCGAACTGTATTACCAGGTGCTGATGCGGAGCGAGTTGAAGCTTTAGTTAGCGAAAAAATTGAATCAGAAATTGCCGATATCGAAGAAATTCAAAACTACGAATCTACATCGCGAGCGGGAATATCTGTTATCAACATCGAATTGTTAGAATCAGTAAAAGCTGGTGAAACCGATTTGGTTTGGTCGCGCATTCGTGACAAAATAGATGATGCTAGAGCAGAACTGCCAGCAGAAGCAAGCGAACCAGAATTAGACAAAATTGACCCTAAAGCTTATGCCAAGATAGTTGCACTGACTTGGGAAAACCAGAGCGATCCAAACTATGCTATTTTGACTCGCAGAGCCGAATCCTTGCAAGAAAAACTCGAAACTTTACCAGGAACGGAAAAAGTCGAAATATATGGCGAACCAAGCGAAGAAATTACCGTAGAAATCGATCCAGCCAGGTTAGTCGCACTCAATCTTACTATCGAGCAAGTTTCTCGTGAAATCCAACAAAGCGATGCTAAGATTTCTGCTGGGGAATTTCGCAGTGCTAATAATAATCTTACTTTAGAAGTAGAATCGGAATTAAACTCTCTCGATCGCATTAAAAATATTCCCATTAGTTTTGGCAGCCAAGGACAATTTACCAAATTAGGAGATCTCGCCGAAATTAATAAAGGAATCAAAGAGCCGCCAGATGAATTAGCAATAGTTAACGGTCATAGCGCGATCGCCGTAGCTATTTTGGTTCAATCCAATTACCGAATCGATTTATGGGCAGATAATGCTAATAAAACTTTAAAACAGTTTCAAAAACAACTGCCAAAAGATCTAAATTTATACACAATTTTCGATCAAAGTAAATACATTACTAACAGACTCAACGAACTAATTCTCAATCTTTTATTAGGAGGATTGCTAGTTTTTGCCGTAACCTTATTTATGATGGGTTGGCGATCGGCTTTAATAATTGGAGCGGCTTTACCTTTATCATTATTAATGGTTTTAGGCTGGATGAAAACAATCGGCATTCCTTTGCATCAAATGTCGATAACGGGCTTGATCGTTGCTTTAGGATTGTTAATTGATACGGCGATCGTGGTGGTAGATGAGGTAAATAAACATCTCAAAACAGGAATCAAACCAGATGAGGCGCTCGCCAAAACTGTTCAATACTTATTCATTCCTTTGCTAGCATCGACATTAACCACAGTGCTTGCTTTTATGCCGATCGCTCTTTTACCTGGAGGTGCGGGAGAATTTGTCGGTACGATCGCCATTGGGGTAATTTTAGCAGTTTGTTCCTCTTTATTTTTGTCTTTAACAGTAATTCCCGCTCTAGCAGCTATCTTTAGAAGCAAGAAAAAGCAAAAAAAAGTAACCTCCTGGTGGGAAAATGGATTTTCCTATCCCAAACTAACATCCCTTTATAATAGAACTCTGCGGTGGTTGTTCGCTAAACCACTAATAGGTATATTATTAGCCCTTACCATACCCGTGACTGGCTTCGTACAAGCTGCAACTTTACAAAGTCAATTCTTTCCAGCAGCCGATCGCGATCAGCTTCAAATCGAGCTAGAATTACCTTCTTCTGCTTCTTTAGAAGAAACTTTGGCGATTGCAACCAAAGCCCGTAATTTAATTATGGAGAGGAAAGAAGCCGTTAACGTCCATTGGTTCATTGGTAGTAACACGCCGACATTTTATTACAATTTAGCTCAGGGAAAAGAAGGGGAATCAAACTACGCTCAAGCAATGGTGCAATTAAATTCTATTGCAGAAGATAGTTTCGTTAGCAGTCTCCAAACAGAAATGGACGAAGCTTTTCCGATTGCGAGGGTATTAGTGCGAAAATTAGAACAAGGACCGCCTTTTGATGCTCCTATAGAGATGCGTATTTACGGCTCCGATCTCGATCGCCTGCGAATTTTGGGAGAGCAAGCCAGAGGTATCTTAGCTCAAATTCCCAACGTTACCCATACTCGAGACAGTTCGAGCGAGATTTCACCTCAGTTAAAATTGCGTTTAGATGAGGAAAAAGCTAGCTTGGCAGGATTAGATAATGCTAGTATTTCTAGACAGTTGCAGGCTTATTTAGAAGGAACCACGGGGGGATCTGTACTCGAATCTACCGAAGAATTACCCGTCAGAGTTCGGATAGCAGATCGCGATCGCGGAGATTACAGTAAAATTGGTTCTCTAGATTTGCTAGCAACCTCCACAGCTCGAGATAGTATCGACAACCGATCGCTCAGAAACATTCCCTTATCTAGTTTGGGAGATATAGATCTAACACCAGAAAATTCAGTTATTACCCGACGCAACGGCAAGCGTTACAATTTAGTCCAAGCTTTTATCGCTCCTGGAGTCCTTCCGTCAGAAATATTAGCTCAATTTCAAACGAGCTTAAAAGATGCTAATTTAGAGCTACCTTCTGGCTATTCTCTAGAATTTGGGGGCGAAGCAGAACAGAGCGATACAGCTGAAGGTGATTTAGCTGCTAATATCGGCGTATTATTAGTATTGATGGTAGGGGTGCTAGTGCTATCTTTGAGTTCATTTAAACTAGCTGGTATCATCGGCATAGTCGGTATTTGCTCGATCGGTTTGGGATTGTTCTCTTTATGGTTGTTTGGCTATCCTTTAGGCTTTATGGCAATTGTTGGCACGATCGGCTTAGTCGGGGTAGCTATTAACGATTCCGTGGTCGTTTTAGCTGCTTTATTAGAAAATCCCGCAGCAAAGAAAGGCAATCGTCGAGCAGTCAGACAAATTGTATTGCACTCTACTCGTCACGTCATTACTACAACTTTAACTACCGCTATCGGTTTCGTTCCCTTATTATTACAAGGTGGTGGTTTTTGGCCTCCTTTGGCAATTGCGATCGCTGGTGGTGTTTGCGGAGCTACCCTTTTAGCATTGTATTTCGTTCCCTGTGCTTATATATTAACCCTCGAGGCTCGATCTATTTCTCCTAAAGTCCTTACTTTAGTGAAGATCGAAGGGTGCAATCAAAAGTGGTAGTAGAGATTGAGAGGCAATCAAAAGGCAGAAAAAATTTATTGGAAGCAGTATAAAATAGCTCGGTTCAACTCTAAGCTTTTACACTGCCTACTGTCCCCTTTTAAGTTAGTAGCCGAAAATATTTATCAAATTTATAGGGAAGTCCTCTTGTAACCCATAAATTTCCCACCCACAAATAACTTAGTGACAGCGACTTCCCTATAAAAAATAAGTACCTGAGCAAAATTAATTGTACATTTTAAATTCCCCAAACCCTTGATATGAGGGAAATTTGCCGGTCGAGAATATACACATAATTTTGCTCAGGTACTTAACTCTCTTCTGTCACTCTGGGTTGAAAGCCTAATTTTTCGTGGGCTGCATCGACGTTAACTCGTTAAATCAACCCAGAGTGACAGAAGTAGGTTAAATACATCTCTGGTCATGGATTTAGTTAATAAAGCTTTGAAAAAAATCGACTATCTGCCATTACTTTATTAATAGAACTAAAAATATTTTTTTTAGCCATCTGGAAGAGTAACTTGTCAGAAAATAAACTACATTTTTATGTTAAAATGTCCAGTTTGTAATTATACCCAGTCGATTGGGTGAAATTCCTGACTCTGTAATTATGGGGGTACTAAATTTATCTTAATAATGTTAAAAAAGAAACATAAAGTATTAAGAACCTTTAAAGATCCCAAGGGAGATACGTAAGATTATGTCTCTAGAACCTCGCCAATTCTTGACCAAGATGGAGCAAAGAATGCTCTTAACTGATGAAGACAAGGCTATACTTCAATCCAACGCAGATTGGGGCAAAGAAAAAGCATCCCACATGACAGATCATTTTTACGCCTATTTAGAGCGGGATGAAGAAATGGCAAACATCTTACATGCTGGGCAAGGGCGTATGGATAGATTGCGCTCTACCTTTATCGAATGGTTTCACGAAATGTTTACCGGCATGGATAATTGGGGCGATGAATACGCACAGAGACGCTGGCGGATTGGATTGGTACACGTCAAACTAGGTATAGGACCTCAACACGTAGTTCCAGCTATGGCAACTGTCATTCACGAATCTGAAAAAATAGTAAAAGAAGAAGGCAAAGATGTTTCAGTGATTAATCCTCTGAGCAAAATTTGCATGATCGACCTTGCTTTTATCGAACAAGCATATGTAGAAGTTTCCTCTCAGGCTGTGCAGCGAGAAACTGGTTGGACTGAAAGTTTATTTAGACGTTTGATTGCCACTGGTGCAGGCTCAATGCAATAAAATAAACTTATCGATCGTCGTTGATAGATTAAGTTTGGATTTGCTATTTCATAGCAAATCCAAGTATGTAATCTCGATCGATACCACTTCAAAGTAACTCACCTTACTAAAAATCCAAATCTACCACCAAGACATTTATTTCCAAATTCATGGTAATGGAATACTCTGTTTTACAAGACTTATTACAAAATTTTGTTACTGGCACTCCTGATGTTGAAGGAGCTGCTATAGTAAGCCCAGATGGTTTGCCCCTCGGTTCCGTCTTGTCTTCTAACATGGATGAAGAAAGAACCTCTGCTATGTCGGCAGCGCTGCTTTCTCTCGGCGATCGCATCGGTCAAGAACTTGCTAGAGGCAATATCGATCGCTTATTTGTTGAAGGAGAAAAAGGCTACGGTATTCTGGTTGGCTGCGGCACTGAAGCAGTGTTGTTGGTCTTAGCCAGTAAAGCTGCTAAGCAAGGACTACTGTTTTTAGAAATTAAACGTTTAGCTGGAGAACTCACTAAGCTACTATCTTAATTGTTAGCAAAGTTAGCTAATGTAGCGATAGAGCAACATCCGCTCTCATGAGGCACTAAAATCTGTAGGATGGATCAACTCAGAGCCTCAAAACCTCCCACAACATCCAGCAATTCTGCGGTGATCGAAGTTTGGCGATCGCGGCGATATTGTGCATTTAGATCCCCTAATCGTTCCTCTATATTCTTTTGAGCTGATTGCATCGAAGCAAGACGACTGGCGTTTTCGCTGGCTAAAGAGAAGGCAAAAGCGCGATAAAGGGAAACAAATATATATTGTCGGATTAATGCGGAAAACAATTGATTCTCATCCATTGTAAAGGTGGGTATCGTAGAAGAAGACCATTGTTTTCGCTGTAAACTGCTCAACCAATTCAGATCGAGCGGTAAAAGCTGGAAACTCACGGGGCGATAGGAAGCATTAGAAGTAGTTTGATTGTATAGTAAAACAATTCTCTCGATCTGTTGTTGCTCCCACTGCTCAATTTTTAGTAAAACTTGCTGCACTTTTTCTGTAATGCCCACAGCTGAATTAGCAAGGGAAAACTGTGCGTCGATCGCATATCCAGCTGCTTCTATTGAGTAAACAACTCGCGATCCTACAACTGCAATAACTGGTTTTGTTGATTGCTTGAGGTAAGCTAGTCCGTGAGAGGCAATTTGCTCGTTAAACTGACCGCACAAACCGCGATCGGAGCCAAATATAATCGCCCCCAAACGACTTTGAGATCGGGCTTTTTCCCCACTAGCTGAAAGAGGAAAGCTCACTTTTCCAGAAAAGTATTGCTGTCTCAAAACAATTTGTAAGCCCATTTCCACAGTACGGTTGTAATCGGTCAAAGATTCTAAAGCTTTTTCGTACTGTCTGATACTCACTGCTGCAAGCGCCTTCATTGTTTTGACAACAGTATACAGATCTTGAATGCTGTTAATTTTTCTTTTTAAGGACTCAGTTGTTGTCACGTTTTTACTCTCGATCGTTATTTGTTTGGAAAGAAAGACTTACTTCTCGGCAAATATTCAATAAAGCATCTCGATCGGCTGCGGTTAATTGTTCCCCCGATGTAATACGCTTGGCAACTTCTGTAAGATTTTCGACTACAGCTTGACGCACAGCCCTAGATACTTCCTCAATGCGATCGAGTGGAACATTATCAAATACTCCCTCACTGACAGACAAAAGGACGGCTATTTGCTCAACTACAGATAATGGTTCTGATTCGGGTTGTTTTAGTATTTCCCTGACGCGACGACCCCTTTCAATAGCTTGTTTAGTATTTTCATCTAGCTGAGTCCCAAAGCGCGCAAATACCTCTAATTCTTGAAATTGAGAATAAGATAGACGCAAATTACCAGCCACACTTCGATAAGCTGGTAATTGAGTTTTTCCCCCCACTCTAGACACGGATTTTCCTACATCCACAGCAGGTAATATTCCTTGTCGAAATAATTCGGGAGATAGATAAATCTGACCGTCTGTAATTGAAATTAGATTAGTGGGAATATAAGCAGACATATTTTGTGCTTGGGTCTCCACGATCGGTAAAGCAGTAAGAGATCCGCCACCTTTTTCTTTTCGTAAATGGGTCGATCGTTCTAACAGACGGGAATGTATGTAAAAAATATCTCCTGGATAAGCTTCTCGACCAGGAGGACGACGCAATAATAAAGATAATTGTCGATATGCCCAGGCGTGACGGCTGAGATCGTCGTATACAATTAATACGTCCCGACCTCGTTCCATAAAATACTCCCCCATTGTGGTAGCAGCATAGGGAGTAATATATTGCAAGCCAGGAGGATCTTCGCCTTTACTAACTACAACTAAGCAATAATCCATTGCTTCCTTCTCTCGCAAACGAGCAATTACTTTGGCTACAGCAGAAGTTCTTTGACCGATCGCGCAATAAATACAGATAACATTTTTATCTTTTTGATTGAGAATTGTATCTATGGCGATCGCAGTTTTTCCCGTTTGACGATCGCCTATAATTAATTCTCGTTGACCTCGACCTACTGGAATTAAAGCATCCACCACTTTCAATCCCGTTTGAATTGGGACTGTTACCGGATCGCGATCCATAATTGCTGGTGCTTCTCGTTCGATGGGAAGACGATCTTCTATCTCGATTTTTCCTAGATTATCTTGAGGAATTCCCGTAGGATCGATAACTCTACCCAGCAATCCATTTCCTACTGGAACGTCCGTCACTCTTCCAGTACGATAAACGCGATCGCCTGCTTGTAAATGCTCGCTATTTCCTAACAAAATAATACTGACTTCGTTGCGGTCTAAATTAAAAACAATTCCCCGCAAATTTCCTGGAAAGCGAACTATTTCATCTGCTTTTACATTTGGCAATCCTGCAACTATAGCTATTCCTTCGCTGACAGATTTCACAATACCTATTTCACGAGTTTGTAGCTGAGGTTGATAGGTATCTAATACTTGCTTCATGCTAGAAAAGCTTTCATTTATAGCCGCTTGTACTGGCTCATTACTTCCCTTCATGTTCTCTTTCTTTCTTATTAAAATCTTTGAAATATTGGAAATAATATTCTTCTAGATTTTGTAAATAGTCAGCAAAATTCCAAGCTATTTCACTACCTGATGTATTTAAACTTATTCCTAAAATTAAATTATTGTTAATGGTAAATGTAACTTTCTCATCATTCATAATATTTTGTTTTTTTAAAAAATTAATAATATACTGTCGTACCTGTGGCGACAATTCAAAACTGGAGGTAACTACCAGATTGCCTGAAGAATTTTTAATTGATTCTACGATTTGTTTTGTTTCAGATTCTTCTAAGTTTTGTAAGCGATTAAGAAACACAGAGATCGCTTGTTGTTCTAACTTGGCATTAGCTAGATCTTGTAAAGCGCGACGAGTAATTTCTAAGGATTGTCTTGCTAATTGTTGCCGTAGATTTTCGTAAAATAAATCTTGTTGACGATCGAGAGATTTTTCCCATTCTTCTTGCATTGCCTGAACTTCCGATCGCGCCTGCTGAATTAATTCTTTGCGCGTTTGTTCTGCTTTTTCTCTAGCTTCGGTCAAGATTTTTTCTTTTTGCAGATCTAATTCCTGCTGTTTTTCAATTGCTAACGATGCTTCTTGCTTTGCTATTTCTTGTTCTTTACGTGCTTTATTCCAACTAGCTTCAATTTTTTGCTGTCGAGTATCTATAGTTTTGACGATCGGCTCGTACAAAAAACGCTTGAGTAGAAAAAGCAGAATTAAAAAATTAATAATTTGAGCGGCGACTGTAAACCAATTAATTAACACCTTTTATTGTCCTCTTACAAAAATAAATAGAACAATCCAAGTAAATATTTCCCCCTCTCCCCCTCTCCCCCTCTCCCCCTCTTCCCCTTACTGTCCTCCTTGCTGCACGAAATAGTTCCAAAAAGGATTGGCAAAAATCAAAATCATAGACACCACAAAACAATAAATTGCCGTAGATTCTACCAGTGCTAACCCCACAAATAAAGTGCGAGTAATTGTATTGGCTTTATCTGGCTGTTGAGCTAATGCTCTAAGTGCATTAGCTAGGGCTAATCCTTCTCCAATAGCTGGCGCGATCGAGCCGATCGCAATAGTTATACCAGCAGTAAAAATTGAAACAATACCGACAAGACCTAAATTATCCATTTATTTACTTGTTTGCGATCTATGTTTTCCGTTGAGCGCGCATTCCAGAGGCAATATAGACCATTGATAAAATGGTAAAAACGTAAGCTTGGATTACTCCTACTACTATTCCAAATGCTTGCATGACTACGGGAAAAAATAAAGGTACCAACGACAGCAAAATAGCAACTAGCAAACTACCGCTCATGATATTACCGAATAAGCGAATTGCTAAGGAAATAATTCGCGATATTTCGCCAATAATATTAAATGGCAGCATAAATGGTGTTGGCTGAAGATATTGTTTGAGATAGCCAATAAGGCCTCGATCTCTAATTCCAAACCAAGGAACCGCTACAAAAACACATAAAGCTAAAGCTGCAGTGGTAGAAAGAGAACCTGTTGGCGGTTGATAGCCAGGAACGATCGTCAGTATATTCGACAAGCAAATAAAGAGAAATAAGGTGCCAATAAAGGGTAAAAATTGAGTGGGTTCTCGTCCAGAAGCATCGCGAATTTGATTATTAATTGTTTCTACAATAATTTCTAGGGCATTTTGCCACCGCGATAGCTTAGGTTTGACGGATAAATTGCGAGTCACCAGCCAGGAACCCAAAACTAATATAGCCATCACTACCCAAGTAAAGACGATCGTGGCGTTGAGAGTCAACCATTCTCTTTGCCAGTAAATAATATTATCTGGAGTGATTTCCATTCGTTCAATCCTGATGATAGGGTCTAGGTTCCCAGCGACTTACTAACAAAATACGAGCAATGATAAAACCCAACAGACAGATTAGTATTCGTTCCCACTGTCCGTCCATCACCAGATAAAAGCAGATCGACACGATCGATATACGAAGGAAGAAACTGCTGACAAACAAGCGGACTGGTCGAGTAGTAGTCGGTAATTGCTTTACCGTTAACCAAAGGCTACCGAAATATAAACTACCAAGAGCAAAGCCTATTGGTAATAAAGTCAAGAAAGGCAAAATAGTTTCGATCGTCTTTCTCATTGGTATAATCCTTTTGCTATTTGCTGTTTGCTGTTTGCTGTTTGTTGTTGGCTGTTTGTTGTTTTTGCATTGCTCTAATCATCTTTTGTTTCCCCTTGTATCCAATACCAAGCATTCATACACCCCAAAATAACCCCAGCAAATAGCAGCATCAGAGTCCAAGAGTAGGGGCTGGGAAAGCGCCGATCGATCCAGATGCCAATAGCTATGCCAATTACGGTCGGAATAGCGATCGACCACCCGACAATCCCAAAAATGCCCAATCCATACCAAATAGTGTGGTTTCCCTCTCTCCGTGCTTTGAGTTTGCGAGCTGATTTAAGTTTGACCTGTTCGGGTAAATCTTTAGGATCTGTTTTGGGTATCAGTTTTTTTTTGCGTTTCATTTTTCCATTTGCAGAAAACCGCGTACAAAACTTGCTTCTAATTTAGCGATCGCCGATCGGGTCATTTGTTCTTGCTCGTCGAGATTGCGAAATTCTTCTACTACAGTTTTTTGCAAGGTTTCTAAGTTAGTAGCGCGAATTGCTCGTCTGGTAGAAACTAATACGATCGCGCCACACTTTACCAAAATTCCTTCATCTACGGCGAGAAATACTTCTTGACCTAGTTCCGATTCAAAGGATAAAATTCCAGGTACTAAGGCGGCTACGAAATCGATGTGATTTTCTAATAAACAGAAAGATCCGTTCTCGGCTTCAGCAGTTATCTTATTAGCTTTTTCCTCTAAAATAACCTCTGTAGGTAATAATACTTTTAATTTCACGATCGTTATATAAATTTTGGTAAAGAGTAGCTTTTGCTGCCAGTTGAAAAACTAACCTTAATGCACCTTTCGCTCGTTGTCAACTAACAATCGAGGGAAAAGCTCTAGAATTTAAGTAGTAGTAAGCTAAAGAACAAGAAAATGTCGCCACCCTAATAGAAGCATGGAAGCAAGGAGTGGATATTATGGCAAGCACAAACCACAACGACGATACACGTCCATCATCGAATCAACAATGGGAAGAATATCTAACTTCTCAGATGGGATTGGAAGAAGGAATTGAAACAGGAGACGATCGAGCTATTTTAGACAACTTAGTAGATCGGGACACTGGGTTGGGAAGAACCTTGGACAAATTAAAAAATACTATGCTCTCCGGTAGTAGCGTGACAGGTGGGGATATTGACGATGATTTGTACCAAGCTGAAGTAGTTGGCGAAGAAGCAGTTGGGGGTCAAACTCCCACTCCCGACCAAAACGTGACAGAGGATCTACTTCAATCGATGGGAATTTCTTCTATTGATGGAGAAACAGTGCGTACTGAAGAAAAGTTAGAGTGGCGAGATAAAAAGCGTTGGGAATTAGATCCTGAATCGTCTGAAGATTATCCAGAACACTGTTAAAGAGAGTGCAGTAAACTACCACCGCGCACCATGATTAAAGCGATCGCGTTCTTGTTAGCTATTATCGTGATTATCGTTTTGATTTGGCTGATGCCTACTCTAACTTGGATTCGCCGCCAAACTATAAAAGACAAACCTTTTCCCTCACATTGGCTGGCTATTATTAAGCAAAATATTCCCATCTATTTTTATCTGAGGGAACCTTTACAAAAACGACTTCAGGGTCACGTCAATGTAATTCTGGCAGAAAAACAGTTTGTTGGATGTGGTGGATTGCAAATTACTGATGAAATTAAGCTTACTATTGCTGCTATTGCTTCTCTACTTCTATTGAATGAAAGAGGGGAGTATTATCCAAAACTTTGTTCTATTTTGGTTTATCCAAGTACCTATGTAGCGAAGCAGATCCAGCATGTTGGCAATTACGTTGTCGAGGAAACAAAAGTAGCTAGGTTGGGCGAATCCTGGAGTAGAGATAGAATTGTCCTTTCATGGGAGCAAATCGAACGCGATATTCACAATTGGAACGACGGACACAATGTAATTCTCCACGAGTTCGCTCATCAGCTAGACGCAGAGAATGGAACTGCTAATGGGGTGCCTATTCTCAAACAACAGTCAGACTATATTGCTTGGGCTTTAGTATTTAGAGAAGAATATCAGAAACTAAGAAAAAATGTGGAACGAGGTTTAAAAACAGTTATAGATCCTTATGGCACAATTAACCCCGCAGAATTCTTTGCAGTTGCTACAGAGACTTTTTTTGAAAAATCAAAACCAATGGCTCTCCACCATCCTGCTCTTTACAATCAACTAAAACGCTACTACAAGTTAGATCCAGTTGAGTGGATTTAGAAAATATCAAAAATTTTCTTGACACTCCAACGGAGTCGCGCACGTTGGATTCTTTAGAAGAAACTGAAAGTAGTTCAGCTTGAACCATACTAACTTACACGTACCACGATGTCTTTTGAACGGATAGCAAAAACTACCAAGAACACAGCAGCCCACGCTTTAGTTTTCTGCATCAAGGCGTTGCCAATTGCCCCTACCCTCTCGCTCCAATTGGAGTCTGAGTATACTTTTATCTTTTGATTGTCGTTAGCTATGTTTATCAGTTTTGTTTCGCTATTTCTGAAAGCAATGCTAGTAAAGGCTGGAAGTGGAGTGTTTAACACCGAGCTTGGTATTTCCCCAAACCACCTTTTAACCACAGCGTCCAATCACTGGGAGTCTCACCCTCAATTCAAAAGTCTTCGCGACTTGCTAACTAATATCTATATTACAGGAGTTCAAACCATTGCTATATAAAGATTCTGTATCAGAATTGTATAGTTTGACCGCCCTTAAAAGGGCTGACTCGTCGTTCTTCCTACGGCTGAAAGCTCGTAGGTTTACCGACTGCGGAGGATTATTATGAAAAGTTTGTTTTCTATTCCAATATTGCTAACTCTAGCTGTAGTACTAGCTGGTTGTAACTCGAACATATCAGAAAAGTCGGCTGACGACGTTCAAACCATTCGTCTAGGTGCAGCAGTAAGCGAAACAGGCAAATTTGCTAGAGAAGGAAAAGACACTCGGCAAGGTTATAATCTTTGGCGAGACTGGGTAAACGAAGAGTATGGAGGGATAAAAGTAGGCGATCGCCGCTATCAGGTCGAGATTGTTTACTACGACGATGAAGGCAAACCCGATACTACTGCTCGTCTGGTAGAGAAGCTAATTACTGAGGATAAGGTAAACTTTCTACTAGCTCCCTACAGTTCTGGTTTAACTAAAAGTGCCAGCGCGATCTCCGAGAAGTATGGTGCGATTATGGTTTCCGGTGGAGCTGCGGCTGATTCCCTCTTTACTCGCGGCTTTAAAAATCTCTTTAGTATATCTCCCCCTGCCAGCAACTATACTGAATCGACCCTGAAAGCTCTTTCTGAAGCTGGAGCAAAAACAGTGGTTATTGCTTACGAGGATACCCCTTTTCCTACTAATGTGGCCGAAGGGGCTAAAAAATGGGCGCAAAAGTACGGAATGAAATTACTTGCTACCGAAAGCTATCCCAAAGATGTCGCCGATGTCAGCGCGATTATGAGTAAATTTAAAGCTCTTAATCCCGATGTTTTTGTCGGTGGAGGTCATTTCAATGATGCTCTTTTATTCGTGCGATCGGCTAAAGAACTGAACTTCAATCCCAAAGCAATGGTCATTACAGTGGGACCTTCTAATCCCAAATTTGTCAGTGAAATAGGCGCAGATGCCAACTACATTTTTGGCCCTACTAAATGGGAAAGAACCATGAAATACAAAGGTAAATACTTTGGTACTACTTCTGAGTATGCCGATCGTTACCAAGCAAAATGGGGAGAAGCACCACCTTACCAAGCAGCAGGAGCAACAGCAGGAGCTTTAGTCTTGCACTTAGCAATTGAAAAAGCTGGCTCTTTGGAACCCGATGCAGTTCGCCAAGCAATGGGGGAACTAAACGTAGTTACATTCTACGGCCCGATTAACTTCGACGAAACGGGTAAAAATACTGCTAAGCCTATGGGTAGTATTCAGATTCAGAATGGCAAAATCCAGTTAGTGGCACCTAAAGATACAGCAGTGACCCAGAATATTTATCCTGCGACCAAATGGAAAGAACGTTAATAGATGTCGCCGCAATTGTATCTTTTATACCAATTTCCCTTATGTTTGCTAAAAATGATGATGAAAGGGAGAGGGGGAGAGAGGGAGAGGGGGAGAGGACGAGAAAGATATGTAACCATAATGCGCGGAATTTGGTATTAAAAGAGTTAGGAAACGGGCAACAGGGAACAGAGTTTATGGTTCCCCACTCCCCCACTCCCCCTCTCCCCCACTCCCCACTTCCTTTAGTCAAATTCTATGACTCAGTTTTTGCAAGCTTTGCTTAGCGGTCTGTTACTCGGCGGTTTTTACGGCGTTATGGTATTGGGATTTTCTGTGCTTTGGGGGGTTATGGGCATTATTAACCTCGCTCACGGCGATTTTCTCATGACTGGAGCTTATTTAGCTTGGCTAATGTTTCGCACCTTTAATCTCGATCCATTTATCTCCTTGGTGCTAATTTTGCCTCTGATGTTTGTCGTCGGTTACGCATTGCAAAAAATCTTGCTCAACCGACTCATCGAACGACCCCGTTTAGCAACTTTGTTGGTTACTTTCGGTCTTTCCATTAGCTTGGCTAACCTACACAAAATTCTCTATACTGCCGACCCTCGTAACGTACCAGTTGCCTATAATGGCTCTATAGAGCTGTGGGGAATATCGGTGCCAATTGTGAAAGCGATCGTTTTCTTCATAGCGCTAGGGATGATGTCGCTGCTGCACCTATTGCTGCAACGCACCCGTCTGGGCAAGGCTATTAGGGCAGCAGCCCAAAACAAGAACGCGGCTAAGATTGTCGGTATTGATATCGATCGAGTATACGCTATTACTGCAGGTATCTGCATTGCTTTGACTGCTGGTGCTGGTGCTGCAATTAGCCCCACCCAAGCTATTTTTCCCTTTATGGGTCAACCCTTTACACTCAAAGCTTTCACAATTACAGTGCTGGGAGGTCTAGGAAGGATTCCTGGGGCACTTTTAGGTGGTATGGTTCTAGGTATTACTGAAGTGATGGTAGCTACCTACGTACCTGGGATTGGCACTAATTTTGGCGTAGCACTTAGCTTAATTCTGTTAGTAGTAATTTTGATAGTGCGCCCGCAGGGGCTTTCGTCTGGTCTGAGACCGATGAATGAAGATCGCTCTTGAGAGGGGGTGTGGGGAGTGTGGGGGGTGTGGGAAGATAAAATGGCTTTAAGATATTATCGTGGAAAAAACTAGATCGATCGGATCGGGATAACTTTTTTTGAAATTGCATAAAAACAGCAAAAAGCAGACCGAGAAAAAATCCTTTCTCAAAAAATGGGGCGGGCTAATTTTGTGGATATTGCTGTTAGGTTTTTTAGCCCTATACCCCTACACAAAAGTTTCTGGGATACAATTATTTAGCGCTACCCAAGTCTTCATGCTGGTTACATTAGCTTCTAACTGGAATCTGATTGGTGGTATGACTGGCTATATAGACTTCGGTCATACCGTCTTCTTTGGCGTTGGGGCTTATATGATGGGCATTCTGGTAACGCAAGCTCCCTTAGCTTTTGCACCGAGGTTATCTTTCTGGCAAGCTTTGCCAATTGCTGGATTAGTTGCGCTGCTATTGGCTGTATCTCTTGGCTGGGTTACTTTGCGGCTAAAAGGTTCTTATTTCTCGATCGCCATGCTGGGAACTTTTGCAGCAACGCGAGAAATAGTGCGTATTTTGCGACCCCTGACTGGAGGGGGTGCGGGTTTAGATTTGCCGCCAGTATTGAATCGATTGGGTGAATACTATTTCATGCTAGCTGTGATGGCAATTGTAGTTAGCTCGATTTGGTGGATTCGCAGGAGCGATTTCGGTCTGTCTTTACTGGCTATTCGAGAAGATGAAATAGGTGCGGAGATGCGAGGAATCAATACTACTTTGCACAAGCTGGTGGCGTTGGCAATTGCTGCTTTTTTTACTGGCATTACTGGGGCTTTTTGGGCTTGGCAAAACACCTATATCGATCCCGATGTGGTTTTTTTAGAAAGCCGCACTGTAGAAATGGTGATGACGAGTATGTTAGGAGGATTGGGTACTGTTTGGGGGCCTCCTTTGGGGGCAGTAGTACTCTATTCTATTCAAAATATCGTCTGGAGCAATCTTTTGAATTACCACCTGCTAGCCCTGGGAATTTTGCTGATTTTCTTAGTACTATTTATGCCAGAAGGGATTTTAGGGAAACTGGGAGATCGCTCTAGCATATCGGCAATCCGACTTATCCAGCGTTGGCAAAAAAGGCGATGAAAAATCCACTATTAGAGGGACGTCAAATTAGCAAATCTTTCCAAGGTCTTGCTGCGGTTAAGCAAGTTAATTTGACGGTCTTCACTGGCGAGATGATGGGATTAATCGGGCCAAACGGTAGTGGGAAAACTACTCTTTTTGACTGTCTCTGCTGCCTCCAACCAGTCGATCGGGGCAAAATCTTTTTTAAGGGTCGAAACGTTACTCAGGCACGTCCTAATCAGCTAGCCAGGATGGGTTTGGCTCGTACTTTCCAAAGAATTCGCATTTATCGCCAAATGACTGTGCTGGAAAATATGTTAATTAGTCGCCAGTGGCGAGGGGAAACTCTACTGGATATTTTCAAATCCTCTCATCGACAGACAAAAATTAGGGCAAAAGAACTCCTGGAATTTTTATTATTATCCCACCTCGATCGCGAGTATGCAGGCAATCTTTCAGGAGGTCAGCAACGTTTGCTAGAAATTGGCATGGCTCTCATGCCAGATCCAGAGATTATACTGTTAGATGAAGCGACATCAGGAATTAACCCTACCCTAATCAACACTATTAAAGAGCGCATCCTTATTCTCAACCAGCAACAAGGCAAAACTTTCTTGATAATTGAACACAACATTAACTTTATATCAGATTTGTGCAGTCGTGTTTGCGTACTGCACCAAGGGGAAAAACTAGCAGAAGGAACACCCGACGAAATTAAAACTAATAAAGCTGTTATTGAAGCATATTTTGGCAGGTAAAATACTCCTAAACTGACATACTCCTAAACCGATCCCTAAGTTACTCTGGCACCTCCCCACGAACGGTTGTGCGGTACATTTCTCGGCGGAAGCCGTCATAGTCATTGAACGCCTGGTGGATACAAATGCGATTATCCCATACCGCAAAGGTCTTCGGCTCCCAGCGCAAACGACAGCTGAAGGCTGGTTGAGTCACATGTTCTTTGAGAAACTTGAGCAGCGCTTCCGCTTCGAGGTAAGTCAAGCCTTGGATACCCTTTGAATAGGTACAATCGACATAAATCGCTTTTTCTCCAGATTTAGGGTGGGTGCGCACGATTGGGTGGTACCAGCCGGCGATCGTCGCCCTGGTGTTAATGTCCAGGTTTCATTTGCGATCGTCAGTTGAGAATTTATCTCAAAACAATAACACCCAAGCTAAACTAACCGAGAGCTTTCCTCTTTTAATTAATCCAACTTAGAGTTTTACTGTTTCTTATTAGCCAGTAA
Organism: Prochloraceae cyanobacterium; assembly: GCA_030065755.1. GTDB lineage: Bacteria > Cyanobacteriota > Cyanobacteriia > Cyanobacteriales > JASJDA01 > JASJDA01. Next base: position 14,427 of record JASJDA010000020.1, on the reverse strand, counting down.
ATTAACTCCCTCTTTTTTAGTTGAGGAAAGAGCGATTTTTTAGTTGAGTGTTATCATTATTATTTAACGAGACAGATATTAGACAAAACAGATTATTTGGCCTCCTTAATTGAATGCAGACAAACCTGTAATCTCTGTCAGGGAAGTTTTTTAGGCTTCAATTACTAATTTATCATTTTTTCTTTTAAGCACGAGTAAATGATACATAAGTTTACTTAAAATCTCAATTTTTGAATTCAAAAATTAGCAGGAATTAGCCATTTACTGCAATATTTACCAAGGTTCGATGCCGTTGATAAGTGCAGATAAGAATCAGCAGGCTTTTTATGCAGCTTCATCTGGTTTGAGAAACCAGATAAAATATTAACTTTTAAAAAGATACCGCTGAAAAGTAAGCTTTTTAAGGGGGCCAAGGGGGATTTCCATTATGCTTATTGTTGAAAATATTTATGCTGGCTATCAAGACCTCGATATTCTTCACGGTGTTTCTTTACACGTTAATCCAGGAGAGATGGTTTGTGTAATTGGTCCTAATGGTGCTGGTAAATCTACAGTTTTCAAAGCAATATACGGCTTGATAAAGGTACGTCAGGGTCGAGTTTTGTTTGACGATCGAGATATCACTAACTTCAAACCTCAGCAGGTACTTCAAGCTGGCATTGCTATTGTACCTCAGTTGCGCAGTGTTTTTCCCCAGATGTCGGTAATGGAAAACCTGGAATTAGGTATGTATCTGGAGAAGAATCAGAAACGAATTGAGCAACGCATTGAATACATTTTCACTCTGTTTCCTGAATTATCCCAGATGCGAGAGCGGCTAGCGGGTACCATGTCTGGAGGGGAACAGCGCATGTTAGAAATTGGACGATCGCTGATGTTAGAGCCTAAAATGTTGATGATAGACGAGCCTAGTGCTGGCTTGGCTCCCCGAATTAGTCAAGCGGTATTTAAAAACATACAGCGTTTGAACCGAGAAATTAACTTAACCGTACTCGCGATCGAACAGAATGCACGCCAGGGTTTAGAGGTAAGCCACCGAGGTTACGTGTTGGAATTGGGTAAAAACACTTTTGAGGGAGCTACGTCGGCATTGCTAGAAAATCCTGATGTCCGTCGCTCTTTTTTGGGAGGATGAAGTCGTTATTTTTCAATTATTTTCTCGGCGCATAAGTAAGAATCAAAACATCCTCTGGATTATAAATTTCCACTCGAACCCCAGCATTATTAGTAATAGTTTTTAAGGCTGTTTCTAGACTAAAAATGTGTTCGATAACATTCACTTGCCCTCGAATATCTTCTACTTGTTTTGCTTGAAGAGCTGTTTGCTGCACCTGCCCCATATAATCAGAAGTTAAATGAACTTTAATAGCATCCTCATTAATAGTGTAGTTACAAACGATCGTGTCTTGAGAACAAGTTTTTTCTAAGTCCTTACCAGCTTGTTTTAATCTGAGAGCGACGTGAAGTTGAAATTGTGCGCGATCGAGAGCATACTTATAAGGAGCGATCGCAGGTTTAGCTTTCCGATATTGAAAAGTATTTTGCGGTACCTTTTCGAGATAATTTAAAGCATTGCGCCAGTAATAAACAGCTTCAGACCATCGCTTGTTACCTTCTGCATCTTTTGCTAGTTTAGCAATACGAATTGCTTCATTATAATTGTTAGTGGCTAGTTGCTCTATTTCTCTATATTCCCCTGCCGAATTAATTTGAGGTTCTAAATTTTCTAATAGTTGCCGTGCCTCTTCATAGACAGTTGTTGTTTGAGGAATTTGTTCCAGGTTTATAACTACTGTTTGCCAATTAGAAAAGACTAAATCCCAGTCCTTGAAATACTGAGCTTTGTTTTGATTTGTTTGAGCAATTTGAGCGTATTTTTTAGCAGAAGCTAGACTTTCTAAAGCTTTGTTTTCTATTCTTAATTGTTCGTTAGTAGTATCTAGATTTTGCTGATATTGGTTAATTTTAAGACTAGCAAAAGAGTGAAATTCACTATTGTTTGGAATCTTTTCTAAAGCAGCGATCGCCCTCGTCCAAACTTGTTTTGTTTCCAGCAATTGAGACACTGGCAAAGGAGATTTTACAGTCAGAGAAACTGCTTTTTTACCTAATTCGAGACCAGTGACTAAATTTTCTATCTTTTCCTTTCTAAATTGATATAGTTTCAGGAGCTTTTCTGCTCGAACAGAATGATAAGACCACTGAGGAATCGATTCTAAAAGTTCGAGAGACTCTTCTAAGTGCTGGCGTGCGGCAATAATTTCTTTTTCCGATCGCGGCTGCTGTAATATAGCTTGGGAGCGTTCGGCTAATTTCTTTGCTTGAGAAATTTCTTTACACTTTCCTACAGCACAAGGGCGAGTCATAACGAAAACAGTACTTAAAAAAATTAACAAGTAAAAACCCGCACCTGCTGCAACTGCTATAAACCAAGGTTTCTTTAGTGTTTCCGTTTTTAACATAGCCTTAAATCGCTAACGGCTGGAACAATAATCTTAAATGGTATGAGTTGCTTTAAATATTTAGATTGATGACAAATACTTCAGATATATCCGAACAAGTAATTTTGATAACTGGGGCTTCTGCTGGCATTGGTGCGGGTTTAGCAGAAACCTTAGCCACCCAGTTCAAAGGCATGCGTTTAGTATTAGCAGCCAGAAATCGAGAAAAATTAGAAAAAGTAGCCAATAATTGCCGCCAAACGGGTGCAGAAGTTTTAATCTTACCTACAGATATGGCAGATACAGCACAGGTTAGGGCTTTAGCAACAAAAGCGATCGAACATTTTGGTTATGTTTCGGCTGTAGTTAATAACGCAGGTTACGGACAGATGGGACCAATAGAATTAATCCCCCCAGAAGCAGCTAAACATCAGTTTGCCGTTAATTTTCACGGTCCATTAACTTTAATTCAAGCCCTAATTCCCATGATGCGCGATCGCGGGGGTGGCAGAATCATCAATATCAGTTCTCTGGGAGGAAGAATGGCGTTTCCAGTAGTGGGAATGTATAGTTGCTCTAAATTTGCTCTAGAAGCTCTCAGCGACATTTTGCGGATGGAATTAAAAGCATTTAACATCAAGGTGAGCGTTGTCATACCAGGGCCAGTCAAAACCGAGTTTTTTGACGCAGTCAACCAAAAAGTAGAACGAGATATAACATCTCCACAAAAAAGCCTATATCGAATCGCATTTGAAACCATTAAAGGATTAGAGGAGCAAACAGAGATTCTCGGTTGGAGTTCCCAACGAGTTGCTAAAGTAATTATACGAGCCCTAGTTGCTCAAAATCCCCTTCCTCGCTATATGGCTGCTACAGGAGGAGAAATATTGATATTTTTAATGACTAAAATCTTGCCAACTTGGTTGACAGATTTTATCTGGAAGCGTTTTTACAAGATCGATCGCCTGGAAAAAGAGTGGAAACAAAGCAAAATATTGACTAATTAGAGTCTATGAGAAGCGGGGTTGATACACTATTACTAACTACTACCTACTAAAACCAAGAGATGGATTTACTCGAATATCAAGCAAAACAATTGTTTAGTAAGGTGGGAATTCCCTTGTTGCCATCCCAAACTATTGAAGATCCCAGAGAGCTAAAACAATTACAAATTCCCTATCCAGTGGTGCTAAAATCTCAAGTGCGCGCTGGGGGAAGAGGAAAAGCAGGGGGAATTCATTTTGTAGAAAATACCATAGACGCGATCGCCGCAGCGCGCTCGATTTTTAATTTGCCTATTATGGGTCAATATCCCCAAGTTCTTCTAGCAGAAGCTCGCTACAATTCCCAAGAAGAATTTTTTTTGGCAATAGTACTAGATTATCAGCTTCAGCGTCCCGTGCTTCTCGGTTCAGCAAAGGGAGGGATTGAGATAGAACCTTTGTTAGAAAACTTACAAAAGGTGGTAGTAAAAGAAGAATTTTCTCTATTTTATGCCCGACGCTTAGCAATTAAGATGGGACTAGCAGGGGAACTAATTGACTCAGTTAGCGCGATCGTCGAGAAAATGTATCGTCTGTTCGTGGAACAAGACTTGGACATAGTAGAAATTAATCCCCTAGGTGTAAGTTCTGAAGGTGAATTGATGGCTCTCGATGGCAAAATTACAGTTAATGAGAGCGTTTTGGTACGCCATCCAGATCTGTTATTGTTTCAAGAACCACAAAATATTTCCCAACCACAAGCAAAAGTTTCCCAGTCTTCAATCTTAACCCCAGAACTTCGATGGCTAGATTGGAACGAGGAAGAAGGAGGAAATATAGGAATTATTTCTAACAGTCTTAATTTAGCCTTGGTAACTTGGGATTTAATCTCTCAAAATAAAGGAAAAATTGATTCTTGTGTACTGGTGGGACAAGAAACTGCACTGGATTTACAGCCTAATTCTCACATAACCAGACAGATACATTTAGCTTTACAGCAATTAATGGAACTAAGGGAACTCAAAATTGTTGTGGCAAATTTTTTAGGTAATCCCGAATTTACTCAAATTGTGGCGCAGGCGATCGTCGATTATCTCAAACCTCAACAGGAACTCAAAAATCAAGCCGAAGAACGCTCCAGACGAGTCACTGGTTCTGTTTCTCGTTCTCGTCAAAAACGTCGCTCTCAGCAGCCATCTAGCAAGCAGAAAGCGATCGCTACTCAGAGACCGTTCTCATTGGTCGTGCGTTTAGTTGGGGCAGAAATTGAGCCAATTAAAGAACACTTAGCACAAATGCCAGTATATTTTACAGATGATTTAGAAGAAGCAGTCAACAAGACTATCTCTCTGACAAAATCTTCATAAGCTAGTCTTCACCATAAATATAAATTCAATGAATTGGACACCAGAGAGCAAGATATTAGTACAAGGAATTGGAAATACTCGCGGTTCTTATTATGCTACTAGAATGAAAGCCTACGGCACGAATATTGTTGCTGCAATTATTGCTGGTAAAGGCGGTCAACTTTTAGATGATATTCCCGTATTCGATCTAGTAGAACAAGCAATAGAAGAATTAGGAGAAGTTCAAACAACTGCAATTTTTGCCCGTCCAGAGAGCGTACTAGACGCAGCACTAGAAGCGATCGCTGCCGGAATTAGGCAAATCGTTCTCGTTTCTCGTGGCGTTCCTTCCCTAGATATGATTAGCCTACTAGAGAAAGCTCGATCGACTAATACCCTAATTTTAGGAGGGGGTAGCGCTGGAATTATCATCCCTGAAAAAGTTTGGATCGGTACTGTCGAGCCTCAATACTATACTTTAGGAAAGGTAGGGCTGATTAGTCGCAGCCACAGCCTCAGCTACGAGGTTGCCATCGCTTTAAACCAGGCAGGATTGGGAGAGTCAATTGCTATTAATCTCGGTACAGATCGCATAATAGGCTCTAGCTTCGAGCAGTGGCTGCAAATTTTAGAACAAGATAAGGACACTGAAGTCATTGTCCTCATCGAACAACCTAACGGTAATATCTCGCCAGACTCTGTTGAATACATTGCTAACAATATAAATAAACCTGTTATCGTCTACATAGCTGGACTTGAAGTGCCAATGCCAAGAGATTTTACCGACGCACTCTCAATTATAACTACTCAAATATCTCATTCTGTACCCGTAACTAATCGAAACCAACAAATAATAGCTGCTTTGAAAAAAGCTCGTGTCAGCGTAGCTAAGCGTCCTTCTCAGGTTTCTCAGTTAGTTGAGCGGGCATTGAAAAAAACTTGAAACCGATCGTGGTCGCATTTTACGCGACCATAAAAATTAATACAGCCGATACTAATTTAGTTCAGAATTTAGTAATAAAGATATAGTTTGTATTGAATGTTCAAGCGAAAAAGATTGGGCTGATACTATTATTTGACATCTCCTGCCTTTGAAAAGACAGGATTCTAACGGATGTCGCTACGGCGGTTTAAAAACACGCCTCGCTCCGTTTTAGTTAGATTTTTCCAACTAATTTGAAGCTGCCAAAAACTTCATACCTCCCTCGGTCAAGGTTAAATCTTGACTGTACAGCTACTTTTGGTTTTTGAACCCTAAAGATTTTACACACTATACTAATAAAAATAAAATTGTACAATCCTACCCCAAAAAGGGTAGGATTGAGAGCAAAGTTTGTTCGATTGTCTCTCTGTTCGTTGAATAGTTATGACTATGTAACGATTAGAGAGATTTCATTATTTGAGAGTTGGAGCAATGAATGCTTCTGTAGCTAGAGGTGCAGGTAGATTAGCTTCTACTGATTTTTCTTGTTGTTGTGCGACTACAGGGATTACAGCTTGTGCTCTATTGGCTAGTTCTACAGTTTTAGCATCGTAGGTGTTAGTTAAAAGCTTGGGATAGAAACCTACTGCGATTACTGGGATGATGATGCTAGCGGCGATAAAGACTTCGCGAGGATTAGCATCTATTTCATACTTGTCTACTTTGAAACCGTTTTCGTTTTTACCGTAGAAGATAACTCGTAAAGTAGATAAGAAGTAGATAGGAGTTACAATTACACCTACAGCAGCTAGGAAGATTACCAGTACCTTGAAGGCTGTACTGTAAACATCGCTAGTAGCCATTCCTAGGAACACGGTGATTTCTGCTACGAAAGCGCTTGTTCCAGGTAGTCCCACACCAGCCATGACCAAAATACTGAACAGTGCAAAAGTCTTGGGCATTTCAAAAGCTAAGCCAGTGATTTTGTCCATCCAAAGGCTGCCAGCACTCTTGTAGGCTACTCCAGCTAAGAAGAACATTGCTGCTGCGATTAAACCGTGAGAGATTAACTGAAGCATGGCACCGTTCATTCCCACTGCGGTGTAAGCGCCAATTCCAATCAAGACAAAGCCCATGTGAGAGATAGCTGCGTAAGCAAGTCTTCTCATCAGGTGTGTTTGTCCGAAGGCTACAAAAGCACCGTAAACTATGTTGACTACTCCGAGAATCACTAACACTGGGGCAAAACTCATGTGTGCTTCAGGGAACATTTCTACGTTGTAGCGGATTAAACCGTAGCTACCCATTTTCAGTACACCAGTGATAACCATGGAGACAGCAGCCAAGGAAGCTTGGTGTGCATCTGGAAGCCAAGTGTGGAAGGGGAAGATGGGCATCTTAACTGCGAATGCAATTAGGAAGCCTGCATAAACGAGGGTTGCTAGACCGATAGGATAATCTTTTGCTGCTAACTCAGCAATATCGAAAGTAAAGTTATCTCCGTAGAATGCTAGTGCTAAAGCACCGACGAGAATGAATATAGAAGCTAGTGCGTTATAGAGGATAAATTTAGTAGATGCGTAGCGACTTCTTTCGCTTCCCCAGATGGAGATGAGCAGGTAAACGGGTACCAATTCTAGTTCCCACATTACGAAGAAGAGGAACATGTCTTTAGCAGCTAGTACGCCGATTTGAGCTGCGTACATCACCAGCATTAAAGTATAAAATAGCTTGGGTCTATGCTTGACTCTCCAGGAAGCTAAAATCGCCAGGGTGGTGACGAAACAAGCAAGTACAATCAAGGGCATGGAGATACCATCGACACCTAATGACCAATTAACTCCTAGTTGGGGAATCCAGGAGTAAGTATCAACTAACTGAAATTCTGTATTTTCTAAATTAAAGTTATTCCAAAAAGCGCTAATTGCGATGGCAAAGTCAGCTAAGGCTACCCCGAGAGCAAAGGTGCGGATGTTTTTGCCTTCCTTAGTGGGAATTAGGGGAATCAGCAGAGAGCTGAGTAGAGGGAAGAGAACTATGGTTGTGAGCCAAGGGAAATGGGTAGTAAACATAACCAAATAGACCAGTGAGCGAGGGGTTGTAAATAAATGTATCTTTATGTAAATAAATGTAAAAAATAAATATGACTTTATTGAGACATTCTAGTGGCGAAATGGTGACATTAAAACTTGTAAACAAGATTGTATTCGTTATATAGCAACAACTCTCGACGATATAATTATGTTTAGTAATAAATACTTTTAATATGACCGACTATTAAAGCTGATAGCCCCTTTAGTATCGATCGCGACAAAAAAGTTCTCGTTCTCGAGCGAAGGGAGGAACAATATGGTATCTCCAAAAATCAACCTAATGAGGGATCTCACTCCAGGAGTAGCCATGGGAAGTTATGTAATATTACTTACTCGTCTTTGCTAATTTGGCGGAATCATATTATTTTTATGTATTTTTAACAATGTTTTTTTGTATATTTTGTAATTTCTTAATAATTAGATACACTAAGAAATAATTGAATTATGTAGCAAGTAAGTGAGAATCTTGATGCAGACAATATCTTCCCTCGAACCAAACGGCAAAATCTCCCGTATTAAAATCATTGCCATGCCAAACAATCTAAAGCAGGCACAGCAATTATATATAGATGGGCAGTGGGTAGATGCTGATGAAGGACGCACGTTTAGCGTCAGCAACCCTGCCACTGGCAATCCCATTACCGAGGTAGCTGACGGGGGAGAGGCCGAAACCCAACGGGCGATCGAAGCAGCACATAGAGCTTTCAAGCAGTGGTCAGTAACCCCAGCCAAACAAAGGGCTGAAATCCTCAAAAAAGCTCAGCAAATTATGGAAGAAAGGATAGATCGGATTGCTGAGCTAGTCGTTTTAGAAAATGGTAAACCATTTGCCGAGGCGAAGGGAGAGGTTAAGTTTGCTCTAGGTTACTTCGGCTGGTTTGCAGAAGAGTCCCGTCGTATGTACGGCAGTTTAGTCCCATCCCCATTTCCCAATAAGCGGTTGTGGGTTCAATCCAAGCCTTTAGGAGTAGTTGCTGCCATTACCCCTTGGAATTTTCCGGCAGCTATGATGGTGCGGAAAATTGCCCCAGCACTAGCGGCAGGCTGTACCGTTGTTCTCAAACCAGCAGAAGATACTCCCCTGACAGCCTTAGCTATTGCCAAGGTTTGCCACGATGCTGGAGTTCCTCCAGGGGTTCTCAACGTCATTGCAGGAGCTAATCCCATCCCTATTAGTGCGGCGATGCTGAACAATCCTAAAGTCAAAAAAATTGCTTTCACTGGCTCTACAGAAGTGGGCAAGTTACTGATGCAGCAAGCCGCTAAGTCCATTAAGCGAGTCTCATTCGAGCTAGGTGGTAATGCCCCATTTATTGTTTTTGACGATGCTAACCTTGAAGTGGCTGCAGAAGAAGCAGTTGCCATCAAGTACTTGCGAGTAGGAGGGCAATCTTGTATCTGCGCTAATCGGATTTACGTGCAAGAGAATATTGCGGAGCAGTTTATCGCCGCTTTTATTGAAAAAGCTAAGACTTTGAAGCTCGGAGTGGGATTTGAGAGTGGCGTGCAAATCGGGCCTATGATTAATGAGGCGGCACGGCAAAAAGTCCACGGCTTAGTCGAAGATGCTGTATCGAGAGGTGGGCGAGTAGCTTTAGGCGGCAATTATTTAACCGACGACGTTTATGTTAGTGGCTGCTACTACAGTCCTACGGTTCTTCTTAATGTTGAGGATAGTTGGCCCATCTGTCAGCAAGAAATTTTTGGTCCTGTTGCTCCCATTTTGACTTTTAAAACTGAGGAAGAGGTAATCGAACGAGCCAACGACATCTCCTTCGGTTTAGCGGGCTATATCTATACTCGCGATTTAGGGCGTGTCATTCGGTTGTCTGAAGCTCTTGATTGTGGTTTAATTGGCGTTAATGATGCGGCTGGTTACACCCATGAAATTCCCTTTGGTGGCTTAAAAGAGTCCGGTTTAGGTAGAGAAGGTGGGAAACAGGGACTTGAAGAATATCTAGAAGTAAAATCTGTAGTGGTTAATTTTTCCAAATAATTTTATCTTAACCTGATTTGACCTGGGTTCGATGTCAAGAAAGTTGCTCAAATGACTTAGATCGAACTCAGGTTAATTTGTCTTACTTTAGTTGAAAAGACTCTCAATAATGATTCCAATAAATGTTTTTTTAGGTATAAGTGGTCTTTTTTCGGGAATTCTAGCTGGATTTTTAGGGATTGGCGGGGGCACGGTTCTGGTTCCCCTTTTAGTAGCTTTGGGATATGAACCCAAACAAGCAGTCGCAACCAGTGCTTTAGCTATTACAATCACTGCCTCTTCCGGTACCCTACAAAATTGGCGTATGGGTTACATTAAGCCTCAACGAATTCTTTTGTTGGCATTGCCAGCATTATTCACCGCCCAAATTGGGGTCTACTTAGCAGAAATTTTCGACCCCGCTCTGTTATTGTTGAGTTTTGGCCTACTACTGTTAGTTAACATTTATCTGTTCGAGTTCCGCAAGCGCGTTATAGCGAAACAAAAGAACGCTGAAAACAAGGGTGAAAAACAGCAGGTAGGAATCAATCCCACTGTTGCCAGAATTACCACAGGAGGAGCAGCAGGGCTATTGGCTGGCTTATTTGGCGTGGGTGGGGGCGTGATTATGGTACCTCTGCAAATTCTTTTACTCGGCGATCCGATCAAAGCTGCTATTCAAAATAGTCTTGGTGTAATCGTTATTACCGCTATCTCCGCTTCTATCGGTCATGCTGTCAACGGTAATGTTTTGTTCGTAGAAGGTTTACTTCTGGGCTTTGGGGGTTTGATTGGCGCTCAAATTAGCACTCGTTTTCTCCCAAAATTATCCAGTTCGGTGGTGAGCTTCGCTTTTCGGTTTTTGTTGGTGGTTTTAGCTACTTACTCAATTTGGGAAGCTTGGCAAATCTATAGCAGTCCTTAATTAGAACAATTCTCATCGGAATCTTGGATTGTTTCAACTTGTGGGAAAGCTGTTGGAACCCCCAAGTTTCGTTTTTGCTCTTTTTGCGGTCATTCTTATACTGGAGAGAAAGTTTTTATTGTGCTCTATTTTTATGTACTAGACCGTTTAGATAATTTGCCAAGACTATTTCCCTACCTGCCAGCAAATGGCCGCAGTTGCAAGTTATTTCAGTCGCTCCCCTAATTGCCAAAGCGATCGAGCAGTTGACCAAGTAAATAAAAAATTTTTTATATTTGACTTTTGGTCACAGACCCATTAACCTTTGACTACCGCTACAGGACGCAGGCGAGCAACTTTGAGGGCAATATTAGCCTTGCTCACAGCATCTACAACTCTTTCGATATTTTTGTAAGCTTTAGGCGCTTCTTCAGCCAATCCTGACATAGAACCTGCGCGTACATTGATTCCTTCTCTTTCTAGTTCCTGGCGCAGGCGATCGCCTCGAATTTGTCTCTTGGCAGATTTACGACTCATTACTCTTCCGGCACCGTGGCAGCTAGAACCAAAGGAAAGTTCTTCGTTAGCTTCAGTACCTAACATAATCCAACTTTTGGTTCCCATGGAACCAGGAATTAACACTGGTTGACCTAAAGGGCGATATTCTGGAGGTAAATCTGCAAATCCAGGTCCGAATGCCCGCGTTGCTCCTTTGCGGTGAACGCAGACTGTCATTTTCTCCCCTTCTATACGGTGAGTCTCAATTTTAGCCATGTTGTGAGCAATATCGTATACTTGGCGCAGGAGCAATTCTCCTGCAGATTTGCCAAACACCTCTTGAAAACTTCGCCGTGCCTGGTAGGCTAATACTTGCCGATTAGCAAAAGCATAGTTAGCTGCTGACTTCATTGCTGCTAGATATGCTCGTCCTTCTGGAGAGTCTATGGGGGCGCAGACTAATTCTCGATCGCTTAGGTGAATTCCATAATTGATTACTACCTGCTGGAAATCGCGAACGTAGTCTGTACAAATTTGATGGCCAAAACCGCGAGAACCGCAATGAATTTGCACTGCCAAACAGCCTTGTTTCAGACCCATAATTGCGGCAGCTTCGGGGTGGAAAATTTTTTCAATTACATCTACTTCCAGAAAGTGATTGCCAGCTCCGAGGCTTCCTAATTGACCTTTGCCTCGTTCTTTTGCCCTCTGACTTACCCTAGTCGGATCCGCACCTTCCAAACAACCAAATTCTTCAGTACGTGCTAAATCTTCTTCTGTAGCATAGCCTCGCTCTCTCGCCCAGCGAGAGCCTTGACGACATACTTGCTCTAATTCTTTTATCGATAGGGGCAAACTGCCTTTTTCTCCTACACCACTGGGGCAATTGTGATATAGACTACTTGCTAGCTCGCTGAGATTTTTTTGAGCTGTTTGATATTCTATTTCTGATGCCAACACTCGCACGCCGCAGTTGATATCGTAACCTACTGCTCCAGGAGAAATAATTCCTCCAGGTACCCGCGCTGCCATTACTCCACCAATAGGCAATTAAACTAAGCAAGTCAGTCACCCGACCTGCTCGTCTTCAAAACCGTACGTGAGACTTTCACCTCATACGGCTCCTCAGGAACATGATTCTTGTCACGAATACTAATCAAAACAGGTATATCGTTAAATTGCTTATCCAACTCCTTACGGTTTTGGTATTCGGCAATTAGTTTTAGGTCGTTCCTTGTTGTTTCATCATGGCAATGTCTGTGAAGAAGTTGGAGATTTTTATAACTGCTATCACCCCCAGCTTTGCGTGGGGTGATATGGTCGATTTCCATAACGTCTTCATGTTTAAATGCTAATTCGCAGTGTGGGCATTTCCCATTTTGCCATTTGAGAAGTTTTGCTTTACTCGTTGGCAGATTTGGATGTTTGCCTAGTCTGTTACTCCAGTAAACTTTATCTCCATCGTAAGGAGAGCGTACGTCTTGTACCTTTTTGAAAATCTCTCCCTGGTTCTTCCTGCCCTTTTTCCTGGTTTTCTTTTTTGCCTCATCATAATTTTTTTTATGTTTGATGAGTCTGTGTTTTCCATCTGAGAAAACCCATTTGTCACCTCCTATGGTTTTCCAGTATTTAGGCTTTTTGAATTTCCAGGATTTGTTTGGGTGTCTTTTGTCAGCCCATTTTTTGAGCTTCCAGAAGATTAGGTGGTCTGTTTTGCTGAAGATTTCGCTACATACTGAGTATTTGTAGTAGTTAGACCATCCTCTTATGATGGGATTCAGTTTGTTTATTAAGTTTTCTTGCTTAGCTGCTTTGAATCTATCTACTATTTGGGAGATTTCCCTATAGTGTTTTAGATAGGCTTCTTTTGACGGTTTGATGTTAAGGGTGTAGGGTTTTATGTTTCCTGTTGTTGTTTTGTTAGCATGATGTTTTCCAGTTTTATAATGTCGGATATTGAATCCGAGAAAATCAAAACCTGGTTTTTCTTTTTCATGTCTATCTAGTGAGTGGCAAACTCTTGTTTTTTCTGGTTTTAGTTCTAGTCCTATCTTTGATAACCAGTTTCTTGTGATTTCTGTAGCCTCATTTAGTATTTCGATGTCTTCGTGTATGATTACAAAGTCATCTGCGTATCTTATTACACCTAGGGATGTCTCTCTTTGTATGCGAGATTTCATCTGTCCGCTTGGATGTCTGAGGGACTTTCCTCTTATCCATGTTTTAAGATGGTTTTCCAATCCGTGTAGTGCGATATTAGCTAATAAGGGAGAAATCACTCCTCCTTGTGGTGTGCCTTCCTTTGACGGAAATAATTCTTTTCCATCCTTTGTTTCCGATTTCAGCCAGGCTTTTATCTGCCGTCTCATGGCAGGGAAGGTGTTGAGTTTCTCTAGTAGGACTTTATGGTTTATTCTGTCAAAACATTTGGCTATATCTGCATCTAGCACGTAAGCTATTTTATAGCGTAGTGCATTGAATATTGCTGTTATAGCGTCATGACAGCTTCTTCCAGGTCTAAAACCATAGGAGTTTGGTTCAAAACGAGCTTCCCATTCAGGTTCAAGTGCAAGTTTTACTAGGCATTGCCTAGCTCGGTCTTCCATAGTTGGAATTCCTAACGGTCTTTTCTGGTCCTTCCCTGGTTTTGGTATCCATACTCTACGTACAGATTTGGCTTTACCCGTTAGTGGGTTAAGCGAGTAAACCAGTTCTAACCGTTGTTTGGGTGTTAGAGATTTAATCCCGTCTATCCCTGCCGTTTTCTTGCCTTGATTATCGGTCGTTACCCTTCTAACCGCTATTGCTTTAGCAAAGAAGCTTCGGAGCAGTAGTTTTTGTAGTCTGCGGATAGCTTTGACATCGCCACGTTGACTAGCTTGATAAATCCGTCTCTGGAGAGAGAACACGACTTTCTCTGCCCTTTTCCAAGGGATTTGATGCCAGTATTCAATTTTACTTTTTCGGTCGTGTGACGACTTACTCATCGGTAACTTTGCTCTCTGTTGATAGCTTTTATCATTCATGTTTCCGTGCGTACGTCAGCTTATCCTTGGGGGTTACCCCAGGCATTTGCTTCTTACGCAATCTTCCCTCTGAGTTACCTACTTATGTAGATTTTTTGCGTCTTGGTTGACTACTCAATGTATCGGTGGAAGAAAATTATTTTTAATAAGGAAGTCCTTTTCCCGATAACTTATCGCCCTTCGCAGTTAACTAGACTGCTATAGAGGACTTCCTTATTAAAAATGAATTATTCGTTACC